>DATKBB010000032.1:0-58894 GCA_035514295.1 Candidatus Limnocylindria bacterium | reverse complement strand
GCGACCCGGCGCGGCTGCTCCTCCTGGCCGCTGCCGTCCTGCTCGTGCTGGGCGGGCTGCTGCCCTGGGCCGTCGGCCTGGATGCACTCGGTCGGCCCGACAGCTACCGCCCCACGCAGGGCACGGCCGAAGGCGTCTTCTTCATTGCCACAGCGCTGTTGATGGTCTACCTGGCGCGCAACGAGGGCATGTGGACGAGCACCAGCCGCTCGCTCCAGTTACTGCCCGTGCTGGTGGCAGCGGTCTGCGTGGCGATGTGGATCGGGGCGGACAGCTACGCGCAGGCCGTCATCGACAACTGGGCACAAGGCGGCGGTTCGGGCGCCAAGACGAGCGCTCCGCTCGTCGCCGCGGCGGGCATCGGGGCGATCCTGCTGGCTGTGCTGGTGCTGGAGCTATGGCGTCCGGCACAGGTGCGCGCGCGAACAGAGGGCCTGCTGCGCGAGTGGGGCATCAGCCGCTGGACGGCGGCAGCGGTCGGCGCGGCGCTGCTCCTGGGCGGGCTGGGCGCCGGCCTCGCGCTGGCCCTGGCGGTGCTCGTGCTGGACGCCGAGACGATGGTGCTGGGCGTCTTTTTGGCCGTCTTCGGGCTGTTCATCGGGATCGGCAGCGGGCTGTGGCTGGTGCACCGTCTCGAGTCGGCCGCCCGCAGGCGCGCAGCGGCCCACGCCCAGCCGGCCAAGGGACGGCTGGCCAGCGACCGCTAGGAGCGAGGGCCGAGGCCTCTTTCGAGCGCGGCAGGTACTCCTCGACGGTGAGGGCTGCCGGGATCGACTGCTGGGCAGCCGAGAGCCATCGGCAGAAGTCTTGAACGGGTGCGGCGTCTCAGCGCTGCCCGGGTGCGTGGGTGAAACCACTCAGGTGAATGGCCCACATGCTCAGTGAGACGCCGGCAGTCTGGGCCGCCTGCCGCAGCATGCTCAGTGCTGCGTCGCTGGGTTCGCCGTAGACCTCCCAGCTCTCCGGCTCCAGCGTCTCATAGGCGACTCTGGAACGTTCAGCGGCGCCCTGGACGTGAGAGTCCATGGCCTCACGATCCGCGAAGGCGTGCACGATGCTCACCCGCTCGGCCTGCTCGTCGAGGTAGACATGAAACAGCAGCGTCCGAGGCTTCTCCACGTCGAGCAGCGCGGCGGTCTTACTGGCGTGCTCCCTGAAGGCTTCAAGCTTCCCCTCCTTCAGACGGAAGTGACTGACGAAAACGATCGCCTGCTGCATGAGAACGCTCCCTTGCTTGACCTGCGTTGCGCTCGGCTCCAGCTCCGCTAGGCGACGCGCTGCGCGGACCCAGCGAGTTGCTGCAGGGCCGGCCGCACTTCCCCAGCCAGAAGCTCCATGGTCTCCGCGTCGAAGGGCGCCGGCAGGTCGAAGTAGATGTGCCGGAGCCGGAGCTCGAGGTATGGCGCGAAGCGCTCGACGACCTGCTCTGGCCGGCCGACCGTACCCGGACCGGACCAACCGCCGTTGTGGCGACCCATCTCAGCCGCCACGCGCCGTGCCTCAGACTCGTCTCGGCGGAGCACGATGGAGCCGCCCTGCAGCGTGCGCTCGATCTGAGTGTGATCGCGCCCGACCTCGTCGCACCAGCGTCGCAGCACCTCGTCCTTGTGCCGCACGCGCTCGAGTTCGCCACCGACGTTCCAAGCGTCGGCGTACTTGGCCACGGTCCGCAGAGTTTTGCGCTCGCCTCCCCCGCCGATCAGGATGGGCAGCCGATCCTGCACGGGCGCCGGATCGTTGCGCACCTGGTGCGCCCTGTAGTAAGGGCCGCGCGCCGAGGCGGGCTCGCCGTCGAGCATGGTCCGCATCAGTTCGACTGCCTCATCGAGCCGGTTCAATCGGTCGCCCGGGCTGCTGCCGAAGTCCAGGCCGTAGGCCGTGTGCTCGCGCTCGAACCAGGCACCACCGATGCCCAGGTACATGCGCCCGCCGCTGAGGTGGTCAAGGGTGGTGGCCATCTTTACGACGAGGGCCGGGTTACGGAAGGTGTTGGCACCGACCATCAGCCCCAGCTTCGCCCTCTTCGTCACGGAAGCCGAGCCGGCCAGCGTCAGGTAGCCCTCGAAGATGGGCCCGCGCCAGTCGCCGGCGATGGGGTAGAGGTGGTCCCACGTCCAGATTGAATCGAAGCCCAGCTCGTCGGCTCGGGCGGCCGCGTCCTGCAACGCTTGCCAGTCGGTGTACTGGGGCCAGATCAGCAGGCCCAGCTTGAAGTCGTCGGTCATGGCCCGGAGCGTAGCGGGATGTGCGTGACCAGTGGCGGGAGGATCGACCCTAGCGGCTTGCAGGCTGCTCTCATCTCGACCGCACAAGGGGAGAGGCGGGAGGTCAGTGGCGCTGGGCCACCTGGGCGGTGCAGTCAGAGCAGACATCGTTCAAGCCATTGAGATCGTTCTGCTCATCTGAGGCCGCGTAATTGCGACCGCAGAACGTCCGGTGGCCTATGACCTGCCCGTCACTCCAGCGTTCGGCGAAGGCGATGTGCCAGATGTTCTCGTACTGGCCGCGCAGCCCGAATGGTTCCTCCGGGCGAAGCTCCTCTGCCATCGGCTGGAGTGTAAGCCACCGCAGGTGTCGGGCGGGCCCTCCGATGGTTGTCCGTCACAGGAACTAACAGCCACTTTCGACCGGCACCGGCCTCTTCCCTGGCCGTCCGGCCCGCACGGGGACAACAGGCGGTCAAGCAGGAGCCGCCAGGGCCGCCAACTTCGCCGTTAGCTCCGCTGCCGGACAACTCGGGACCTGCGGCAATCGGCGCAAACAAGAAGAGCCGCCCGCATCGCTGCGGACGGCTCTTAGAGCGTGCGAAGACGCCTAGACGGCGGAAACCCGATTGGCCCGGGGGCCCTTGGGGCTCTGCTCGATCTCGAACTGGACCTGCTCGCCGCCGACCAGGCGGTCGAAGTCAAGCGAGGAGTCCAGCGAATTCCGATGGAAGAAGTATTCCTTCGTATCGGAAGCGGTGATGAAGCCGAAGCCGCGATCGGCTACGACCTTCTTGATGGTACCGGTGGTCACAGTGACCTCCACTCTTCTCGAACTTAAGTCTGCAGACGCACGATCTGTCCGAGAAGGGTCGATCACACGGAGTCACCGCACTTCGCGGTGAGCGACAATCATACACCCAGTCTCCACTCGAAGTCGAACGGGTGTTCGGCTCGACCTGTTACACTGCCGCTACTTCGTGTTCGTAGGGCGCGCTCCGGTCTGCGCCCCGGTCTCAACCGTTCGATCCCGACCATCCAGTTACGCCCTGACCGGGCCCCGCCAAGGCGGGATGGGCCCTGTCAGGAGCAATCACTCATGTCCTTCGATCGCCTCGGGTTGACGCCCGATCTCATGCGCGCCGTTGCGCAGCAGGGCTATACGGAGCCCACCCCCATCCAGCGTGAAGCCATTCCGCTCGTCCTCGACGGCCGAGACGTGCTGGCCGGCGCCCAGACCGGCACCGGCAAGACCGCCGCCTTCGTGCTGCCCATCCTCCAGCGCCTCAACGGCGCGGCCAACAATGGCTCGAGCGGCCGGCGGGCAGTACGCGCGCTGATCCTCACGCCCACACGCGAGCTGTGCCTGCAGATCGAGGAGAGCGTGCGCGTCTATGGCGGCCAGCGGCCCGTGAGCTCGGCCGCGATCTACGGCGGCGTGGACTTTGACAAGCAGGTCCGCCGCCTCATCCAGGGCGCGCAGATCGTGGTGGCCACCCCCGGCCGGCTGCTCGACCACGTCGGGCAACGCACGATCGACCTGTCGCGCGTCGAGGTACTCGTCCTCGATGAGGCAGACCGCATGCTGGACATGGGTTTCATCCCGGACGTCCGCCGGATCCTGGCTCTGCTGCCCAGCCAGCGCCAGAACCTGCTCTTCTCGGCCACGCTGTCGCCGGAGATCAAGCGCCTGGCGTCCGACTTCCTGGACCGGCCCATCTCCGTCCAGGTGGCCCCCAAGGACACGCCGGCCGAGCTGGTGCGTCAGCTGGTGATGCCCGTGGAGCGCGCCCGCAAGCGGGAGCTGCTCAGCTGGCTGATCGATGAGGGCCGCATCGAGCAGGCGCTCGTCTTCACGCGCACCAAGCACGGCGCCAGCCGGCTGGCGCAGCAGCTGGAGCGCGACGGCCACAGCGTGACGGCCATCCACGGCGACAAGAACCAGGCCCAGCGTGTTCGCGCACTGGAAGACCTGAAGCGCGGGCGGGTGGACATCCTGGTTGCCACCGACGTCGCCGCGCGCGGGCTGGACATTGACGCCCTGCCCCACGTCGTCAACTACGAACTGCCCTCCGTGCCATCTGACTACGTGCACCGCATCGGGCGCACGGGCCGGGCCGGCGCAGACGGCGACGCGGTCTCGCTCGTATCGGCCGAGGAACGACCACTGCTGGAAGGCATCGAGAAGATGCTTGGACACAGGCTGGAGGTAGAGGTTATCGAGGGCTTCGAGCCTGCCTTTTCGATGCGCAGCGAAGGCCCGCGAGCCGCGGCCCGGGGGTACGGTTCACAGCAGGGTCCCGAACGACGGCGCCGGTCGGGTGGCCGCAGGGGTGGTCGGCCGAGCGGCGGACAGCCGGCCCAGCGCCAGCCCGCACCGCGCCAGCCCGCCGCCGGCGGACAACCGCCCCAGCGCCAGTCCGCACCGCGCCAGTCCGCGCCGCGCGAGACGGCGGGCGGGGCCGCCGGCCAAGTTCGCACGACGCTCCCCGGCGAGCGCTTCGCCCGAGCGAGCTAGGGGCAGATCGGACATCCAGCGCGCGCGGGGCCGCCCGTAGCGAGTGCGGCTGTCTCGACCAGCGCTACGGCGCGGGCCAGCGCTGGAGGACGATTTCCGCGTCGGCGGGATCCATCCGGTAGCCGCGGACATCCGCGTCCCAGGCAACGAGGTCGCGGCGGGCGACACGACGCATGACCTTGTTGGGGCCGGCCACAATACCCGCGAACGCGGTGCCGCTCTTCTTGCCGTAACGGGCGGCGAGGTCCGCGTCAAGCACAAGTGCGGCGCCCTGCAGCGACAGCTCGGCGACCTCACGCAGCAGCCGACGGCTGTCCTTCCCACGGATGCCGTTCAGCGCCTCGCCCAACTGGCGGCGGTGAAGGTCGGCCTGGTCTGCCTGGTCGGCGACGGGCCCGCCCGGCTGTTGCTGCGGACCCATCACCCAGCGCCAAGCGAGTGCCATCAGTTGCTCCTCAGTGTCTGCTTCGAATTCAATTCTGGGCACCTGAATCACCTCGTACGGACTCGTAGCGTATCTGCTGCGAATGTATCACGGACCGTTTCGTGTGTTATACTACGCACATCGGCTGCAATAGCTGCGAACCGCCTGATCCTCTGGCCCCTCGGACGCGGAGAGCCACCGGCGAATCCGCTTCGTGTGAGTTAGCCGTCGGAACATTAGGAGATACAGCATGCGTTACACGCGACTCGCCACCTACGACATCGTCAAGGGAACCTTTGACGAGCTCACCGGCCTTGCCGAGGAGGGCATCCTGCCGCTCTTCGCCAGGGAGCCCGGCTTCGTGGACTACGGACTGGTCGACGTCGGCAACCACAAGGTTGTCTCGATCAGCATCTGGGAGACCCGCGAGCAGGCTCTGAAGTCGGCCACCATGGCTGCGACCTGGATCCAGGAGAACGGCTTGGACCGAGTTCGGTTGGTGATCACCCAGATGGGTGGCCTGGCCCTCTTCCGCGGAGCCCCCGTCGCCGCCTAACCGCCATTCTCACAGGCCGCGCTGCGCGGCCAGCCTGCCCATCCGGCCGGCTGCGCACCGTAGCCAGATCAGTCGTCCCGGCAAAGCCGCCGGGACGACTTCTTTCTGTTCCGCGTCGCTCTGGGTATCGAGTCCGTCGATGGCGGGGCGGCCGTCGAGCTGGTCTTCTCGGGCGCAGGCGGCGCCGCCGGCTGAGTTTCAGCGAGAAACGGGACCTCAGCGGCCGGTCAACTTGCCGATGTCGCCGTAGCCGCCCAGCGCTCCGCCCTCGCCGCCGCCGCCCAGGATGCCGTCGATCTGGCCCGCGATCGGGGCGGGCAACCTGTCCTTCAGGAAGCCGATGACCGTATCGGCCGCTCCCCGCGCCTGCTCCTCGCTGATGCCGGTGCGCTGCTGGATCTGCTTGATGATCTCGTCCAAGGCTCTCTCCTCCAACTGGTAACCGGCGAGTGAACGCGCGGCGCGAACTTCAGCCGCCCAGGCGTTCCAGTGATAGTTCGTAGCTGCCCGTGCCCGAGGGGTGGAAGTGGCGGACCTGGACGAAGTAGCGACCGGGGGTCAGCTCCCGCTCTATGTGCGCATTGAGACCAAGCCCGGAGTCGTCGTCGACGGCCACGAGCGAGGACTCGTTGTCCGGGCCGTGCAGGCTCATCACCACGTCGGTCGGGCCGTGCGTCTCGAGCGAGAACCTGCCCGCTTCGTTGACCGCGAACTGGAAGCGGTCGGCCTGACCGTCGCCGCCGATCGTCCGGGAGACCGGTGAGGCGCCCGCCTTCAACTCGGGGACCTCCGGCTCGGCGGCCGGGTACTGCGAGGCGATGAAGCTCTTGTCATGCTCGGACAGGCGCGTGTTCCAGCCGACCTCCCAGTCGCCGACGGTCAGCGCGTTGTCGACGGCGTAGAGCATGATCGACTCAGGGTCGAAGCGCGAGAACTGGATGCCCTCCGGGCTGTAGGCCCTGAACAGGTTGTTGTCGACCTGCGTGCGCGACCAGCCCTGGCGAGCGTAGTAGGCGTAGACGGCTTCCTTGTCCCACGGGATCTGAACGTCGGGGCTCTGGTGCTCGTGGATGGCTCCCATGGCGTGGCCAAACTCGTGCAGCACGACGCGCCAGTACTCCTCCTCTTCCGAGTCGGGCGTCAGCCAGCCATAGTTCATCGTCGGCTCATGGCTGGGAATCTGCTGCGCCACCGTGCCCAGGTAGGACCACGAACCTTCGTCTGCGAAGCTGATGCGGATGGTCGCGTCGGCGTGGTCGCCGAAGTCGAAGCGCAGGTTGGCGTGGTCCTCCCACGTTTTGGCCACGTCCTGCACCTTGCTCTGGACGCTCGCCTCCCCATCCATGAAGCGCACCGTGATCGTTGTGCCCGGCTTCCAGAGCGCCTGCGAGATGAGCGCCATGCGCGGCCGGCCCAGCGTGCGGCCGCCCGGCAGGGGCACTGCGAGCAGGTTGTCGGGCCGCTCGGCCAGGGCATCGGCCTCGGCGGCGCTGATCCGGTCCTCCGGTACGAAGCGGTCGATGCACATGCGGATGCCTTCACGTCGAGCTGTGTCCTGCATGGCTACCTCCTGGCTGCAGATGTGTGTAGGTGCTGGTGTCGTTCGGATTGACAGGTTCGTTGCAGCATCGCTCTCCTACTGCAGGCCGATGTGGATGAACGGACCCCACAGGGCGGGATGCCCGGCCCGGTCCGTGCCGTGGGCACCCGACTGTGCCCTGCCCCCGGCGGGCTCGGCCGTGTTCTCGGGTGCGGACCAGGCGCGCGTGCCGGCCAGCGGGGCCTCGGTCGGCAACTCCAGCCCCGCGGCGATCTCCTCGTACCAGGCTGCCTGCTCGGCCTCGCTGCGGCGGCGCAGCTCCGCCTGGGCGGCGGCCAGGGCAAGGGAGACGTCGCTACCCGCCTGCAGGCACTCGTAGAAGTGGACCATCGTCAGGCAGGCCGCCCGGTCGTCCACGGGCCAGAGCGAGACGACGATGTCGCGCGCGCCGGCGGCGAGCAGCGCGCGCGCCAAGCCCACCACGTCGCCACTGGCCGTGGTCGTACCACGACCGGTGTCGCAGGCGCTGAGAACGGCCAGGTCGACCTGCGCGTCCATGCCCATCAGCTCGGCGATCGTCAGCCTGTCGCCGGAGGCCAAGGCTAGTTCGGCGCTGTTTGGCGCGCCGTCGATGGCCCGTCCATGGGTCGCCAGGTGGAGCACGTGGGCGGACGCGATGCGTGCCGCGAAGGCCTCGCCGGTGGCGGCCTCGGCCAGCAGCGCCTCGCTGCCCAGGCGGCGGGCGATGGCCGCCGCCTCGGTGCGGGCGGCCGGCAGGCGGCTCAGCCCGAGCGCCGGCGCGTAGCGCGGGTCGCCCACGACCAGCGCGTCGGGGCCCAGCCGCGGCATGGGACGGCCGCGCCAGCGAGGCGCGATGGAAGCGGCGGGCAGGTACGAGACGGTGTGCCCCGTGCCCAGCACATCTCCGTCGAGTGGCAGCAGGTGATAGGGCAGGAGCGACAGCCCCGCATGGGGCACGACGATGACTCGCGGATGAGCGGCCAGCTCGCTGGCCAGCGGCTCGAGCAGCAGCTCCGCCAGGCGTGAGGCCAGGGCGGTGCGCTCGTCCGCGCTGGAGCGCACGTCCGCGCAGAGCACATGGAAACGGCGGGCGTCGCCAGTCAGCTGGGCGGTCGGGGCACGTCGCCGGACGAGCCTCGCGGCGCTTGCCGAGACGGCCCAGGCGAAGACTTCGTCGTCGAAGCTGTGGTACTGGAGCAGCAGCGTTTCGGGACCGAGGAGCGCCTGGACGTCGGCCAGCTCGGGTGTGGGGCGCGGCTGGCGCCGGGCGGCCAGCAGGGCCGGTGCCCTGCGCTCCAGCTCCTCCTCGGCTTCGTCCAGCCGGCGCTCCGCGCGCGCGATCTCGGCTCGCACGCGGGCCGGATGTGAGTGCTGCGCCTGCGAGGCAACCTCGAAGACCTGCGCCAACTCGACGCCCGCGCGCAGCCAGCGGCGCAGGACCGCCGCGGCCTCGGGCTCGCCGGCCAGCTGATCGTCGGCCAGCAGGTCGGCCAGAGCAGTGCCGCGGCAGCGGTCAGACAGCCGGAACGCGGCGGCCACGTCGTCCGCCAGCGCCAGCCGGGCGCGCAGGGCAGTGGTGTACAGGCTGACCACCTCGCTATCGTCCGCGGCGGAGATGCGCAGGACGTCGCGCGAAAGGCGAGCCAGTCGCCCCTCGAACTTGGCAATCCCCTCGTCCGCGTGCCTGGCGGCCGATGGCCAGTCGCCGTTGGCGGCCAGAATCTCGGCGCGCAGGGCAACATCGGCCAGCGGCTCGCCCTGCCCCGAGTGAACAGCGGCAGCGTCCTGGCGGGCCAGCGCCGCCTGCGCGCCGGCGGCGTCTCCAAGGCGCATCAGCAGCAGCGTGGCCAGGTCGCGGGGCAGCTGGCCCGCGGCGATCATGCGCTCGACAGCCGGCCGCGCCTCGTCGGGCCGGCCCATCGTGGCCAGCACGACGGCGGTCAGCAGCCCGTCCTCGGGCTCGACCTGGCGGGCCGCCGCCACCGCCTCGTCGAAGCGGCGCGCCGCTTCCTCCGGCAGCCCGGCGGCGCGGGCGCGGGTAGCGCGATAGAGCGGGACCTGCACGCCGGCCTGCGCGATGAACTCTCCGAGGGTGCCCGAGGCGAGCGCCACAAACTGCGGCTCACCGGCGGTCCCCGCCGCGGCCAGCCCGGCACCTATGTCGCGCAGCCTGGCCAGCCTGGCGGCGGACGCCGCGAGCGCGTCGCTGTCGCGCAGGGCGGAGGCCGCGCTGTGCGCGCGCGTCGCCCGATCGACGAGCTGGATCCAGGCCAGCCCCTCAGGCTGGGCCGCCTGCCTGTCGATAGCGGCGTCGATCTCCAGCTGGGTAAGGACCAGCAGAGCGCGCCGATAGTTTGCGCCGCCGTACAGCTCGGCCGTCTCCGCCCCGACCAGGGCCGGTTCGGCGACAGCGCCAATACCGCTGTTGATGGCGTCCGAGATGCTCAGTGCTGCCCGCCCGAGCAGGAAGTCACCTTCTTCGCGCCGCCGGCGCGCAAAGGCCAGGCAGAGACGGGCCAGGCCGCGCGCGTAGCTGTAGCTGCCGTCGCGCTTGACCCAGCCGGCGACGTCAGTGCCCAGCTCGCCGGCTGCCGGCGAGCGGCCGCCCTCGATGTCGAGCAGGGCGAGGTGGATGCGGGCGAGCTGGGCCAGCGCCCCGTCGCCGGTCTCGACGGCCGTCCTCACGACCGCCTCCAGCCGCTGGCGCGCGCCCGCGCCGTCGCCTGCCAGCCGGTCCAGGTGCGCCCGCCGCAGCTCGACCGCGGCCAGGCCGCGCTGCGCGCCGGCCGCGGCAAAGGCGCTGGCAGCCTGGTCGTAGGCCTGGCGCGCGGCTCTCGCATCGCGGCTTGCACTTGGTCCCGGTGGAACCTGGGCCGACTCCAGATCCAGGCCCAGCGTCTCGGGCTGGGAGGTCGGCTCGGCCGACCAGTCGCCGCGCACCAGCCAGGCCGAGCCCAGCCCGGCCCAGTCACTCGTAGAGCCATAGGCCATCTCGACGACGCCCAGCGCAGCCGGAGCGGCCGCGCCCTGGCCGGCCCGCACGAAGAGGTCGGCCTGCACGAGAGCAACGTAGCCAACGGCCGCCGGCGCCCCGTGCTGCGCGATCGCCGCACCGACCTGCTGGGCGTGCCCCAGCACCGCCCCGGCCGCCGCCCCCAGCCCCAGGCGCCTGCCGCTGTCGGCCACGGTGCGCCAGGTGGGCGCCATGGCCAGCACGTTCGTGGCCAGCTGGATCAGCAGGGCGACAGCGGGGCTGGCCGCCGTCGCCTGGTCCGCCGCGCCGTCCAGCATGCGCTCCAAATCGCCTTCGTCGAGCACGGCGCCGCCGCCGCCCGGGAACCAGTTGCGATCCAGCGCCTGTGCCAGGCGGCGGATGGCCTGTGCGGCCGCCTGCTCGTCGGAGCCGGGCGGCGCGGAGAGGGCCTCCAGCTCGCGCAGCGCCCGCCGCGGCTCTCCGCCGCTGATCGAGGCCGCGGCGCTGATCAGCGGCAGCTCGGCCGGGGGCACGCCGCCCAGGCCGCCACTCTCCAGCGCGGCGCGCACGGCGGCCGGCGCGAAGCGGTACTGCTCCCGCAGCAGCAGTCCGGTGATCAGCTCGACGGACGCAAGCAAGACTCCCCTCCGGTCCCGGAGCGGGCCACGCGCCTCGCGCGGCCGGCGCCGGGAGCCTGCACGGCGATCTACGCGGACCACTCTAGCGGACGCTCGGAGGCGCCCTGTCGCCAAGCGGACATGCCGGGCTTGTGGCGGTGCCGTAGAGTCGCCCCAGGGAGGAGCCGTCATGCCGGAATTCAGCGTCAACCCGCAGCGTTTCGACCCCTACAAGAACTTCAAGTTCCGCGTCGTGTGGGACGGCCGGGTGGTGGCCGGCATCAGCCGCATCAGCGCGCTCAGGCGGGTCACTGAGGTGGTCGAGCATCGCTCCGGCGCGGACCCGAGCCACCGCCGCAAGTCACCCGGGTCGACGCGCTACGAGCCCATCACGCTCGAGCGTGGGGTGACCCACGACGACGCGTTCGAGGAGTGGGCCAACAAGACGGTCAAGTTTGGTGGCGTGCCGGGCACGGAGATGTCCCTGGGCGACTTCCGCAAGGACATCCGCATCGAGCTGTACAACGAGGCCGGCCAGCTCGTTCTGGCCTACCACGTCTACCGCTGTTGGGTCTCCGAGTACCAGGCGCTACCCGACCTGGACGCCGCCGGCAACGCCACTGCCATCCAGGCCATCAAGCTGGAGCACGAGGGCTTCGAGCGCGATCAGGCCCTCAAGGAACCGCTCGAACCGAAGCTGTAGGAGGACGCGCATGGACAAGACGCGCGATGGTTTTGGGCTGGGTGCGGGGGTCGACTCCTCCGTCTTCGGCCTGCGCTAGCCGACGCGCTGGCCCAAGCGCGACGCGCCCTCGAGCGAGGCGTCGCGCACGAAGCGGAAGTGCGCCAGCCAGAACGGCCGCAGGAGCCGGTATAGCGGACCCTCGGCCACCTCCCACGACCCGAAGCGGCTGCGTCCGTCGTCGAGGGCCTCCATCCAGTAGCTGTGCCGGGCGTGGAAGCCGGGCATGGTGGTCACCTCCCAGGTCACGCGTTGAGCGGGCAACACCTCGACCAGCGTGGCAATGGCCGGCAGCTTGTAGGGGTACTGCGGCTCGATGGGCTCAAAGGCCCACAACAGCGTGCTGCCCTCGGCCAGCACCCCGCCGCGTACACCGGCTATCCAGAAACAGGGGTTCCACGTGGGCCACTGGCGCACGCGCCTGAAGATGCGCCATAGCTCGTCGAGCGGCAGGTCCACTTCGACCGAGCCCTCGATGGGCAGTTCCTGATCGTCCTTCCAACCCGAGCTTAGACCGGTCGGGCCGACATAGGCCATCCGCGCACCTCCTTGCTCTTCGTGGTGTAGCCGCTCGGCCGGCCTCAGGCCAGCCGACTGCTGCGAGCGCCGAGCATCACTCAACTCCAACTACGATGGCCACGCTCAGAACGGCGCAGAAGTGAGCACGCCCTGTCCGTAGACATCCCATAGTCGCCCGAAGAAGAAGCTGCCAAAGCGGGCCACCACGCCGGCTCGCTCGGCGGTGCTCGGGCCATGCGCGCGCATGGTCGTCAGCTGCCTCAGGAAGTCGAGGGGATGGACGCGGATGATGCCGGCGGCCAGCACCTCAGCGCGGGCCTCGTCCTCCTCGCGCTCGATGTGTCCACGCAGAACGCGGGTGTAAAGGGTGGAGGTGTCGGTCCACAGGTCGAAGCCGGGGTCGTCGTGCACGCTTTTGTGGCCCACGATGGTCAGCGGTTGGCCGGCGCCGTCCCTTGCCAGCAGCCGGTAGCGCATCTCCTTTCGGCCGGGGTCGCCGCGGTCGACGAACAGGTTGAGGGTGCCCCGCTCGAGCGGCAGCCGGCCGCCCAGCGCGGCGCACTCAACGACGCCCCGGATCGAGCCCTGGTGCTCGGGCTCGGCCACGAAGCGGCGCATGCCGGCGATGCTCACGTCGAGGTGGACGGCCAGCCGCTTGCCCGCTCGCCGGCCCGCCTCCCAGCCTGCACGGTAATCGGCCTGGCCCAGACCGACATGGCCCTTCATCGTCTCGCTGAAGGTCAGCCCCGTCCGATCCGGCGGGCCGACCAGTGACCCCTGCGGGCGCAGCTCGATGCCCTGCTCACGACACCAGCGCCGGGCCTCGGCCACGCCGCGTTCGACGCAGTGGCGCACCCGGTCGGAACCGAGAATGACCAGGTAGTGGATGGGCACCTCCGCACGCAGGATGCGCACCTCGACGTGGCGTCCGAACTCGCCCGGGCGGCCAGCGGCCACCTCCCGGTTGTTGGCCTCGATGCGCCGCAGGCTGCGCCGGAAGTTGCCATTGGCGACAGTCTCGATGATGCCGAAGTAGGCGCCCACGAAGCCGGCTCGCCAGCGGCTCTGCTCGCTGACCGTCCAGATGATCCACAGCTCGTCGGCGCCGCGAGCGATGGCCTCCTCCAGGTTGGCGTCGGTCAGGAAGACGGCGTCGAGGTAGGTGCGCCCGGCGCGCTGCACGGCCGGGAACCACATCGGGATGGAGATGGAGGCCATCAGCATCTCCGGGTCGAGCTGGGAGGCCGGCAGGGGCACCAGCTCGTGAGCCGTGAAGTCGTAGACGTTGAAGGTGGCGTCGCGCCGCGTGGCGCGGATGCGCTGCCAGTCGAAGCCCCACTGCACCAGCACGTTGCGCCGGAAGCGGTCCAGCGTCAGCAGCGAGTCGGCATAGATGAGCTTGGGCCACTGGCGCCAGTTGAAGCCGATGCCCAGCCGGGGGGGCAGGTTGCGCCAGTTGTCCGCGATCTGCGTGCCGCTCATTCCCTGGCACCACATCGCCAGGTTGAGATTGCCGCCGCTGGCCCCGTCGGCGTGGTCGAACTCGATGCCGGCTTCATCCAGCCAGACCTGCAGCACGCCGGCTTGGAAGGCCACCTTGTAGCCGCCGCCGGCAAGTATCAGCGATCGCCGGGGCGGGCGGCTGGTCATCGCCTCGCCCGACATCAGGCGGGCCGCCCTCCCTCGCTCAGGATGCCCTCGGCGATGAGGTCCGACATGGCGGCGATGGTCAGGCTGGGGTTGGGGCCGACCGTGCCGGGCATGATCGAGCCGTCGGCGATGTACAGGCCGGCATAGCCGAAGACCCTGCCGCGTGCGTCGACCACGCCCTCCTCTGGCTTGCGGCCCATGGGCGCACCGCCCAGCGGGTGCACCGTGATCACGCGCCGTCCGAAGTGCCACATGGGGTTGTCGCGAAAGCGCGCCCCCAGTGCGCGGGCCAACCTTCGCTGCTCCAGCCGGACGGCTTCGAAGTAGTCACTCGAGCGGTCGATCGTCCAGTCGACGTCGAGCAGGCCGTCGCGCAGGCGCATCACGCCGTTTGGCCACTCGCGACCCATGCCCAGCAGCGGCAGAATGCCCGAGGACAGGTGCGCATCACCGAGCAGCCGGGACAGCTCCGCGCCGACATCCGTGTCGGTCTGGCGCTTCATGAAGCGGCGCACCAGGCGCACGGCAGTCGCCCAATAGCGCAGGATCGCGCCGGGCATCTCGACGGCCTGGATCAGCCAGTTGATCATGTCCGGGTAGCCGGCATCCTGGAGGTAGAAGCCGCGGCGCCGGCTGCCGTCCTCGACCCCGTCGGGGAAGCGCACGGCGGCCGTGATGGCCGGCCCGATGCCGCTCTCCATGGGCAGCAGCCGCCCGCTGCGCGGGTCGCGCGGGCGCAGGGCCAGCGTCAGCAGGTCGCCGTTGCCCGAGAAGTGCGTGCCCAGCGCCGCGCTCAAGCCCGGCAGGCGGTCCTTGTTGCGCAGCAGCAGGTAGACACTGCCCAGCGTGCCGCCGGAGAGGATGAGCCTGTCGCAGCTGACCTCGCGCAGGGGCAGCCGGTGCGTCGTGAAGGGCATGCCCTCGCGCTCCAGGTCGTGCTCGACGTAGCGCACCAGCCAGCCGCCGCGGGGTCGCGGCTCGAGCTCGCGCACCTCACACAGGTCGCGGATGAGCGCCTTCTCGTGGATGGCTTCGGAGAGGTAGTTGTAGTCGAGCGTGTTCTTGGCCCCGAAGTTGCAGCCAATGTCGCACTCGCCGACCAGCCGGCAGGTCGTACGCGTGGCGCCGTGCAGGTTCGGCCGGCCCGGCGGGTCGGGGATCACGTCGCCCACGGCCGGCGGCCTGTCGGGGGCGGCGAAGGTCACCGCCAGGGGTGGGAAAAAGGGCTCCCAGCCGAGCCGTCGCGCGCCGTCGACGAAGGCTTTCGTGCGCGGCGTGGAGGCGTAGGGCTCGTGCTCGAAGGGGTAGGTCTGCGGCGCAAGCATCCGCTCGGCGTTGTCGTAGTGCGGCGCCAGCTCGTCGTAGGTGACCGGCCAGTACTCGGCGTCGGCGGCACCGCCCTCCTCGCGCGCGAACCACTCCGCCGGCTTGCGCAGCAACACGTTGGCGTAGATCAGCGAGCCGCCGCCCAGACCGCTGGCTACCACCGCTCCGAGGTGGTCGAAGGACCAGATCGAGAACATCCCGTAGAGACCCTCGCTGGGGTCCCAGAAGGCGCGCCTGAAGCGGTACGGGCTGCGCGGGAAGCTGCCCGGCGGGAAGCGCCGGCCACGCTCCAGCAGCAGCACGCGACGGCCAGCCTCCGCCAGGCGGTAGGTCATCACCGAGCCACCGAAGCCTGAGCCGACGACGACCGCGTCGAAGTGGTCCTTGTCCGCCCGCGCGGTCATGGCTGCTGGCCGCCGTCCTCGACCTTGCGACCTTCGCCGGGACCTGGCAGGAACAGCGGCGCATCGGGCGCCAGCTCGACAGCTGCCGAGCGCTGGCGGAGCGCGTATCGCCCGGTCGGCACGAGCAGGCCGGCCTCCGCGCTGACGCCCAGCTTGGCCGCTCCCTCGTAGTACTCGTGCCACCACTTGACCGCCTGCCAGATGGCTTCCGGGCAGCTGGCTGCCGAGGAGAGGCTCGGCGTCAGCTCGACGCCCGCGAGCGAATGGGCCGCCTCGACGAAGGCTGCGCTGGGAATGCCCCTGCCCTCGAGCAGCGGGTTCTCCGCGCTGCCCGCGGCCCAGCTGTAGGCCAGCCAGGCCACGATCAGCTCAGGCAGGTCGATGATCGTCCGGCGCCGCAGCACTCTCTGAGCGTGACCCTCGATTACCTCCGGCCGCTCAACGAAGGCGAGCACGGCGATGTTGGGCCAGCGGCGCGCATCATCGACCTCGGCCACGGACAGCCGCCTGACACCGTTCGTGCTGGGAACGTCAGAGATGTCGCCGAACTGGAGCGGCACGCTCTCGAACGTCCCGCCGTCGAGCAGCAGGCCGCACAAGGACCAGTAGCTGGGCGTCAGGTCGCTGCGCAGCTGCGACTGGGCGACGCGAAGGCGGAAGTCGGCCAGCGAAGTGCCGCCCAGCAGCAGAACGCCGCGCTTGACCGGGCAGCGCTCCAGCCAGGCGACATTGCCCTCGCCGGTTTGCGGCTCCATGGATTGCAGCCGCTCGTTGGCTGCGCTGGCCGGCGATTCGCGCGTCGGGATCATGGCCGACCCCTCAATTGAGTTGCCTGCTCATGACCAGCCTCGAGACCGGCGCCTGACCGGGCGAGGTCGGGATGGGCCAGGCGCGCATGGTCAGCTGGACGCGGCCGCCATCGTCAGCGAACTCCAGCGTGGCGAAGTGGTTAGTCGCCAGCTGGTGATCGGAGACCCAGATCGGGGCCGGGCTGATGCCCTCGACTGCGGCCGCGGGAAAGGTGTGTGGCGGGCGTGACCACTTGCCGCCGAAGCGCGCATCGATCAGCGCGAAGGGCGAAGCGATGATCTCGAGCAGCGAGGCGCCGCTGGGCAGCCGGCAACCGGCAACCCGACCGAAATGCACATCGCCGGTGAGCACCACCACATCGTGCTGGGAAGCGCTCAGGGCCCGCGCCAGCTCTCCGAACTGGCCGAAGTCGGCCAGGCCCCAGTCGGTCAGGTGGCCCCTCAGGCCCGTCTGCGCCACGAAGATCGGCTGGCCCACGACCAGCACGCCGGGACCTTGCAGGCCGGCCACCCAGCCGGCCACGGCGCTCACCGCGGCCGCGTCGGCGAAGAGCGAGCGATCGCGCAGCCGGCCCAGGCGAGTGTCCAGCACGCGGAACGAGAGCTGCCCGACTTCGAACGAAGAGCTCCGCGAGGGCGTCTGGAAGATGTCGTAGAGCGAGCCGGCGGCGCGCAGCCAGGCCGCGCCGCCGTCGCCCAGCGGCCACCACGTCGCGCGCACGATGGGCGTCGGCGAGGGAGCGTTGTTCCACAGCTCGTGATCGTCAGAGCAGAACCATGTCGCCCCGTCGCGCAACAGCTCGTTGAAACCGCGCCGGTCGCCAGCCTGCGTCCAGCTGGCCAGGTAGGTGGCCAGCAGCTCCGAGCGCAGCTGTGGCTCGGGGTACACGTTGAAGAGGTACTTCGGAAATGGCGCATCGAGATAGACCTGGTCGCCGCACAGGAACTTGACGGACGGTCGTGCCCCCGCAGGCAGGGCGGCATAGGCCGCGCCGGCCGCACCAGCCTGGTCGTTGAGCAGGGCGAAGCAGGAGCCCAGCAGGCAGATGAAGGGCTGTTCGTCGAGACGGGGCAGGCTGGCCGGCAGCGTGACGGCCGTGCCCTGCGCGCGCTCGGCTCCCTGCTCCAGCAGGCGCAGCGGGTAACGCGTGCCCGGAGCGAGCCCGTCGACGGTCACCCGTTGCCACCACAGGTGATGTGCTCCGGCCGCCTGGAAGCTGCTCCAGCCGGCGTCGAGAGGCAAGCTCGGCTCGCGGCCGACCTCCAGCTCCAGGCGCGGCTCGTCCCCCCGGACGGCGCCCACCCAGATGGTTACGGCCGACGACGTGGCCTGGTGCGGGACGACTAGAAAGCTCACGGATGCCCCTCGCGGGTCGCCAGGCTGACCGTGGTGAGGGTACGCTGCGCTCCGGTCTCGGTCAACCATTTCGAAAGGAAGGCACAGCCATGCCAGGTTCGATGCCAGTGGTGGTCCCCGTCGACCTGGCCCTCTTCGGATTCCTGCACTCGTACCTCGTGCTGGGGGAGCGTGTCGTGGTGGTCGATGCCGGCTATCCCAGCTCGCCGCATCGGATCATGCGCGCTCTCGAGCGCCGGAGCATCAAGCGCGCGGACGTTTCGCTGATCCTGCTGACGCACGGCCACCTCGACCACCTGGGGGGAGCGTCCGCACTGCGGGCCGAGCTCGGCGCGCCCATCGCCCTGCATCGCGACGATGCGGAGATCGCGCGCACCGGTCGTGACCGTCCGCTCCACCCCAGCGACCTCGCGGGCCGTCTCTTCCTGCCTTTCATGCCGCGCTCGGCGGCACCCTTCGAGCCGGACATCGTCCACGACGGCGATCTCGACCTGACCGACTTCGGCGTCGCGGGGCGCACGCTGCACACGCCCGGCCACACTCCGGGCTCGATCTCGGTGGTACTCGACGAGGCGACACTGGCCGGAGACTTGGTCTCGGGCGGCTTTCTGCGCGGCCGGGCTCCGCGCGAGCCCTACTTCGCCGATGACCGAGCCCAGCTGCGCTCGAGCCTTGAACGGCTGCTGAGCGAGAGCGGCGCGCCGCTCTACGTGGGACACCGTGGTCCGTTGAGCGCCGACGCCGTGGCGCGGCGCTTCGGCATCGCAGTCGAACCGCCGCTGACGGCCGCCGGCTCGTAAGCCCCCCGCTTCAGCGCTCGTCGACTCCCGTCAGCTCCAGGGCGATCGTCTCGTCGGCCGCCTGTTCCGGCGCCGTGTCCGGCTCAGGGCTACGGACCGTCGCCCGTCGTGGAATGGGCGGCAGGACCAGCAAGGGCTGCTCCGGAGCGCTGGCCGGCAGCACATCGTCGGCAAAAAGGGCCAGCTGCTGGCGCTCCGGCACCACGTGGGCTGCTGGCACGCGGCGCTGAGCCTCCTTCAGGTGGCCCAGCTGATCGTCGAAGAAAATGTGCGGGCGCAGGGCGGCCAGCACGGGCGCTTTCTCGATGCCGCCCAGGAAGAAGGTCTCGTCCACGCGGACGCCCCAGTCGCGCAGGGTATTGACCACACGCGTATGGGTCGGGGCGCCGCGGGCCGTGACCAGCGCGGTGCGGATGGGCGACTTGCCCTCCGGGAAGCGGTCCTGGATGCGCTTGAGAGCGAGCAGGAAGGGCGCGAACGGTCCGGGGCTGAGCGGTTCGGAGGCGCGCATCGCCTCATGGTCCTGGAATGCTTGCAGGCCCTCCCGCTGGAAGAGCAGCTCGGAGCGCTCGTCGAAGAGCACCGCGTCGCCGTCAAAGGCGATGCGCACTTCGCTCACATCCGCATCCGACTCCTCACCCGGCCGTGGCAGCACGAGCGCCGCCGGATGACCCTGCGCGCGCGCCTGGAAGACGTCCTCGGCATTGGCCGACAGGAACAGCGAGCAGTGCAGAGGCTTGAGGTAGGGCCACGGATCACGGCCCGAAGTGAACGCGCCACGGTGGATGGACAACTTGTGCGCCTCGATCGAGTGAAACAGGCGCATGGCCGAATCCGCGTCGTTGCGCGAGAGCAGGATGACCTCGACGAGTCGATCGCTCTCGGGCGTGGCCGGATCGTCGATCGCGAGCAGACCACGGATGAGCGGCATGGCCGTGCCCGGACCGAGGACTTCCGCCTCGTGCTCGCGCTGGAAGGCGCGGTAGGCCGCCAGCCCGTCGCGCCGGAAGACCTCGTCGGCCTCGTCCAAGTCGAACAGGGCACGGCTCGAGATTCCCACCACCAGCTTGCCGGTCAGGTCGTACGGCATGAGCCAAGCGTACTGTGCCGGTCGAGCGGGCCGCAACGGTTCGTTGGTCAGGGGCAGCCTGACCCCTAGAATCGGCGGCAGGCATGAGAGTCGGCGTCTTCGATCCCATCTTCGGCGACCTGCCCCTGGACGAGACGCTGGAGCGCGTCGTGGAGCTGGGCCTCGAGGCGGTCGAGCTGGGCACCGGCAACGCGCCGGGCGACCGCCGCTGCCGACCGGCGGAGCTGCTCCACGAGCCGGCCGCTTTGGAGCGCCTGCATCAAGCCGTCGAGTCGCGCGGACTGATCATCAGCGCCCTCTCCTGCCAGGGCAACCCCGTCCATCCCGACGAGGCACGGGCGGCCGCGCAGGACCGGGTCTTCCGCGACACCGTTCGCCTCGCCGAGCGCCTGGGCGTGAGGGCGGTCAACGTCTTTGCCGGCTGTCCGGGCGACGGCCGCGGCTCGCGCACGCCGGTCTGGCAGGTGTACACCTGGCCGGAGGAGCACGCCGAGGTCCTGCGCTGGCAGTGGGAAGAGGTGGTCATCCCCTACTGGCGCGAGGCAGCCTCCTTCGCGCTGGACCATGGTGTCGCGCTGGCCTTCGAGATGCACCCCAACTTCGTCGTCTACAACCCGCCCACCTGGCGCCGGTTGCACGAGGCGGTGGGCGATGCCGTGCGCATCAACCTCGACCCGAGCCACCTCTTCTGGCAGGGCGTCGACGTGATCGACTTCATCGGCGAGTACGGCGCGCACATCGTCCACGTGGACTGCAAGGACACCTACGTCGACGAGGTGCGCGTGCGGCGCGAGGGCCTGCTCGACATCACGACGGCCAGCGGCCCGGGCGATCGCAGCTGGCTCTTCCGCAGCGTGGGCGATGGTCACGACCTCGTGTTCTGGACGCGCTTCGTAGGCGCCCTCCGTGACGTGGGCTACGACCACGTGCTGAGCATCGAGCACGAGGACCCGCTGGCCTCGCCCGAGGACGGCCTGCGCCGGGCTGCCGGCGTGCTGCGCGAAGCCCTCAGCGGGGCGGCCTCCAGATGACCCGGCTAGCGGTCCAGTCGCGCCTTGTGCCCGGCGGCTCGCTGCGCGAGAAGCACGACAACGCGCTGCGCTACGGCTTCGACGGCCTCGAGCTGAGCCACTTCCCGATGGTCGAGGCGGCGCGCGAGGCAATCCGCGAGGCGGTGCCGGTGACGGCCATGTGCTCCGGCCATCGGGGCTGGTTCATCGACCCCGAGCCGACCGAGATCGCCGCCTGCATCGAGGACGTCAAGACGCTGCTCGAGCTGGGCGCGGAACTGGATGCGGGTCTGATCATCGTGCCCATCTACGGGCGCTCGGCGCGCCTGCCGCCACACTGCGGCACCGGGCGTACGCGGGAGGAGGATGAGGCGCTCTGGCTGGGCGGGCTGGAGGAGGTCACGCGCCACGCCGAGAAGGTCGGTGGGCGGCTGATCGTCGAGGCCATCAACCGCTACGAGAATCCGCTCTCGATCACCGTCGCCGACGCGCTCCGCTACGCGCGGGCGGCCGACAGCCCGCAGGTGAAGATGATGGGCGACGTCTTTCACATGAACATCGAGGAAGCCGACCCGGCGGCGGCTCTGGAAGCCTGCGCGGGCATGCTCTCCTACGTCCACCTGGCCGACAACCAGCGTCTGGAGCCGGGCACCGGTCACTTCGACTTCGCCGCCGTCTTCGCCGCGCTCGAGCGGATCGGCTACGACGGCTTCGCCTCGCTCGAGTGCGGCCTCTCGGGCCCGGCCGAGGAGGTCCTGCCGCGCAGCGCGGAGTTCCTGCGAGCGCAGATGCCGGCGTGATCGAAGAACTCCTTGCGCGTGGCGAGATCGGCGGCAGAACGGTCCAGATCAACGCGGCCGGCGACGTCGAGTGCAGCTCCTATCCCCGACCGCGCATTGGCCCCGGACAGGTGCTCGTGCGGACGGTGCGTAGCGCGATCAGTCCCGGCACCGAGCTCACCTTCGTGGGCCGGCAGGCGACCAACGTCCACCTGCACAAGGCCTGGGATCCCGAGTTGCGCCTCTTCCGCAGCGGGACGCCAGCGCTGAGCTACCCGCTGACCTTTGGCTATCGCGCGTCGGGCGAGGTTGTCGAGTCGGCCGTCGAGGAGGTACCGCCGGGCACCCGCGTGTGGGGCAACTGGCGTCACACGGAGTTCGTCCTGCGCGACGCGTCGGTCGGCGGCTGCGTGCTGCCCGCCGGGCTGAGCCACGACGATGGGCTAGACATCGGCCAGATGGGACCGATCTGCGTCAACGCAGTGGCCTTCGCCGACGGCCGGCAGGAGGGCCAGCCGGTGGTCGTCTCTGGCGCCGGCGTCATCGGCCTGATCACCGCCCAGGTGGCGCGGGCGTCGGGAGCGGCCGAGGTTTACGTCGTCGACCGGCTGGCCGGCAGGCTGGCCGTGGCAGCCGAACTGGGCCTGCGCACGCTGCACGCCTCGGCCCACGTCGATGTGGCCTACGAGCTGAAGCGCAGCCTCGGCGCGGATGCGCTGCCGGTGGCCTGGGAGTGCACCGGCTCCACCCGCGCGCTGCACGAGGCCATCCGCGCGGTGCGCCGCCGCGGCCTGGTAGTGGCGGTGGGCTTCTACCAGGGCGAGGCCGCCGGTCTGTTGCTGGGCGACGAGTTCCACCACAACGGGGTGCAGCTGGTGTGCAGCCAGATCGGCAACGTCCATCCCTCCTGGGGGCTCGGGCGCCTGCGTGCGCGGACGCAGGAGCTGGCCGTCGAAGGGCGCCTGGTACTGGGTGGATTGCCCCGGCTGACGCTGCCCGTCGAGCGGGCGGCCGAGGGCTTCGCCGCGTTGAGCCAGTCGCAGGACGTGTTGCAGGTAGCGCTGACCTACGACTGAGCGACGTCGCCCTCCACCAGCAGCGCACCTCCTCCGGAGGTGGGCGCGCCGCCCGCTCAGTGAGGCCGACGCATCCGCTCGCGCACGTTACGTCCGGCAGCCAGCGCCCCACGTGCGGCCCGCCCACCGGCGTCGGCCGCGGCGCCGGCCAGCCGGCGACCCGTGCGCAGCCCGGTCCGGCCCAGCCAGACGGCTATCGAACGGGTCGTTTGCAGGTCCTGCTCCACGTCGGCCGGCGCCAGGCCTACGGCGGCCAGGCGCTCCGCGCGCACCTCCGGCTTGAGTCCGTCCAGCGCGAAGCGGATGGCGGCCAGGGCGACGGCCAGATCGTCGAGCTGCCCCACCACCGGGATGATGCCCGGCACCAGGTCGATGGGCGAGACCACGTAGCCGGCTGCGGCGAGCACGGCCGCGCGGCGGACGCGGGACAACCGGGGGTCCCGCGCCAGCGCGAAGGCAAGCCGCCCGTAGGCCGGCAGCCGACGCAGCAGCGCCCCGAACTCCTCGCGGGGGAAGCCATGGGTCGCTGCCTGCGGGTCGGTAGCGTCCGCCGGCTTGGGCTGGCTCATGCGCGCAGGCCAGCCAGGAAGCGGAAGACGGGCAGGGCGGCAGCGTATCCGTCGGCCAGCGTATCCGGCAGGCGCGCCGAGCACACCTCGCGGTCGGACAACCTGCGCCCGAAGACGACGTCCTTCCAGCGCAGCAGGTCGGCCAGCGGATGGTCGGCCGGGTAACCGGGCGGAACCCGCTTCAGCTGCTCGTGACTACGCGCGCCGCCGAACCAGCCCACGAAGGCGGGCTCCTCGAGCGCCGACCGGACGAGCTCCGGTTGGTCCAGCACTGCCCGCCGGAATGCCTCCAGGCGCGGACGGGCCGGCATCCACATCCCGCCGCCGACATACATCTCGCCCGGCTGGAAGTTGAAGTAGCCGCCATTGCCGTGCGCGCCATCGTCCGCCTGAAGCCCGAGCTCGGGATCGGCCTCGACCCACGGAAAGGTCGCCGCCAGGTGCGTCTTGTAGGGGGACTTGTCGCGGCTGAAGCGCGTGTCGCGGTGGATCCGGAAGGGCGACTTGCGCGGGTCCGCCTGGAGCGGGATGCCGCGTGCCTCGAAGCGGTCCGCCAAGGCCACGCACAGCGCCTCCATGGGCTGTTTCAGCAGGCGCTCGTAGTCGGCTTTGCGCGGCTGGAACCATGCCCGTTCGTTGTTGGCCGCCAGATCGGCCAGGAACTGGATCGCCTCGCGCGTGAAGCCCCTGAACGGCGTAGCGGCGCTGACCATGCGCCGTACCTTAACCGTCAATCGGCAACTGGATCTCTGTCACCAGCTCGGCTGCGCGCGTGACCAGGTACTGGCGCGGCAGGCGCAGGTCCTCCTCGGCGCCAAACTGCAGGTAGAGCAGCCGGATAGGCTCGAGCGGCCTGAGCCCCGCGGCGATGCACCACTCGTCGAGTGCCCGGCGCGTGGCCGCCATGGTCTCGTAGCTGCCCTCGTGGAGCAGGGTGGCGGCCCTGGCGACCGGCAGGCGGCGCACGTCCAGACCCGTCGCCGAACGCCCCACGGGTACGAAGACCTCCGTCTCCGGCTGCATGCCGGGGCCGGGCCTTTCGCGCACCAGCGCACCCGGCGGACCGGCCGCACGCACGCCCGCATCACGGATGCGGAGCTCCAGCTCGTAGAAGGCCCGCCCCACGTCGCCGTCGACCCGGGCCACGTCCATCGTGGCCACCAGCTCCCCGCCGATATCGCGCACGACGACGTCCGGCCCGGCCTGTCCCTCCTGGGCGGCGGCCAGCGATATGCCCAGGCCGGCCAGCCGCCGGTCGAGCTCACGGCGCGCGTCGACGAGCGCGGCCCGGCGCTGTTCGAGAACGGCGCGCAAATCGGCACCATCCACGACCAGGGCGCGGATTTCGGGCAAACCCGTACCGAGGTCGCGCAGTGCAAGGATTCGGCGCAACTGCGGCAGCTGGGCGGCCGAATAGAGGCGGTAGCCCGTCAGCCGGTCCACCCAGGCCGGCCGGAAGAGACCAAGTTCGTCGTAGTCGCGCAGCACCTTGGGCGACACGCCACCGAGCCTGGCGAAGGCGGCAATCTGAAACATCTTCCAAGTCTAGCTCTTGACTTTCACCTCGGGTGAGGGTTCATGCTGCCGACCATAAGCCATCTCACCCGGAGGACCAATGCACCGAATCCGCATCGCCGCCCAGCTCCACCCGCAGCACGGCGACTACCCGGCCATGCGAGCGGCCGTCGTACGCGCCGAGCAGCTGGGCTACGACATCGCCTACAACTGGGATCACTTCTTCCCGCTCTACGGCAACGGGGACGAGCACCTGGAGTGCTGGACAGTGCTCGCCGCCTGGGCCGAGGCGACTTCGCGCATCGAGCTGGGCCCGCTGGTCGCCTGCAATTCCTACCGCAACCCGAACCTGCTGGCCTACATGGCCCGCACGGTGGACAGGATCAGCGCCGGGCGCACCATCCTGGGCCTGGGCGCCGGCTGGAAGAAGCGCGATTACGAGGAGTACGGCTTTCCCTACGGCACTGTCGCCTCACGCCTCGAGTCGTTGGGCGAGGCACTGCCCGTCATCGGCCGGCGACTAGACGCCCTGCGCCCCCCGCCGGTGCGGCGCCTACCGCTGGTCATCGGCGGAGTGGGGCTGCGCCGGACGCTGAAGCTCGTGGCCCGCTACGCAGATGGCTGGCACGCCATGTTCCCGGAGCGCCCGGCTGAGCTCGAGCCGGCAGTCGAGGCGCTGCGCCGCTGGTGCGCGGATATCGGCCGTGACCCGCAGTCGATCGAGTGGGGCGTGGGCGTCGAGCCGACCGATCTCGACCGCTTCCTGCACGAGGGCGCGGAGATCTACCTGGCCATGGGCTTCAGCCAGTTCACGCTTGGCTTCAACGGGCCGGAGTGGGAGGTCGACGCCGGCGCCGCCTGGCTGGCCTGGCGTGACCGGCGCAACGGGCAGCGCCAGGAGCCGCGGGCGCTATCGGCGGACGCCGCCTGAGCGCGATGGTCAGCCGTCGCGCTCGAGCACCACCACCGGGATCTGGCGTGCCTTCACCCGCCGGCGGTAACCGTCGAAGAAGGCCATCTGCGCGGCCTGCCGGTCATACAGGCGCGTGCGCTCTGGCTCCTTCGCCACGCGGGCGATCGCCGAGAACGTCTCGCCCCCGTGCTCGACGGTCACGTGCGGGATGTTGAGGTACCAGTCCGGGTGGCCGGCCGAGCCGCCCTTGGAGGCAATGACCACCAGCTTCTCGCCGTCCTGGCTGTAGTTCAGGGGCGTGGGGTGCGCCCGCCCGCTCTTCGCGCCTGTGGTGGTCAGCAGGATGACCGGCCAGCGGTAGCTGCGGACAACTCCCGAGTTGGCGCGGAACTCGCGGATCACCGGCTCGTTCATCTCGTGCCAGGCGCTCGTGCTTCGGCTCATAGCTGTGGCGCGCCGGCTGCCGGAATCCGTGGGCCGCTCGAGACGCGGGCGCCCCACCGCTCCGGCTAGGCCGGGGCAGTCGCGTTGCTGCCGCGCAGCGCCTCGCGCGTCAGCTCGTAGGCGCGTTCGTGCTGGCCCTGCCTGGCCAGCAACTCGGCCCACTCGCCGAGGACTGACTGGAGCTGGGCCCTGGAGCCATGCCGCCGCAATTGGGCGGCGGCCTTCTCGTACGAGTCGATGGCCAGCTCGGGCTCGCCGGCGGCCGAAGCCGCACGGGCCATGGTCACCAGCGCGTCGGCCAGGGCCCGGTCGTTGCCGACCGCGCGGGCGGCGGCGATGGCCCGGCGTGCTCCCCGGATGGCCGCCTCTGCGTCACCCCGCGCCAGGTCGATGCGTGCCTCCGTATCGATCACGTGGGCCAGCTCGTGCGCGTCGCCCAAGCGGCTGAGTCCCTGGCGGGCCTGGGCCGCGAACTCGGTCGCACGCTCCAGGTTGCCAAGCACCGAGTAGGCGTTGGCCAGGTGGTTGTGCAAGAGGGCCACCTCTCGCTCGGCCTGCGCCGAGCGGTATAGCGACAGGCTCTCCGTCCCGACGCGGATGGCACCTTCGATGTCGCCGCTGCCCTGGTAGGCAAGCGCCAGCGTGGACAGGAAGGCTGCCCGCCGGCGATCGTCCAGGTCGCCGCTGAGTGCGCCGGCCTCCTCCAGGTAGGTGACGGCCGCCTCGTGCTCACCGTCCCACGTCTCGACGCTGGCCATCGCCGTCAGCAGGCGCATGTGCAGGTCCGGCTCGACGGCGAGGCCGCCGCGCAGGCGATCGATCAGCGAGCGCAGCAGGCTACGCGCCTCGGCGCTGTTCTCCGACAGGTAGAGCGCGTTGGCCAGCCAGTAGCTGGCCAGTACGGCATCCCGTTCGCGGTGCAGCTGGCGAAGGATGTCCGCCGCTTCGGTCGCCGGACCGATAGCCTCCAGGCCTCTGCCCAGCCGGCACAGCGCCTCGGCCGTGTTGCGCAGCAACTCTGCCCGCGACGCGCGGTCGCCGGCCAGCGCGAGCAGCTCACTGTAGGCGTCCAGCGCCTCCTGCCAGCGGCCCGAGGCCAGCATGATGTCCGCCTCCAGCCGGCTCCAGCGGGCTTCCTCGCCGCCCAGGAAGTGGGCTGCGGCAAGCCCCAGCCGCTCGGACAGGAAGTTCAGGGCCGCCATCGAGGGCTTGGCGTGGCCCTTCTCGAGGGCGCTGATGTAGGCCTTCGTGTAGCGGCCATGCGCGAGCTGCTGCTGGGTTAGCCCCGCTTCCGTGCGGGCCGCGCGGATGCGCTGGCCGATGCGCAATGCCAGGGCGCTGTCGTCAACGACTATCCGCCGCCGCTTGACCGTCCTCACGCCGCTCAGTGTATCCGCTCGTGCAATGGGCGTTGACGTCCAGCAGAACCTCCGCGGCGCTCATGTCCATGCGCGCCGCAAGCAGGCACAGCGCGGCCAGAGAGGGCACCGTCCGCCCCGTCTCAACAGCCGACACGAAGCTGGCCGTGAGCGGCCCGGCCAGCTGGCGCTGAGTAAGACCCCGGGCAGTGCGCAGCCGGCGGAGCGTTACTCCCAGCGACACGGCGAAGGGAGTGCCCGCGCCCCAACGCTCGTATTTAGCAATACTTGACTGTAGCACCCGAGAAGCCTAGCATGACCTGTCCAGAGCGGAGCGCCTGCTCCGCCGGTGCCAAGGAGGGCGCGTGGGATGGCCACCATTACAAGGCTGCGGAACAGGCTGCTGACGGCGAGCTTGCTGGCCAGCCTCGCATCGCTGATGCTCAGCGCCTCGGCCCTTGCCGGTCCGGGCAGTGGGCCCTGGCCCAAGTAAACACAGCGCGGGCTACAGCCCTGGGGACCGGTTCCCGGACGCGGGAGCCGGTCCTTTGCGAGAAAGACTGGCGCAGTCGCCCGGGCGTCTCTGGCCTCCGCGTGAGGCTTCAGGGCCAGTCGAAGGCGAACTGATCGACGAAGCACCAGGCCCAGTCTTCGTAGGGCTCCAGCGAGCGCACGACGGGGTGGCCCACCTCGCGCGCATGGCCCGAGGCGTGACGGTTGGGCGACGAGTCGCAGCAACCCACCTTGCCGCAGCTCAGGCACATGCGCAGGTGGACCCAGCGAGCCCCGATGCGCAGGCATTCCTCGCAACCCTCGGCCGAGGCTGAGACGTCACGAACCTGGTCAAGGTGAGTGCATTCCATGTCAGGCGCAGTGTCCCACACGGTCGCCCCACACTGAATCGCGCGGGACGGTTACCCTTCAGGCTGGATGTATGCCGTGATCCTGGCCAGCGGCAGCGGCACGCGCCAAAGGCCACTGAGGGGAACAAGCGATCCACAGGCGTTCCAGCGCCTGGAGGACGGGCGAACTCTCCTGCAGCACACAGTCTCGCGCCTGGCCCCGCTGGTCGAACCCAACGACGTGGTGGTCGTCACCGACCGCCGTCACGGCCAGCGCGTGCGCGAGCAGCTGCCGGACGTGCGCATCGTGACCGAACCGCAGAACCGCGGGACGGCGGCCTCGCTGGCGCTGGGCACGGTTGCCGTCGAGCGGCCTCCGGACGAAACGATGATCGTCGTCTGCGCCGATCACCAGATAGAGCGCGAGGACAGCCTGCGCGAGGCCCTCTCGCTGACCGCGTCGCAGGTGGTTGCCGGCGCCGCCGGTATAGAGCGGCCGCTGATCACCTTCGGCATCCGCCCCACCAGCGCGGACCCCCAGCTCACCTACCTCCAGCCCAGCTTCGACGACGTCCTGCGCGCCGGCGACCTGCGCCTCTACGCCGTCCGCACGGTGGAGGCAAAGCCGGACAACGGCCGCACGCGCCAGCTGTACGAATCGGGCAACTCGTTCTGGAGCTCGGGCATCTTCGTCTGGCAGCGCGGCGCCATCTCGGACGCCATCGAACGCTACACCCCGCTCTTCACGCTGCTGCGCCCGGCCCACCGCTCTGAGATCGCGCTGACCGCGGCCTACGACCGGCTCCAGCCGCTGTCGATCGATGAGGCCATCCTGGTCGGCGCCGCCCGCGACGGCAGCGTGCTCACCGCGCCGCTCGACGTGGGCTGGCACGAGCTGGCCGAAGTCAGCCAGACGGCCTGATGCCAGGCAGGTCCGGCTGCCGATAATGAGACCGTGGAAGCCGAGCCCCTGACGAACCACCCACGGGCCACGGGAGTCGAAGCCGTGAGCGTCCCGGACGAGCCACGACCGCCAGCCATTCTCGTCGTGGAGGATGAGCCGCGCATGCTGGCACGCGCCGCGCGGCTGCTGGAGCGGCGCTTCGGAGCGGACTATCAGATCGTGGCCGAAGCCTCGGCGCAGGCCGGCCTCGACCGGCTGCGCGAGCTGCGCGCCGCCGATATCGACGTGGCCGTCATCCTGGCCGACCAGAGCCTGCCCGGCACGGCCGGCGTGGACTTCCTGGCCGAGTGCACCGACATCTGCCCGGAGGCCAAGCGCTGCGTGCTGGTCGACTTCGGCGAGCTGGAGGCGCAACGCGAGCCCATCCTGCGCGGTGCAGCGCTGGGCCAGCTCGAGACTTTTCTGGCCAAGCCCTGGCGCGAGGCCGACGAGGCCTTCTACCACGGCGTGACCAAGTTCCTCGACGAGTGGGACCGTACCCATCGGCCGCAGTTCGAGGCCATCCGCATCGTGGGCGACCCGTGGGACCCCTACAGCGTCGCCATGCGCGACGCGCTGCACCGCAGCGGCGTGCCCTACGGCTTCTACGACGCGGGCAGCGAACAGGGCCACCGGCTGCTCGATAAGGGCGGCGTGCAGGGCCCTCTGCCCGTGGCCGTCCTCAGCGACGGCCGGGCCCTGGCCCGGCCGAGCGCCAGCGAGATTGCCACCGCCCTGGGCGTCAACACCGACCCGGCCGCGCAGGAGTTCGACGTGACCGTCGTCGGCTCCGGCCCCGCCGGTCTGGCGGCGGCGGTCTACGGGGCCTCGGAGGGACTGGCGGTGCTCCTCGTCGAGAACGAGGCACTGGGTGGGCAGGCCAGCACGAGCACGATGATCCGCAACTACCTGGGCTTCCCGCGCGGGCTGTCGGGCCAGGAGCTGGCCGGACGGGCCTTCCGCCAGGCCTGGTTCTTCGGGGCAAGCTTCGTCATCGGGCGCAGCGCCGTCGGCCTGCGCCGTGAGGATGAGCGGCTGCTGCTCGAGCTGGATGACGGCACGGTAGTGCGCGGCCGGACGGTGGTGCTGGCCACCGGCGTCAGCTACCGCCGGCTGGGCATCCCGCCGCTGGAGGAATTGGTAAGTCGCGGCGTGTACTACGGGGCGCCGGTGACCGAGGCGCCGGGCATGGCCGGCCAGCACGTCTACGTCGTGGGCGGCGGCAACTCCTCGGGCCAGGCCGTCGTGCACCTGGCTCGCTTCGCGGCGCAGGTCACCCTGGTCGTGCGTGACCCTCAGCTGGGCGAGATGTCGGACTACCTGGTCCGCGAGTTGCGCGCGCTGCGAAATGTGGATGTCCGACTCAACACGGTGGTGGTCGACGCGCGCGGGGACGGACGGCTGCGCTCGCTGGTGCTGCACGACAGCGCGCGCCAGCTGAGCGAGGAAGTGCAGGCCACGGCGGTCTTCATCCTGATCGGCGCCGAACCACATACGACCTGGTTACCGCCCGACATCCAGCGCGATGAACGCGGCTACGTGCTGACCGGCGACTCGATCCGGGAGCGCTTTCCAGACGGCCGATTCCCGGCGACGCTGGAGACCAGCATCGAGGGAGTCTTCGCGGTGGGCGACGTGCGCAACGGCTCGATGAAGCGCATCGCCGCGGCGGTGGGCGAGGGCTCGACGGCCATCCGCAAGGTCCACGAATACCTCGCTCGCCGGGCGGCCGGCGGAGCGGCGGTGCTGCGCTAGGCTCCCACGCTCGCCGGGATGGCGAACAGGGCACGATAGGACGGCGGGGCAGGCTCCGGGTGCACGGCCGCCAGATGCTACGGCAGCGAGCGCAGAAAGTCCTTCAGTTCCGTCTCCACCAGGGCCGCCTGCTCCGGCTCGGTGACCATCGTCATGTGGCCCACCCCGCTGAGCGTCACCAGCCGGCCGGCGGACGAGATGCGGGCCAGGTCCTCCTGCTGGGCGACGGCGTCGCTGAAGCCGCCCCGATCGGCGCTGACCACCAGCAGGGGCATGTCGCCGAAGGTGCCCGCTGCGCGCACCTGCTCGATGCTCGAGGCCCACGCTTCGAGCTCCTCGGCCGACGCGTCCAGCTGGCTCGTCCAGATGCTCACCACGCGCACGCGTTCCGCCTCCTCCGGCGGCAGGCCCGTGCCCCCGGCAGGATTGGCCAGGTGGTAGACACCGGTGTGGCCCAGCAGCGCACGCCAGCGATAGAAGATGGCGTGCCCCTCCCAGCCGCCTTGCTCGGGATGCGATGAGTCGAGCAGCGCGAGACCCACCGTCTCGGCGCGGTTCCGCCCGGCGAAGACGCGCGCCACCAACCCGCCGTAGGAGTGGCCCACGACAACGTAGGGCGGCTCCATGCCGGCCAGCTCGAGGGCCTCGCGCAGCGCCTCCGCAGCGGCCGCCGCGTCAGGCGGCCCGCTGCGTCCGACGCTCCAGCCCATCCCCGGCCGATCGTAGGCCACCACCCTGTACTCGTCGCCCAGGGCGGGGCCAAGCCAACCGTAGAACGAGGAGAAGCTGTTGGCTGCCGCCTCGAGGATGACCGTCGGGCCGGGGTTGTCCTCGCCCCAGAAGCGCAGGTGGATGAGCCGGCCGTCGGCCAGCTCGACTACCTGGCCCGGCGGTGGGTGGCTTTGGCGCTGGAGCTGCTCGACGACGGCCAGCCCCAGGCGCACGACGACGGCCGTGATGAGCACCACGAGGATGACGTTGGTCGCCGCGCACAGGAGCCGCCAGAACATGCCCGCCAATCTAGCCGGGAGGCGGAGGGCTTTCTCCGGTACGGGGGTAAGGGGGCGGCTCGGCCTGCGCGGGCGGCGCCAAACGATACGCCGGCCGGGCGAAGACCAGCCAGCCCGCGCCGGCCAGCCCGATCAGTCCCACCATCGCCCAGACCGCGATGGCCGGCGCGAGCGAGTCGGCCAGCACGCCGGCCAGCAGCGTCGAGATGGTGATGGTCAGCGTGACCAGCCCGTAGTCGAAGCTGAACAGCCGCCCGCGGAGATGGTCCGGTGCGGCGCGCTGGAGACCGAGCGTGGACAGCATCCACTGCGCGCCGCCTCCCAGGTGGGCGACGAAGACCAGCGCCGCCGCCAGCCAGAGCACGGGTGCCAGAGGAAACAGGGCATAGGCCACGCAGACGACGATCAGCGACCCGCCGATGCCCAGCAGCAGCCCGCGATCGTGGGTGCCCACGAGCGCCCGGCCCAGGAAGGGCCCCACCAGCGCGCCCAGTCCGCGGGCGGCGAAGAGCACCCCGATGCCGGCGTCGCCGCCTGCGAATACGTCCGATCCGAAGACCGCCAGCAGGGCCACTACGCCGGTGCCCACCCCAAAGGTCGTCTTGGACATCAGGAAGGCGGTCACCAGCCGGCTCTCTCGGGCGAACTCCAGCGCCGTGCGAAAGGCTTGTCGGGCGCTGTAGGCCTGCCCGCCCTGCTCGCCTGGCGCAGGCCCCTGCTGGAGCGGCCGGCGGATGCCGTAGATCAGCCAGGCCGAGGCCAGGAAAGAGGCGGCGTTCGTGACGAAGGCCGCCTCGCGGCCAAAGGCCACGGCCACCAGCCCGCCCAGGCCCGCTCCCACGGCCAGCATCGTGCCCCAGGCCGAGCCGATCAGCACGTTCGCCTCGGGCAGCCGCTCGGGGCTGACCAGGTTGGGCAATGCGGCGGTCGAGGCGGGCTCGAAGAAAGCGGCTCCAACGGCCAGCAGCGCGACGCAGGCGAAGGCAATCCAGAGCGTGCCGGGGTCGCGGGCGAGCAGGAAGCCCAGGGCCAGCGGCACCCGCGCCAGGTCGGCGACGATCAGCAGCCGGCGTCGGTCGAGCCGATCGGCAAGGATGCCGGCCAGCGGCGAAGCGGCCGCGAAACCGCCCGTCTGGAGCACCAGCACGAGCGAGGCGACGGCGGCCGAGCCACTCAGCTCGAGGGCCAGGCCCAGCAAGGCGACCGTGGCGAACCAGTCGCCTGCGAAGCTGGCCAGCTGAGCGAGGTAGAGACGAGTGAAGGCCGGGTTCTGGCGCAGCAGGTCGAGGTACACGGCAAGGCGCATGGGCGCCGGCATCATATCGGCGCCCGCGACGCAACCGTCCGGCCGCCTGACGCGTCTCAATAGCTGATGCGCCGACTGCTCACGTTTGCTTTTGTCGCGCTGCTCGCTGGCTCGGCCTGCGCCGCTGCGCCACCGGCTACACCGCAGCCCACTGCCACGCCCCTCAGCTCAACTCCGCCGCAAGCGCCGGCAACCCAGCCGCCGGCCTCCGCTGGTCCCTCGCCTCCCTCCTCTCCCTCGCCCAGCGGCCTGGCGGGCCTCCTGCAGGAGATCCGCGCTGAGCGTGAGCGCGCGCCCCTGGGAGCCGTCGACCCTGCCTCGCTGGCCAGTGTTGCCGCAGCCGATGCCACGCTGGGCTTCGAGCTATACCGCCTGTTGGCGGGCGACGGCGGCAACCTGTTCCTGTCGCCCTACTCGATCAGCACTGCCCTCTCGATGACCTACGCCGGCGCCCGCGCCGAGACCGAGCTCGAGCTGGCCCGCCTGCTGAGCGTGCCGGACGACATCGACTGGCACGCAGCCCGCAACGAGCTGGAACTACGGCTGATCGCCGAGCGGCGAGCGCCAGAAGGCATGACGCCGCTGACCCTCGAGCCCACCAACGCCGTCTTCGGCCAGCAGGGCTTTCCCTTCGAGGTTGCCTACCTGGACACGTTGGCGGCCTACTACGGTGGAGGCATGCAGCTGGTCGACTTCATCGGCCAGACCGAGGGTTCGCGGGCGGCGGTCAACGAGTGGGTCAGCCAGCGGACCCGCGAACGGATCCGCGAGCTGCTGCCGCCCGGCTCGGTTACGCCGCTGACCCGCTTCGTGCTGCTCAACGCGATCTACTTCAAGGCCAACTGGCTGAACGAGTTCGATCCCAGCCGGACGGCCGAGCGGGCCTTTCATCTGCTCGACGGCAGCGTGGCCCAGGTGCCCACGATGCAGGGCGGCCTGCGCACCGGCTACGGGTCTGGCGACGGCTGGCAGGCGGTCAGCCTGCCCTACGCCGGCCAGGCCTCGATGCTCGTCATCGTGCCCGACATGGGCGGCTTTGCCGGGGTAGAGGCGCGCCTCGACTACGAGCTGCTGGACAGCGTGCGGGCCAGCCTCGGCGATACGATCGTCAACCTGGAGCTTCCCCGCTGGGAGTCGTCGAGCACGATCGATCTGCAGCCACTGCTGGTGGAGCTTGGCGTGACCACGCTGTTCGTGCCAGGGGAGGCCGACCTCAGCGGCATTGCCCCGCCGGACGACCTGCACGTCACCGATGCGCTGCACCAGGCGAACATCACGGTCGACGAGGAAGGAACTGAGGCCGCCGCCGCCACGGCCATCGTGGGCGGTGTGACCAGCGCGCCGCCGCGGGAGGTGAGCCTGAAAGTCGACCGACCGTTCATCTACCTCATCCAGGACGACCTGACCGGCGAAATCCTGTTCATGGGCCGCGTGCTCGACCCGTCGGCCGGCTGAACGCCGCAATGTGGCTTCAAGGCCGAGGGCCGTCCGGCGGAGCCTTGGCGCACCGGCGCTGCCCGAAAATCGGGGCGTGCCCTGGCTCATTCCCAGCCGCGGCCTGCGCGCGCCTTCGCCAGGCCGCTGAGCAGGCTGCCCCGTCGTCTGCGGCTAGCCTTCCTGGTAAGTTATCGGAGCGTCCGCAACTTCTTCGTCCACGATGGCATGTCGTGATCGGCCGCCATTGCCTTCTGGCTGGTGCTCTCGCTGCCGCCGCTGCTCATCGCCCTGAGCTCCGCCGAGACGGCGAACCTTAGTCCGCTGGAGCTCCGGCCTCAGGCCGGAGGCCCGAACGCGGGTGCGCCGGCGGCGCTAAGCAGGGACGCCGGCGGCCGCTCGGCGCTTGCGCACTTCCGCCCGAACCTGGGGGGCGACCTCCGTCCCGTACAGCTCGATCGAGCGCAGCACCTTCGAGTGCGGTAGCGAGCCGACGGTGAACTGGATCAGGAAGCGGTCGTGCTCGAATATCTCGTACTGGTAGAGGATCTTCTCGACGATCTGAGCCGGGCTGCCCACGAAGTTGGAACCCTCCAGCGCGCGCGAGGCCTCGAACTGCTCGCGGCTCATGGGCGGCCAGCCTCGCTCTCGGCCGATGCGGTCCATGGTCGCCTTCAAGGCGGGGAAGACGGTGTCGGCGGCGTCCTGCGAATCGTCGGCGATGAGGCCGTGGCTGTTGATGCTGAAAGGCGGCGTGGTTGGGTGGCCGGCCTGCGCTGCGGCCTGTCGATGGATCTCGCGGAAGGGCGCGAAGCGAGCCGGCTCGCCGCCGATGATGGCCAGCGCCAGGGGCAGGCCCAGCAGGCCGGCGCGAGCGGCGGATTCGGGCGTGCCGCCCACCGCCACCCAGACCGGCAGCGGGTTCTGCAGCGGCCGGGGATAGACGCCGCGCTCGTCGATGGCGGGCGTGTGGCGCGTGCCCGGCCAGCTGACCTTCTCCGAGTCGCGCAGACGCAGGAGCAACTCCAGCTTCTCGGCAAAAAGGGCGTCGTAGTCACGCAGGTCGTAGCCGAAGAGGGGGAAGGACTCGATGAACGAGCCGCGACCGGCCATGATCTCGGCCCGCCCGCCGGACAGGAGGTCGAGCGTGGCGAACTGCTGGAAGACGCGGACGGGGTCGTCCGAGCTGAGCACGTTGACCGCGCTCGAGAGGCGGATGCGGCTGGTGCGCGTCGCGGCGGCAGCCAGTACGACGGCCGGCGCGGAGACAACGTAGTCGGGCCGATGGTGCTCGCCCACGCCACAAACGTCGAGGCCCACCTCGTCGGCCAGCCGGATCTCCTCCAACAGGTCGCGCAAGCGTTCCTGGGCGCTGGGTGTCCGGCCGGTGTGCGGATCGGGCGTGGCCTCGCCGAACGTATAGATGCCTAGTTCCAAGCCGTCCTGCATGCCTTCAGCATGCCCCAGAACGGGAGTTCCGGCAGGCCCGGGACGGCAGGCGGCGCGTCTCCTCGCCCGTCCGTCCGGCGACGTGGCGTCCACCGGCGTGCCCGGCGTGGCCCGGCTGGCCGCCGCCACGCTCGGACGACCTCCCTCAACAAAAGCCGGAGCGAGGTGCGCCGGCGCTCAGGAGCGCCGGCGCCCTGGCGCCACTAGGAGTCTGCGCGCGCGCCTCTCACCCGCTTCCGAGGCGGCGCAAACTAGGTGAACCTTCCGGAGGGGACGGACGTGGAAGAAGGGAGTGAGGGATGAAACTAACGGCTCAACTGGTCCTGCTAGCTATCGCGGGCGCCCTGTTCGTGCTGGCCGCCCTCAACATCGGCATCGAGAACCTCGACTTCGTGGCTCTGGGACTTGCCTTTTTCGCCGCCTCGTTCGCAGCTGAGCGCATGACCACCAGATAGCCGAGGGGGGGTTACGGCCGGAAGGGCGGCCGCGGTCGCGCAGTCTGCGCGACCGCGGCCATTTACGTCGAGCGTCGCGGCCCGCGGCCGGCTCAGGCGCGCGAGCCCTTCGCGCGACCGTTGCCGTTCTTGGTGGCGATCGTGACGGCGAACTCGGCCAGCGCGTCGGCCAGCTCCTGGGCCGTCTCCTTCTGTGCCTTGTGGAACTCCTTGGCCGAGTCGCGCAGCTCGGTCTCCTTCATCTCGCGTGCGATCTTGACCATCGCCGCCGCCGAATCCTGCTGCTTCCGCTTGAGGTTGATCAACACGGCGTGGGCCTCGTAGGCCTCGCTCTCGGCCTCACCGGCCGACTGGACCGTTTCCTCCAGCAGCTGCTTCAGGCTGCCGGCCACTTCCTCGAGCTCGCCGCTGGCGCCGTAAGGCTGGCCCAGCTTGCGCAGGTCCTTCAGGAAGCGTTCGTCCTTCTTCAGCGTGCTGGCGATGGCCCGCTTGCTCGGCGCGTCCGGATGGACGTCGGCGAGCTGGCGTGAGCCCTCGACAATCGCCTGCTGGACGGCGATCGCCTCGTTGAACTCGTGCTTGATGAATTCCTGTCCGTACTTGGCTTCCGACATGTGCTCCACCTTCCGTCTGGCTGATGCGTGGCCGCCCGCGAGCCCCCCAGAACTCGACGGGCCCACGGCAACTGACACGCTGGCAGGCCGGCGGTCCTCGTCGCGTGGGACGCGCGGCGCGCGGAGTTACGAAGTTATTGCGGCCCAGGGCCGACTGCGTAGTACAGCCCGTTGCGCCCTTCGTCGTAGAAGACCACGTACAGGAAGTGGGGCCGGCCCTCGTCATCCAGGGCCAGCGCGGAGGCTGCGCTCGGGCCGTCGGGCACGGCGCGCACCGAAGCGTCGATCTGCACCGCCTCGTAGCTGCCGGAGCGGTTGCTGCTGTACCACAGGCCGTGGTCGTCTTCATCGGCGGCGTCGGTCACGTTGTAGATCGCATGGATGGCGCCGTCGGCGCTGAGCGCCGCTGCGCTGAGGAGCTCATTGGCGGCAACCAGCGTCGGCGAAGTCCAGGCAGTGCCGTCCCACATCGTGAGGTGGATGCTCCACGGCTCGTCGAAGCCCGTATAAACGAGGTGCGGCTGGTCGTCGGTTCCAAGCAGGATTTCCGCCCAGCCCTCGATGCCGGTGGCCTGCACGTCGAACGGCCCGCTCGCAGACTCGGCGGTCGCGTAGAGCACGCCGTCATCACCGAGGAAACAGACGTGGGGCAGCCCGGCCGCGCCCAGCGCCAGGCTGGCGCTGTGGCCCGCCCCCAGCCGCGTGTCGTTCGGTGTTGGGCCCGGGTCGTCGTGCGTGACGTGGTGGACCCAGCTTTCGTTGCTGCCCAGCAGCTCGTAGACGAGGTGCTCATCCCCTTGCCTGCCGATGCGCACGACGGACCTGACCGCGTTGCCGGTGACCTTCGCAACGGGCTCACTCCATTCCCCGTCGTGCTTGCGGATGGAGAAGATGCCCGTGCTGTCGGCCGGGAAACAGCCCAGCTCGAAGCACTCATAGCTGCTGTAGCGCGTGAAGGCGATCAGCAGGTTGCGGTCGAGCGGATCCAGCGCAATCGAGGGCTCGCGATCCGAGCCGCCCTCCAGCGGAGTGGTCACCCGCTCACGTGTCCAGCTGCCACTGGCGTTGGTCAGGTAGAAGATGGAGTCGTTCAGCTCGGCGGCGGCATGCGCGACTCCATCCTCGTCCACCACCAGCAACAACGCCTCGTACAGCCGCGTGCCCACTCGCTCCGGCCCCACCCAGCCACCGGCCGGTGTGGCGCTTGGGAAGGGCGACGGGCTGGGGCTCGGGATGGTCGGCCCGGGACTGGGCGGAGCGCTCGCGCTGGGGACCGCGGTCGGGAGGGTCGTGGGACTGTCCGTTGCGACGGGCGGTACGCTCGCCCCCGGGCTGCCCGGCGGCGAGGCGGTCGCAACGGGCGTGGGTTCCTGGAGGGGTGCCGCGCACGCGCTCAGGGCAATGGCGATTACCAACGCGATGCCCAATTCCCCCCGAAAGCCACGCCGCCTCATCCTACGGCCCTCATGCTCACGGCTGAGCCTGGGCACGATGCGCCGAAGCCACCCGGAAGTCAATACCGGCGCAAGTTGGTGGCGCGTGAATCAGTTCGCCGCGCCGGCGCATCAACTTGGCATGAACACGAACGTGACACGCAACCTGGCCCTGGGCCTGGGTGCCGTATTCGTCGTCATCCTGCTGGCCATCGGTGCCGCCGGCCTGCTGGGCGGGCCGCCGGGACAGCCGCTTCCATCGCCCACCACGGCGGCGCTCCCCACGACTCCCGTCACGACCGCGGCGCCGTCGGCTTCGGCCAGCCCTGTCGCTTCGGCCACGCCGCTGTCCTCTCTCTCGCCGAATCCGACGCCGACAACTGAACTGTCGCCCAGCCCCAGCGCCAGCCCGTCGCCGACGACGTCGGCGGAACCATCGCCCAGCCCCAGCGCCAGCCCGTCGCCCACCCCCGCCTCGGCCTGGCAGCCGGCTTCCGGCGTGCCGCGCGGCGCGCAAGCGGTGATCGACGGCGGGCCAGGGTTCGTCGCGGTGGGCAATTCCGGCGGCGATGGCTGCCCGCGCGGCGGTTCGTGGACCTCTTCGAACGGCCTCGATTGGCAGGCCGGCGAGACGTTCAGCAATGCGCACATGATCAGCGTCGTGCGGCTGGGCCAGGCGCTGTACGCCTTCGCCCAGGTGGACAACGAAGGCTGCGCGCAGGCCCGCGACGAGGGCATCAACGTCTACCGCTCCACCGAAGGTACCGGCTGGGAGCTGCTGCCCATGTCGCCGGCCTTCTCGTCAGGCAGCCGCATCAACGACGTGACCGTGGCCGGTGACACGCTCGTCGCCGTGGGCACGCCCACAGAGTGGGGCGACGACCCGGACGTGGTGCGCGGCGGTGTGTGGCTGTCGACGGACGGCAGCGACTGGTCGAACGGTCCAACGCAGCTGCCCGGCACCTGGACCCTGACCAGCGCGGCCGCCGCCGGCAGCACTGTCGTCGCCTTCGGCGAGGACCCGGCCTACCCGTTGGCCTGGTACTCGAACGACAGTGGCCGGACCTGGCAGGCGGGCGATGTGGAGTGGGGCTTCCTGGCCTACTCGCTGGACCCCGTGGCGGTGGGCAACGGCTTCGTGGCCGTGGGCGAAGCCTGCTGTGGTGTTCCGCTGCGCAGCGTCGGCGTGGCGCTCACCTCTGTGGACGGTCGCTCATGGAGCGCTCCCACCCTGGCCCAGGCGCAGCGCTTCCCGGCGAGCCGCGGCGTGGCCGTGCCCGGCGGCGTCCTCGCCCTGGGTGCGAAACCGCGGTTCTCGAGCAACGGCCGGGACTGGCGGGCCGGCCAGGCGCTGCCGGAACACGATGGTGAACGCTACTTCCTGGGCGCGGCGGCGGCTGGCCCGGGCGTCGTCGCGCTGGCCACCGACGGGGCCTGGTTCCTCCCCGCATCTTCACTGGGCACCGACCACTGGACGGCAGCGGCCGCTCCTGCCCAGCGCGCTGCCCAGGCCACCAACTACCGCTACTTCATGTACACGCACTGCGGCGCGGAGAACGCTCGCGTCCTGCTCGACGGGAGTGTCTGGCTGGTCGATCCGGCCTCACTCCATGACTACGGCGACTTCGCGTCATGGCCGCCCACGTACAACGATCCGCAGGACCGTGGCGCGCTCCGGCTGGTGAGCGCCGATCGCGTGCGCTACCGCAGCCGGAACGGGGGAGACGTCTTCTTCGATCGCACCAACTCGCCGCCACCGTTCCCCCAGTGCGCATGACGCCCCGCGCGCGCGGCTAGGATGTTCCTCTGCGTCACGGGGGCTCGCCGCCCCCTCCTGTTCGCGCAACCAGCGGGGGTATTCGCGATGGCCGCCGACGAGCACGACCCGCTGCCCCTGGCGGTCGCGCGCGCGGTCGAAGGCGACGAGCTCGCCTTCGCACGGATCGTCAAGGCCCACCACGAGGCCATGCTGCGCGTCGCGATGGTCATCTGCCGCGACGCGGACCTGGCCAAGGAGGCCGTGCAGATCGCCTGGGGAGCTGCCTGGCGGCAGCTGCGCCGACTGCGCGAGCCTGAGCGGCTGCGCTCCTGGCTGGTGGCCATCGCCGCCAACGAGGCGCGCGGGTTGATGCGCCGCAGCCGCCGACGGGAGGTGGTCGAGCTCAACCTGCGCCAGCCCGGCGGTGGGACCGGCGACACGACGCTGTGGGTCCAGGGCCTGGATCTGCGCAACGCCCTGGGCCGGCTCAGCCCGGACGACCGGGCACTGCTCGCGCTTCGCTACGTCGGCGGGCTGGACTCGTTCGAGCTCAGCCGCGTGACGGGACTCTCGCCGTCCGGCACGCGCGCGCGGCTGGCCCGCCTGCTGGCCACGCTGCGCACGGAGTTGCACGATGCCTGAGTACGACATCGATCCGGGCTTCGAGCGCCATGTCGCCGAGCGGCTGTGGGCCTACTCGGAGACTGCCCTGCGGCCCTTCGATGCCGTCGAGATCGCCCATGTCGCGGCCACCGGTTCCGGCCGGGCCGTCCGTGTCCAGGCGGCGCCGGGCGGCAGACTGATCCCGGCGCCGGCCATGTGGGCGCTGCTGACCGCCCTGCTGGTGGTGGGTGTGACGGCGACTGCCTTCGCCGCCGGCTGGCTGCGCCTCCCGCAGCCGGTCATCGATCCCAGCCCGACGCCCAGCCTGGAGCCCGGCCAAACGCTGCCCCCGGCACCGACCCTCCAGCCGGGCCAGACGCTGCCGCCGGCAGCCACGCTGCCGCCCGGCCAGTCGCCGTCGCCCGGCGCTCCGCCGACCCCCTCGGCCGAGCCGAGCCCCACGCAGGGCGCCGAGCCCAGCCCGAGCCCCAGCGTGGAGCCTTCGCCGACTTCGGTACCTTCGCCGAGCCCGACCGCCGCACCTCTGACCGCGGAAGGCGTGTCACTGGGCGACGCCCAGTTCTGCGTTCTCCGATCGGACGGCGGCGTGAGCTGCTGGGGCAGCAACGAGTTCGGCCAGCTGGGCACAGGCTCGTTCCAGCCCGGGCTGAGTGAGGATCCCCTGAGCGTGGTGGGCATCAGCGACGCACAGGCCGTCGCGTCGGGCACTCGCTTCAACTGCGCGCTGCTCACCGGCGGCGCCGTCCGCTGCTGGGGCGAGGGCGGCAGCGGTCAACTGGGGAACGGTGCGCTGGAGAACAGCCCCACGCCGGTGGAGGTCGCTGGGCTGAGCGATGCCGTGGCCCTGACTGCCGGTGCCAGCCACGCCTGCGCCCTGCGCTCGGGCGGCAGCGTGGTCTGCTGGGGCTCCGGCCAGAGGCTGGGCAACGGCTCGGCTGAGGGCAGCAGCACACCGGTCCAGGTGACCGGCGTCGATGACGCGCTGGCCATCTCGGCCGCCTGGAACCACACGTGCGCGCTGCGCTCGGACGCCAGCCTGGCCTGCTGGGGACTCAACGGCGATGGCGCGACAGGCTACGGCGGCCTGGGTGACGGCACCCTCGATGACCGCCTGGCACCGATCCAGGTGGTGGACATCGACGACGCCGTCGCACTCGACGCAGGCGGCTGGTCGACGTGTGCCGTCCGCTCGGGCGGCTCGGTCTGGTGCTGGGGCTATGGCGCGCTGGGCGGCCTGGGTGATGGGCTGAGCACGAACAGTGCGCTGCCCGTGGAGGTCTCGGGCATCGGCGACGCGCGCGACGTGACCGTGGGCGGGTTCCATGCCTGCGCAGTCAGGGCCGGCGGGGACATCGCCTGCTGGGGCGCGAACGAGAGCCCCAACGGTGCCGGCCAGCTGGGCGATGGCACGTTGACGAATAGCGCCGTGCCGGTGCAGGTCCTGTTCGTGGGCGATGCGCAGACCGTCGCGGCGGGCTGGATCGACACGTGTGCGACCGACGGCACCGGCAGGCTGTGGTGCTGGGGCTTCCACCACGGAGAGCTTCCCGTAGTTCGTCCGCTGGAGAGGGAGGAGTAGGACCAGAGGCCTTCTCGGGCGAGGCTCGCTAACCTAGTTCAGATGCGCCTCCGCCTTCGTCTCGTGGTAGCGCTCGCGCTGCTCGCCGGCTGTGCCGGCGAGGCACCGGCCTCCCCTCTGGCTCCGTCCGCCACCCCCAGCCCGGCTGTCTCCCAGTCTCCGGCTGGCTCGCCCACCGCGATCCCGGGGCTACCCACGCCGGCCGGCCTGCCGACGCCCAGCCCCGCTCCATCCCCGGCACCCACGGCGGCCCTTTCGCCCGCGCCCGAGCGCGAGGCGTATTCCGTCAACCTCTATCGCGACGGCGCCTTCGTCTCCGAGTACACCGATTACTACTGCCTGCCGGCGGCCATGCAGGTGATGATCAACATCATGAGCGACGCCCCGCCCGACACGACGCGCGAGACGCAGGATCGGCTGTACGAGTTGGCCGCCGAACTCGACGGAGTGGACCTCCCGCCGCGTGTGCGCGACATCGAGCCGGAGGGTTGGGCGCTGGGCCTGGAGGCCGAGGGTTACGGCCGCTGGGCGGTCCGCGCCGAGGAGTCGCGCGAGGACGCCATCCGGCTGGGCGCTCGCCAGCTGCGCCTGACCGGCAAACCGGTGGGGCTGCTCACCTGGCGCGGCGCTCACTCGTGGGTCATGTCGGGCTTCGAGGCAACCGCCGATCCGCTCCACTTCGACGACTTCGAGGTGACCGGCGTCTGGATCCAGGACGTCTGGTGGCCACGGATCAGCAGGATCTGGGGCGAATCCAATCCGCCCAACACGCTCGTGCCGGTCGAGGACCTGCCCGAGGACTACCGGCGCTACCGGCGGCCGTACGGCGAGTTTCCCGACAAGGACGGCCGTTTCGTGCTGGTCATACCCATCGAGGGTGAAAGCCGCGACAGTGGCGAGAGCGGCTGAGGGGACCTGTCGCCTGACTGGCCTATGCTTGGATGCATGAGCCTGGTGCAGTTGGTCGGCGAGCCGGACCTCATCGCACCGTCCTTCGTCGTCGCTTTCGACGCGTGGGTCGATGCCGGGTCGGCCTCGAGCACCGCCGCCGAGGCGCTCGTCGCCGGCGGGTCCGTCGTCGCGAAGTTCGAGTCGGACGTCCTCTTCGACTACCGGGCCCGCCGGCCAACGCTCGACATCGTCGACGGCCGGCCGGCGAGCTTGGAGTGGCCGCAGCTGGCCGTCCGCCACACGCGGCTGGGCGAGCGCGACGTGCTGGTGCTGAGCGGCCCCGAGCCGGACTTCCGCTGGCGCGAGCTGGCAGCCGACCTGGTCGAGTTGGCCCGCCAGCTGAGCGTCGAGCAGTGGGTCAGCCTGGGCGCCATCCCGGCGGCCGTGCCGCACACGCGGCCTGTGCCCATCCTGGGCACGGAATCGGCCGGCGGCCTGCTGCGCGGCGGCGTGCAACCCGGACCTGCCGGCCTGCTGCGGGTGCCGGCCGCGGCGGTGTCGGTGCTCGACCTGGCCATGGCCGAAGCAGGAATCCCGGCCGTGGGCTACTTCGCCCAGATTCCGCACTACGTCAGCGGCCCGTATCCGGCCGCGGCCATCGAGCTGCTGCGCGCGCTGGGCCGCCACCTCGACGTCGTTATCCACCTGGGCTCGCTGCCCGACGAGGCCGAGCAGCTGCGCAGCCGGCTGGACACCGCCACCGCGGTCGACGACAAGACGCGCACGTACGTCGAGCGGCTGGAGGGCATGGTCGACGAGTCCCGCATGCCCGCCGGCGACGAACTGATCAGCGAGATCGAACGCTTCCTGCGTGAGCGAGGCGAGGAGCAGGGCGGCGGTCCGATTCACTGACGCGCGCGACCGGCCCATCCACCGGCGCGGGCGACGTCCGATTTTGATACTCTTCGTGAGATTTGATCAGATCTCGGATCCCTGCATCCGCCTCCGACTGGCTCGGCCTGGGCGAAGCCAGCCGGCTCCTCGGCGTCACTCCCGGCACGCTGCGCCGCTGGAGCGATCGAGGCCAGGTGCAATCCTTCACGACCCCCGGCGGTCATCGCCGCTTCCGGCGCAGCGCACTCGAGCGACTGCTGCCGGCCGAGCGCCTGGGACGCCCCTCGCTCGCTCGGGCGGGAATGACCACGTCGCGCCTGTTTCGAGCATACCGCCAGGAAGCCCGGGCCGCCGCCCGCAGCGTGCCCTGGATCTACGAGCTCGACGAGGAGCACCGCGAGTGGTTCAGGCACCACGGCCGGCGCCTGGCGGAGGCGCTGCTGGGCCACCTGGAGGCGACGGGCGCGGAGGGTGGGACCCGGCTCGACGAGGCCACGGCTGAGGCGGCCGAGTACGGGCGCGTCGCAGCCGGGCTGGGCGTCTCGCTCAGCCAGGCGGTCGAAAGCTTCCTGCGCTTCCGGCTGCCCTTCCTCCAGCAGCTGTCGCTGGTCGCCCGCCGGCGCGGGTTCGACGCCGAGCAGACGACCGAGCTGATCGGAGCGGCCGAAGGGGCCCTCGACCGGCTGCTCATCGCCGCGATGTCGGCCCACAGCGTCGAGCGAGTGGGTCGTGGGCTGCCGCCGGGCGCCCACACCGAGGGCCTGGCTTGAGCCCTCCCCTGCTTCAGGCAGTCGTGGCCCAGGCCGGCGCCGTGCCGGCCGACGAGCGGGCCCAGCTCCAGGTCCAGCTGGAGCTCCACGCGCCGCCGGCCAGCGTCCTGCTTTCGACCTGCCACCGGGTGGAGCTTTACGGCCACGGCCTGCAACGGTTGCCGGACGCTTCCCTGCCGGACGGCGTGCGGAGGGTGGACGGGCCCGAGGCGGCTCGGCACCTACTGAGCGTGGCCGTGGGCCGCGAGTCGGCCGTCGTCGCGGAGGACGAGCTGCTCCACCAGCTGCGCGGAGCCGCCGCCCGTGCCCGCGGCCGCGGCCCGCTGCCGCCGGACCTCGATCGCCTGCTGGATCTGGCCCTGCGGGCCGGCCGGCGGGCGCGCTCCTGGCTTCCCGCCCGCCGCCCCAGTCTGGCCGAGACGGCGATCGAGCAGGTGTTGCCGCAGGGTGCGCGGACGGGCGGACCGGTGCTGGTCGTGGGTGCCGGCCAGATGGGCCGGCGGGCGGCCGGCGCACTGGCAGCCAGGCGAGTCGAGATGCTCGTTGCCAGCCGGACGCCGGAGCGCGCCGCCGGCCTGGCCGCGAGGCTGGGCGCGCGGGCGGTCGCCTTCGATCCCGGAGAGATGGTCGGGTCCGGCCTCCACGGCGCCGTCCTGGCCCTGGCCGGGCCGTGGCGGCCGTCGATCGCCACGCAGTCGGCGCTGCTGAGCTCAGGGGCCTGGGTGGTTGATCTCTCGGCTCCATCCTGCCTGCCGGCCGAGCTGGCCGACCGGCTGGGGCAGCGCCTGCTGACAATCGACCAGCTGGCCGTCGAAGACCAGGCCCGGCCGCCCTCGCCGGCCCTGCTGGAGCGGCTGGACCGGCTGGTTGAGAAGGCGCTGGCCGAGTGGCAGCTCTGGGCTGCCCACGAGTCGCAGCGGGCCGCGGCGCGGGCGCTTGCCCAACGCGCGGCCGAGGCGCAGGCCGTCGAGCTCGACGCACTCTGGGAGCGCATCCCGCACCTCGAAGCCGAGCAGCGCGTGGAGGTCGAGCGCATGGCCCGTCACCTGACCGAGCGACTTTTGCGCGACCCGCTGGAGCGGCTCAGCCAGGACGGCGACGGGCGGCACGCCCTCGCCGCGCGCGATCTGTTCCGCCTGTGAGCGGCGGCAGCAGCGTGGGTGAACGAGTCGTGCGCATCGGCACGCGCGGTAGCGCCCTGGCGCTGGCCCAGGCGCGGCTGGTGGCCCAGGCGCTGGCCGGCGCCGGGCAGCGGCACGAGTTGGTGCTTGTCGAGACGGAGGGTGATCGCCGAGCGCCGGACACGGCCTGGGGCGAGGGCGCCTTCGTCAAGGCGATCGAGCAGGCGCTGCTCGACGGCCGTGTCGACGTGGCGGTGCACAGCGCGAAGGACGTGCCCACCGACGAGGACCCTCGGCTGGTGCTGGCCTGTTACCTGGAGCGTGAGGATCCGCGCGACGCGCTGGTGGTCGCCGCGGCGAGCGGCGGTGGCTCGGGCTCTGCGACCGTGGCGACCTTGCCGGCGGGCAGCATCGTGGGCACGGACAGCCCGCGCCGCGCCGGCTTCCTGCGCTGGCTGCGGCCCGATCTGGAAGTACGGCCGCTCCACGGCAACGTCGACACTCGGCTGGCCCGCCTCGACGGCGGCCAGGCCGACGCGCTGCTGCTGGCCGTGGCCGGCCTGCGCCGGCTGAGCCGGCACGAGCGCATCACCCAGCTGATCGAACCGGAGCAGGTCCCGCCTGCCCCCGGGCAGGGCGCCATCGCCGTCCAGGCCCGCGCCGGCGACGACCAGCTCATCCGCCTCCTGCGCGCCATCGAGCATCCCCCCACCCGCGCGGCCGTGGAGGCGGAACGCGCCTTCCTGCGCGCGACCGGAGGCGGTTGCCGGGCGCCGGTGGGAGCCCTGGCCCAGGCGCGCGACGGCCGGCTGCGGCTGCTGGGCGGGCTGGCCACGGCCGACGGCCGGGTTGCCGTCAGCGGCACGGTCGAGGGACCGGCCGACGACTTCACCACCCTTGCCGCCGACCTCGCGGCACGCCTGACCGCGCAGCGTGACGCGCTGCTGGACGGGCCGCGGGTGCTGCTCACGCGTTCTCCGTCGCAGAGCGTGCGCCTCTGTGCGCGGCTGGCCGAGCACGGCCTGCGGGCGGTCGTCGTGCCCGCCGTCGCATTCGAGCCCATCGAGCCGAACCCGGCCCTCGACGCCGCCCTCGCGAAGGCGGCCGACTTCGCCTGGCTGGCCGTGACCAGCGCCAATGGCGCGAGCGCGGCCCTGGACGCATGTGAGCGGCTTGGGCTGGAGGCTGGCAGGCTGCGCTGGGCGGCGGTGGGCGGGGCCACCGCGGCCGTGCTGCGGCGGGCCGGCGCGCGCGAGGTCTGGCTGCCGCCACGCTCGAGTGGGGAAGGCCTGGCCGACGAGCTGCCGCTGGAGCCCACAGATGCAGTCCTGCTGGCACGCGGCGACCTGGCCGACGACCGCCTGCCGACCGGCCTCCGCGCCCGAGGCGCGACGGTCGAGGAGGTCGTGTGCTACCGGACCGTCGAAGCGCCGCCCGACTCCCGGATGCTCCTGCGCCGCGCGCTGGCCGGCGGACCGCTTGCGGCGGTGCTTTTCGCCAGCCCCTCCGCCGTGCGCGGCTTGCTCGCCCTGGCGGGCGACGAGCAGCGCACAGACGTGCTGGCCGTGCCGGCGATCTGCATAGGGCCAACGACCGCCGCGGCAGCCCGCGACGCGGGCTTCACGCTGCTGGGCCGGGCTGGGCGGCAGGACTCGGAGGCTCTGGCCAGCCTGGCGGCCCAGCTTCTGGCTCGGCCGCCGGCCGGGGCGCCGGCATGACCGCCACGCGGCCCGTGCCGGCCTGGCTGGAGCGCGGCGCGGACGCGCCGCCGGTGCCACGCCACCGGCCGCGCCGCCTGCGCCGCACGCCCGCGCTGCGCAACCTGGTGCGCGAGACGCGCCTGCACCCCTCCATGCTGGTAGCGCCAATGTTCGTGCGCCCCGGGCGCGGCGTGCGCGAGCCCATCTCCTCGCTGCCCGGCGTCCAGCGCCTCTCCCCGGACGAGGTCGTGCGCGACGCCCAGGGCCTGGCCGAGCTGGGCGTCGGCGGCCTGATCCTCTTCGGCCTGCCCGAGGGCAAGGACGAGTCCGGCAGCGGCGCGTGGCTGGAGGACGGCATCGTGCAGCGCGCCCTGCGCGAGCTGCACGCACAGGACCTGCCGCTAGCGCTCATCGCCGACACGTGCCTGTGCGAGTACACCAGCCACGGGCACTGCGGGACGCCGCTGGCTGACGGCTCGGTGGACAACGACAGCACGCTGGCCTCACTGGCCCGCGCGGCCGTGGCGCAGACGGAGGCCGGCGCGGACATCGTCGCGCCCAGCGCCATGATGGACGGCCAGGTGGCTGCCATCCGGCAAGCGCTCGACGAAACCGGCCATCAGCAGACGGCGGTGATGGCCTACGCCGCCAAGGCCGCCTCGGCCTTCTACGGACCCTTTCGCGAGGCGGCCGACAGCGCGCCCGCCTTCGGCGACCGGCGCGGCTACCAGATGGACCCGGCCAACGGCCGCGAGGCGCTGCGCGAGATGGCCCTCGACGTGGAGGAGGGCGCGGACATCCTGCTGGTCAAGCCGGCCCTGCCCCAGCTCGACCTGATCGCTGCGGCACGGGCCCGCTGGGACCTGCCCATTGCCGCCTACCAGGTCTCGGGCGAGTACGCCATGCTCGCCGCGGCCGCCGAGCGCGGCTGGCTCGACGGGCCGCGGGCCACCTTCGAGACGCTGACCGGCATCGTCCGCGCCGGGGCGGGCATCGTCATCACCTACGCCGCGGCTGACGTGGCGCGGCGCCTGCGCGCCGGCGAGGACCCCCGGTGAGCGGCGAGCGTTTCGTTCACGCCTGGTTGCTGCGCCTCGACCCCGCCTGGCGGCGCCTGCCCGCCACGGACCGCGCTGCGGACGTGGCCGAGTTCTGCGCCGCCGCAGAGCGCGCGGAAGGTCGCCTTGCCCACCACTACTACTCGACCATCGGCCTGCGCGCGGAGGGCGAGCTGTTCCTGTTCAGGCTGGCTGCCGGGCTGGAGGAACTGGAGGAGAGCGCCGCCGACCTGCTCCGCTCGGGTGTCGGGCGCTGGCTGAGCACCGGCCAGGCCCTGACCGGCGTGACTCGGCCGTCGCAGTACGTCAGGCGGCCCACCAGCCAGGAGCAGAACCCCTTCGCCGGCGAGCGCTCGCGCTACCTGGCCGTCTACCCCTTCGTCAAGTCGGCCGACTGGTACCTGACGCCGTCCGAGGAGCGCCAGAAGGTGATGGGCGGGCACATGAAGGTCGGCCACCGTTACCCGCAGGTGCGCCAGCTCCTGGCCTATTCCTTCGGGCTCGACGACCAGGAGTTCATCGTGGCCTACGAGACTGACGACCTGCTCGCCTACCAGGACCTGGTGCGCGAGCTGCGCGAGACGGAGAGCCGGCGGGCAACCGTGCGCGACACGCCCATCGTCACCGGCGTGCACCGGCCGCTGGGCGAGATTCTGGCCATGCTGGGCGGGGCCGGGGCGTGAAGACGATGCCCAACACGCGCCGCTCGGAGGAGCTGATGGCCCGCGCCGAGCGGCTCTTCCCCGGCGGTGTCAACTCGCCCGTGCGTGCCTTTCGCTCCGTGGGCGGCACGCCGCGCGTCATCGAGCGCGCCCGCGGCGCTCTGCTGTGGGACGCCGACGGCAACGAGCTGATCGACTACATCGGCTCGTGGGGGGCGCTGATCCTGGGTCACGCCCACCCGGAGGTTCTGGAGGCCATCGGCCGGGCGGCCCAGAAGGGCACCAGCTTCGGCGCGCCCAGCCAGCTGGAGGTGGCCCTGGGCGAGACGATCGTGGCCTCCGTGCCCAGCATCGGGCGGCTGCGCTTCGTCAACTCCGGCACGGAGGCGGCCATGTCCGCCCTGCGCGTGGCGCGCGGCTTCACCGGCCGGCCGAAGATCATCAAGCTGGCCGGCGGCTACCACGGCCACGCCGACGGCCTGCTGGTCAACGCCGGCTCCGGGGCGGCGGGTATCGGCCGCCCAACTTCGGCCGGTGTGACCGCAGCGACCGCGGCCGACACGCTGGTGGCGCCCTACAACGACGCCGGCCGGGTGGCCAAGCTGCTGGCCGACAACCCGCGCCAGGTGGCGGCCATCATAGTCGAGCCGGTGGCGGCCAACATGGGCGTCGTGCGGCCGGCCAGGGGCTACCTCGAGGCGCTACGCCAGATGACCATCGACGACGGCGCGCTGCTCATCTTCGACGAGGTCATCACCGGCTTCCGGCTGGCGCGCGGCGGGGCGCAGGAACGCCTGGGAATCCAGCCCGACCTCACCGTGCTGGGCAAGATCATCGGTGGCGGCCTGCCGGTGGGCGCCTACGGCGGCCGGGCCGAGGTGATGGCCGTCGTGGCGCCGGAGGGGCCCGTCTACCAGGCTGGCACGCTGTCGGGTAACCCGCTGGCCATGGCGGCCGGGCTGGCCACCCTGCGCCGCCTGGTGCCCGAGGTCTACGGCCGGCTCGACGACTTTGGGTCGGTGCTCGAGGCCGGCCTGAAGGACGGCGCCCACGAGGCGGACGTGGAGGTGCAGGTGGTGCGCGCCGGCTCGCTACTGACCGTCTTCTTCGACGACGAGGCGCGTTTCGCGCGCTTCTTCCACGCCATGCTCGAGCGCGGAGTGATGCTGCCGCCTTCGCAGCAGGAGGCCTGGTTCGTGTCGGCCGCCCACGGCAACGAGGAACTGCGGGCTACGCTCGTGGCGGCGCGAGCGGCATTCAGGGAGGTACGCGGCTGATGCGCGCGGCGGTCGCGCCCATGACCAGCGAAGAGCGCTTCCTGGCCGCCGCGCGGCGCGAGGCGGTGGATGCGACGCCGGTCTGGTTCATGCGCCAGGCGGGCCGCTGCCTGGCCGACTACCGCGCGCTGCGCGAGCGCTACGACATCCTGACCCTGGCCAAGACGCCCGACCTGTGCGCGCAGGTGACGCTGATGCCCATCGAGGCCTTCGGCGTCGACGCGGCGGTGATGTTCGCCGACATCATGCTGCCCCTCGAGCCGATGGGCGTCGAACTCGAGATCCAGCCCGACGTGGGCCCGATCATCCACAACCCCATCCGCACGCCCGCGGACGTCGAGCGGCTGCGCCTCTTCGAGCCGGAGGAGGAAGTGGGCTTCGTGACGCAGGCGATCCGGCTGGTGTCGGCCGAGCTGGCCGGCCGGCAGGGCGTCATCGGCTTCTCGGGTGCCCCATTCACGCTGGCCTGCTACCTGATCGAGGGCCGGCCCTCGCGCGAGTACGCGCTGGCCAAGTCGTTCATGTACCGCGAGCCGGAGGCCTGGGACTCGCTCATGTACAAGCTTTCCGAGGTCATCGTGCGCTACCTCCGCGCCCAGGTGGAGGCCGGGGCGCAGGTCGTACAGCTCTTCGACTCGTGGGTGGGTGCGCTGGCACCGGCCGACTACGAGCGCTACGTCCAGCCCCACGTCCGGCGGATCTTCGCTGCGCTGGAGGACGTCCCCACAATTCACTTCGGCGCCCATACGGCAGGCCTGCTGGAGCTGCTTGCCGACGCCGGCGGCGACATCATCAGCATCGATGCGCGCCAGTCGCTCGACGTCGCCTGGAGGCGGCTGCCGGACGGGCGCGGCGTGCAGGGCAACCTGGATGCCGTCCGCGTGCTGGCCGGCTGGCAGGCCACCGAGGAAGGCGCGCGCGATGTCCTGCGCCGGGCGGGCGGTCGAGCAGGCCACATCTTCAACCTGGGCCACGGCGTGCTGCCCGAATCGGACCCGGACATCCTGCGCCGCCTGGTCGACTTCGTGCACGAGGAGAGCGCCCGATGAATCGTACGTCGGCAACCTTCGGTGTGCTGCTGATGACCTACGGCTCGCCCTCCTCGCTGGACGACGTGCCGCGTTACATCAAGGCCGTGCGCGGCGGGCGTGACCCGGGCTCAGAAGTCGTCGAGGAGTTCCGCCACAGGTACCAGCTCATCGGCGGGTCGCCACTCATACCCATCACGCAGGCCCAGGCGGCGGCGCTGGAAAAGAGGCTGGGCGGGGAGGCGCTGGTACGCGCCGCCATGCGCTTCTCGGCGCCCGACATCACCCAGGCGCTGCGGGAGATGGCCGACGCGGGAGTGCGCCGGGCAGTGGGCATCATCATGTCGCCGCAGTACTCGCCGCTCTTGATGGGGGGCTACGTCCGGGCGGTGGAGGCGGCGCGTGACCAGCTTGGCGAGCGCACGCCGGCGGTCGTCCTCGCCGGCGCGTGGCACCGCGAGCCCGCCTTCGTCGAGGCGCTCGCCGGCCGCATCGACGAGGGCCTGCGCCACTTCGCGGAGGACGAACGGGAGAGCGTGCCGGTCCTCCTGACGGCCCACTCCCTCCCTCGCCGCGTTGCAGAGCAGGAGCCGGACTACCTGGCCCAGCTGGAGGAGACGGCGCGGTCGGTGGCCGAAGCGGCCGGGCTGCCTCGCGAGCGCTGGACGTTCTGCTGGCAGAGCGCGGGCCACGAGCCGGGCGAGTGGATGAAGCCCGACTTCGCCGACCTGATGCCACAGCTGGCGGCCGCGGGGCACCACTCAGTATTGGTGGCGCCCGTCCAGTTCTTGGCCGACCATCTGGAGATCCTCTACGACGTCGACGTCGGGGCGCGCGAGCAGGCCGAGGCCGCCGGGCTGGAGTTCGCGCGCATCGAGTCGCTCAACGTCGAGCCGCGTTTCATCGAGGCGCTGGCCGCGGTCGCCCTGCAGGCCCACCGCCCGGAGACGGTTTCGGCCAGGTAACTCCAGTTCACGGCCGGCCGCGGCATCTTCGACTTCGACTGACACATCGGTCGGCTCGCTTGTCGGCTGCCTGACAGGGACGCGGTCCGCCGGTTGACAGCTGATCAGTCGAAAAGCGCTGGACGCCGGCAAGTTGGCGGGGCATAGTGACGCTCGGCTCGTCAGGAGGGATGGCCCGATGGCCAGTCCGAGCGTTTCGGCCGCCGCGATCGGCCAGGTGGGTAGCAGATGAGCGCGCCGATGCGCCCTGCCCCCAGCCGCCCCCGTCCGCAAGCCACGAGCGATGGCCGGGCCCAGACCCAGGCGCTGACCTTCGTCTTCACCGACATCGAGGGCAGCACGCGCCTGCTCGAGCAGCTGCGCGACCGATACGCCGAGGTGCTGGCCATACACGGCCGGCTGATCGGTGAGGCCGCCGCGCGCGCCGGCGGCGAGCTGGTCGACACGCAGGGCGACAGCTTCTTCCTGGTCTTCGCCACCGCCGACCAGGCGGTCGCCTTCGCCAGCGCCGCCCAGCGCGCTCTGGAGCGCCAGCGCTGGCCGGGGAACAGCAGCCTGCGCGTGCGGATGGGCATCCACGCCGGCGAGGCGACACCAAACGCCGGCGGCTACGTCGGGCTCGACGTGCACCGCGCGGCGCGCATCTCATCGGCCGCCCACGGCGGGCAGGTGCTGTTGAGCCCGGAGGCGGCACGGGCACTGGCCAACGGGGCGGCACTGAAGGACATCGGCAGCCACGGGCTGAAGGACTTCAGCGCACCGATCGTCCTGCACCAGCTGGCCATCGTGGGCCTGCCGGCCGACTTCCCCCCGCCGCGCGTCTACGACGAGCCCGACCAACCACCGGCCGAGGGTGAGCCGCCCTACCAGGGCCTGGCCCACTTCGAGGAAGAGGACGCGCCGCGCTTCTTCGGCCGCGAGAAGCTGGTCGCCCGCCTCGTGGCGCGCCTGGCCGAGCAGCCCTTCCTGGCCGTCATCGGGGCTTCGGGCTCGGGCAAGAGCTCGGTCGTGCGGGCCGGCCTGATCCCGGCCCTGCGCGCCCAGGGCGTGTCGCGGGTGGTGCTCCTCACGCCCACCGCCGAGCCCTTCGCCGCGCTGGCCGCCGCCTTGCTGCCCGATGCCGGGGCACAGGAACGCGATGAGCTGGCCCAGCAGCTGCGCTTCGGGCCCGAGGTCCTGGCCCAGCGCCTGTCGGCCAACAGCCTGCTCGTCGTCGACCAGGCCGAGGAGCTGTTCAGCCTGACCCGCGAGGAGGACGAGCGAGCGGCCTTCATCGAGCGGCTGCTGAGCGCCACCGAATCAGGCGGGAAGGTGGTACTCACCCTGCGGGCCGACTTCTACGATCGCCTGGCCGGCTACCCGCAGTTGCGCGAGCTGGTCGCCGCTCGGCAGGAGTACCTGGGCCAGATGAGTCCAGCCGAGCTGCGCGCCGCGATCACCGGTCCGGCCGAGGCCGGCGGCTGGCGCTTCGATGCCGGGCTGGTCGAGCTGATCCTGCACGACGTGGGCACCGAACCCGGTGCCCTGCCGCTGTTGTCGCACGCTCTACTCGAAACCTGGCAGCGCCGCCGGGGCCGCCTGCTGATGCTGCGCGGCTACCTCGAATCGGGCGGCGTGCAGGGCGCCATCGCGCGCTCCGCCGACCGGCTGATGGCCGAGCTCGAGCCGGGTCAGCAGGACATCGCACGGGCCATCTTCCTGCGCCTGACCGAGTTCGGCGCGGGCACGCCCGATACCCGAAGACGGGCGGCCCTCGACGAGCTCGTCGGGCGGGCCGATGCGAGTGGCGCGGCCGAGGTGCTGCAGCGCCTGGCCGACCGACGGCTGGTGGTGCTGGGCACAGACACCGCCGAGGTGGCCCACGAGGCACTGATCAGAGAGTGGCCCACGCTGCGCGAGTGGCTGGCCGCCGACCGCGAGGCGCTGCGCCTGCACAGAGGCCTGACCGAGGCGGCCGGTGAGTGGCAGCGTGCCAACCGCGAGCCATCCCTCCTCTACCGCGGGGCACGTCTGGCCGCCGCCCTCGACTGGGCCCCCGAGCACAGCGCCGAGCTCAACGCCCTGGAGCGCGAGTTCATCGAGGAGAGCCAGGCAGCATCGGAGCGCGAGGCCCAGCGCCAGCGCACGATCAACCGCCGCCTGCGCTTCCTGCTCGCCGGTGCCGGTGTGTTCCTGGTGGTGGCCATAGGGGCCGGAGCCTATGCCGCACTCGAGGCCGGGCGGGCAGAGCAGGAGGCGGGACGGGCGCTGAGCGCGCAGCAGGAGGCGGATCTCGCTAGGCTCGACGCCGAAGCACAGGCTCAAGAGGCTGACTCCGCCCGGGACGACGCCGAACACCAAGCCGCCGAGGCGCGGCGCCAGGAGCAGCTGGCAATCGACGAAGGTACGAGGGCGGAGCAGGAAGCGAGGCTTGCCCAGGCCCGGGCACTGTCCGCAGCCGCCGTCAACGTCCTGCAGCAAGACCCCCAGCTCGCCATCCTGCTCGCGCTGGAGGCGATAGACGTCGGCGGTGAGCTCGAGCCCGACGGGGTGACGGCGCTGCACAAGGCAGTCCAGAACTCACGTGCCCTGGCCGACATAGGGCTGCCCGTTTTCGATCCGAACGCCGAGCCGGAGCGCGACATCGCGCTGAGCCCGGGCGGTGATCGCCTGTACGTAACCCGCGACCCGACGAGCGTTGACGTCTACGACGTGCTAAGCGGGCGGGTGGTCGACACACTCGGCACGCCAACCGGCAATGATCAGACAACACTTCGAACCGATGGATCGCGGGAAAACCTTCCTCTTGGGCTGTGGGAAGGCCGCCAGCTGGCCTACGTCGACCGCGACGGCGTCATCCACATCTGGGACCTCGAGACCCGCACCGAGAAGCAGATACAGGCACCCGGTGTGGGTCCGCTCAAGCGACCGGCGTTCAGCTCGGACGGTCGCCTGATCGCGGTCGTTACATACGCCTCCGCAGAACGTGATCCCTTCGACCTCATCCTCAGCGTATGGGACATCGAGACCGCGGAGAACATAGCCCAGTGGTCGCCCAAAGAGATCACCGACCTGGTCGAGATGTACTTCCATCCCGACAACACACGCCTGCTGGTGCCCCTGTGCGGATGCAACTACGCTGGCGATACGTACTGGCTCGACATCGCGACCGGCACGATGACCAAGGCAGGCATCTCCGGCGCTTTCTCGGCAGTGGTGCTCAGTCCCGACGGTGCGTTGATCGCAGCCGCGGCGAGCGACCGCACCGCCAAGCTGTTTGATGCAGAGACCGGTGAGCTGTTACGGTCGTTCCGTGGCCACCGCGATGTCCTCCACGGCATCGCGTTCAGTCTCGATGGCCGGCAGCTCGCGACGACCAGCGCCGATGGGACGGCGCGCATCTGGGACGTCGAGAGCGAGGGTGACAGGAGCGGCATCGAGATCGCGTTGCTGGCCGGCCAGAGCGGGGAGACGGGCAACGTCGTCTTCTCGGCCGACAGAACGCGCGTGGCCACCTTGCACGTCGGTTCGGTCCGGGTCTGGGACCCATCACGCCCGCGCGCTGCCGAGGTCGCGGGCTACGAACTCGGGTTGACGCGGATAATGACCATCGAGCGCGGCGGGGATCATGCGCTCGTCCACGGGCGCAGTTGCACGGAAGGCTTTTGCCACGGCGACGCGGTGATCATTGACTTCCAGACCGGCCAGCAGGTACGCATTGCCGACCAGGCCGGCATTGGCGCCGGCCTGTCACCCGACGGTGCAACGATGTTCGGGCAGCGTGGTGAGCCGGGCGAAGATAGGTCAAGGCATAGGGGGCAGATCTGGGCAACCGACACGGGGACGCTGACCGACCGGTTCCGGCTTGAGGGCCACTGCGAGTTCTCCCACGGACAGGAAGCTGAACCGTGGCTGCAGTGCGGACCGCCGCCTGCGACGCCGTACGACGATCAGGCGGGCCGATTCTCCTTCAGCTCTGACGGGTCGATCGTCGCAATGACAGGCAACGGGTCGGGAACGGTGGGACTGTGGGACGCCAGCGATGGCCGGCTGCTTGCCTTGGTCATGGAACAGTGGCTCCATGCCGACGCGTGGATCGAGTCGTTCGGCGTCGCCCTCTCGCCAGACGGGCAACGGCTGGCCGTGGCTACCTACTCACATGGCGTGTTCATCCTCGATGTGGAGACCGTGGTGGCCAATTACCCGCGGCTCGTGGAAATCCAGCTGCAGCTGGACGAGCTCGCAGCCGTGATGGAATCACTCGACCCAGAGCCCATGAGCGAGGACGAACACGCGCAAGCGGAAGGCGAGATCGACGGGCAGATGGATGCCCTGCGCGGGCAGATCACCGAGTTGATGTCGCCAGTGGTGAGCTATGAGACGCTCGGCGTCCGGCGACTGGCGTTCCTGCCCGATGGCCGCTCGCTGGCCATCCCCTGGGCCGAGGGATCGAAGATCATCGACGTCACCAGCGGCGATACCCTGCTCGAGCTCCCGGCCGCGTGGGACCTGGACGTCAGCGCCGACGGCACGCGCGTCGTGGTCCTCGCCACAGACGGCACCGTCTCGCTGTGGGACGTCGCGACGCGCCGCGTGGTGCACTCGCTGGACGCGATCAACTATGGCCTCGGCGTCGTTGAAGGCTGGATCCGCTTCACATCGGACGAGCGGCACGTGATCCTCTCAGACGCCGGCATGGCAATGGTAATGACCGTCGACACGGATGAGCTCGTGCGGCTTGCCCGCGAGCGGCTGATCCGCTCCTTCACCGATGCCGAGTGCCAGCAGTACCTGGGCCTGGACAGGTGTGCGGCCGGTACCGGCGGGAGCGGTCACTCACCGGCCAACAACAGCGCGCCGGCCGCAGCGCGCCCCGAGGACTGATCAGGCCGGCGCTGTAACGGCCAGGCGATTTCGCGCTGCCGCGACCATTCGATCGCGTGCGGAGGTCATTCGGACAGGAACTCCATTCGATCGATCCATTCAGCCTGCTCGGGCCGTCCGCGGAACAGCCCATCGAGCCCCCGCAGGATCTCGCCGTACGACTGGTGCCCGAGGGTGACCAGGATCAGGCCGGCGTGATTCGTGCCCGCTTCGATCCACCGACGGGCGATGGGGACGAAGTGCCGGACGTTAGATGTCACGACAATCCGCTGCTCTTGGGCCGCGAGGACCATCACATCCTCGTCGGGCAGGGTTGAGAGCTCATCGTCCTCAATCAGCGCCAGCACATCGTGGCCGCTCGAGCGAAGCGGCTGACCGATGTGCCTGCCCGAGAAGTGCGCGTCAAGGAGGACGCGCACCGTCTAGCGGTCCTCGCCGGCAACGACTCTGGTGTTGAAATGAGCGAATGGATACAGGTCGCGCAGCTCGGACAGCGGCCGACGGTTCTGGGCGATCTTGTCGTCGATCTCGTCTCGATAGTGCTCGTAGTACGCCAGCGCGAGGTCGACTGCTCGCGCAGAGAGCCGCTCATTGCCCTCGAGCAGCTTCTCAGCGGAGCCGTAGTCTCCGAGCATCTCGATGATTTCCCACACGTCCAGGCCCGTACCCACGACCCACTCCTCCCGATAAGGCCCGTCGCCGCGGAAGGCGATGCCCGGGAAACGGTGCATGCGCGCTGCCTCCTCGGTCAGCGCCTCGACGATGGCACCCTTCGAGCGCTTGGTACGTTGCGCCTCGGCTGTGACGTAGAGGTCCGTCGGGCGGCTGAGGCGGATGCTGAACGGCTCTGATTTTCTGGCGTTGCGCATGTGGCAGAAGCTAGCACATCGGTTACGTCGTAACAAATGTAATCGAACGGGCCGCACGCAGATGGATTGGGCGCAGCCTTGCCCGCGCGTCAGCTTCGTCGCCCACCCGACATTGCCTCGGTCGGCTAATCGACGCCGACGCAGTCCGATTTTGCTGGACAGGGGCCGTGGCGTGAGTGCATATTGGCCTTCCGCGCCACAAGCGAGAGCTCAATGGTCACAACCGGACTCGCTTCTGCCCCCTCGGCTGAGGGCAGGCGACGGCCGTGACCACGCGCACCCGCTCCGACGCCGAGCGCACCTCCGGCAGACCCGCCCCCGCTGCCTCCCGCCTGACCTTCGTCTTCACCGACATCGAGGGCAGCACACGCCTGCTCG
>DATKBB010000031.1:0-12424 GCA_035514295.1 Candidatus Limnocylindria bacterium | reverse complement strand
CGACCCGGAGCCGGTCATGAACTCGCCGTACACGGAGTCGGTTGGCAGTTCGAGCGTCTTGGTCAACACGACGCGGCGGGGGGTGGGCCCGCCCAGCGCCGCCCGTCGCTCCGTCATGTACTCGATCTCGGGTGACTTCGGCCCGGGGTGGTAGTAAGGCGCGTCCTTCAGCTTGGAGTCGGGGATGTCGAGCTGGAGCCGGTCGCGGAAGACCTTCAGCTCCTGCTCGGTCATCTTCTTGGCCTGGTGGGTGATGTTGCGTCCCTCGACTCCGGTTCCCAGCGTCCAGCCCTTGACCGTCTTGGCCAGGATTGCCGTCGGCCGGCCCTTGGACTTCGTCGCGGCGTCGTAGGCCGCGTAGACCTTGTTGTAGTCGTGGCCGCCGCGACGGAGATGCGCGATGTCATCGTCGGAGAGGTGCGCCACGAGCTCCCGGAGGCGCGGGTCGGGCCCGAAGAAGTGCTCCCGAATATAGCCGCCCGTTTCGACTGAATACTTCTGGTACTCCCCGTCGAGCGTCTCGGTCATCCTGTCGACCAGCACGCCGTCGACGTCGCGCGCCAGAAGGTCATCGAACTCGCGGCCCCAGATGACCTTGATCACGTTCCAGCCCGCACCGCGGAAGACCGACTCGAGCTCCTGGATGATCTTGCCGTTGCCGCGCACGGGTCCGTCGAGCCGCTGCAGGTTGCAGTTGACGACGAAGGTCAGGTTGTCGAGGCCCTCGCGGGCGGCGATCGAGAGCGAGCCCATCGCCTCCGGCTCATCCGTCTCGCCATCGCCCAGGAAGCACCACACCCGGTTGGCCGACGTGTCCTTGATGGCGCGGTGGTGGAGGTAGCGGTTGAAGCGCGCCTGGTAGATGGCGGCCAGCGGGCCGAGGCCCATCGACACCGTCGGGAACTCCCAGAAGTCGGGCATCAGGCGCGGGTGCGGGTACGACGACAACCCCTTGCCCGGCTGGACCTCCTGGCGGAAGTGGTCCAGTTGATCTTCGGTCAGGCGCCCCTCGAGAAACGCCCGCGCGTAGATCCCCGGGGCGGCGTGGCCCTGGTAGTAGATCTGGTCGCCCATGCCCTCGGCGTCCTTGCCGCGGAAGAAGTGGTTGAAGCCCACCTCGTAGAGCGTGGCCGCGGAGGCGTAGGTGGCCAGGTGACCGCCGATGCCGGGCGCCTTCGAGTTCGCGCGCAGGACCATCGCCACGGCGTTCCAGCGGATCATGCGCCGGATGCGCAGCTCCATCTGCTCGTCGCCCGGGAACTCGGGCTCCTGCTCGGGCGAGATGGTGTTGATGTAGCGCGTCTGGGTCAGCGGCGGCAGGCCGATGTTGAGCTGCCGCGCTCGCTTGAGGGTACGGTAGAGAATGAATTGCGCCCGGGCGCGGCCGGCGTCCTGCACGAGTGAATCGAGGGAGTCGGTCCAGTCGCGGGTCTCGTCTGGATCGCGGTCGGGCAACTGTCGCTTGAAATCGCCGTACTGGTCGAACATTACCCGTCAATCTTACGCGGAACCGTGAGGCTGGCTGCCACGCACGATCCGCTGATGCTCGACGTGGCCGACCGGGTCGTGGAGCTGCTGGACGGCCGGCTGGCGGAGCGCTCCGCCACGACGTAAGCGGGGCGCAGTCGCCACCGTTTCGTTGGCAATCGGGCTCAGCGGCTGAGGATCGGTCGTATCCTGCAGGGCATGACGGAGTCGCAGCTCAACGGACGATCGCGCAGCAGGGTCGTGCACGGCCCTCCCGCGCTGGGCATCGACGTGGGCGGTACGGGCGTGAAGGCTGCCGTCGTTGACACCAACAGCGGCGAGCTGCTGAGCAACCGGATCAGGCTCAAGACGCCGGTCCCGGCCACGCCCCAGGCGGTGGCCCAGACGACGCGCGAGATCGTGGACCGGCTGGCTGCCGAAGGCCCGCTTCCCGCCGACCTGCCCGTCGGCTGTGGGCTGCCCGGCGTGGTCAAGGAAGGCCGCGTGCTGACCGTGGCCAACATCGACCAGGGCTGGCTGGCCGTCTCGGCCGAGGAGGTGCTGGGCGACGCGCTCGGCCGGCGCGTCATCGCCATCAACGACGCCGATGCGGCAGGCATCGCCGAGATGCGCCTGGGCGCCGGCCGAGACCGGCCGGGCACGGTCATCCTGCTGACCATCGGCACGGGCATCGGTAGCGCCGTCTTCCGCGACGGCGTGCTCCTGCCGAACACCGAGTTCGGCCACCTGGAGATGGACGGCTATGCGGCCGAGACCGAATGGAGCGGCGTGGCCCGCGACCGACGCGGATTGAAGTGGAAGGAGTGGGCGGCCGGATTCAACGGCTACCTGGCCCGCGTCGAAAGCTACCTCTGGCCGGACCTGCTCATCCTCAGCGGCGGCGTGAGCAAATCGCTGGTCAAGTTCGAGGCTTACCTCGAGACACGCGCGCCCGTAGTGCCGGCCCACTTCCTCAACACGGCCGGCATCGTCGGCGCGGCCCTGTGGGCCACTGGTGTGGGCTCGCTCACCGGCCAGCAGGTGCGCGACGTGCTCAGCCCGAGTTGACGCGCGGCGCGTGCAGGTCCACCTTCTCGACGCAACCTACGAGCTGTTCCGGGCCCACTTCGCGCCCGGCCGACCGGAAGCGCGCGACGCGCAGGGCCGGGCCGTCAAGGCCACCGTCGGACTGATCGAGAGCACGCTGTCGCTGCTGCGCGAGGACGGCGTCACCCACCTGGGCTGCGCTTCGGATCACGTCATCGAGTCCTGGCGCAACGCGCGCTGGCCCGGCTACAAGACGTCGGCCGGCGTGCCCCCCGAGCTGAAGGCGCAGTTCGCGCTGGCCGAGGAAGCCCTCCGGGCGCTGGGCGTTGTCGTCTGGCCGATGATCGAGTGGGAGGCCGACGACGCCTTGGGCACGGCCGCCGCGCGCTGGGCAGACGACGGCGCGGTCGAGCGCGTGGTGATCATGACGCCCGACAAGGACATGGCCCAGTGCGTGCGCGAGGACGGGCGCGTGGTCCAGTACGACCGGCGCAAGCGTGAGTTCGCCGACGCCGACGGCGTGCGCCGACGCTTCGGCGTGGGGCCGGCCAGCATCCCCGACTTCCTGGCGCTGGTGGGCGACTCGGCCGACGGCTACCCGGGCATCCCCGGCTGGGGCAAGGTGTCGGCCGCGGCCGTGCTGAACCGCTATCCCCACCTGGAGGACATACCCGACTCGGTCGTACGCTGGGACGTGCGCATCCGCGGTGCGGCGACGCTGGCCGCCGCGTTGCGCGATCACCGCCGCGAGGCCTACCTATTCCGCGAGCTGGCCACGCTGGTGACGGACGTGCCGCTGCCCGAAACGCTCCAAGAGCTGCGCTGGCAGGGTGCCCCGCGGGACGCCTTCACGGCGATGGCCCAGCGGCTCGGCCAGCCCGCGCTCGCCGGCCGCGTTCACCGCTGGGCGGGCTGAGCGCCCGTCGTGCCCTTCTACGAGATGGTCGTCGGCGCCGTCGCCGTGGCGGCCGGCGCGGTGGCGGCCGTGGCCGGCTTCGGCATCGGCAGCCTGTTGACGCCGGCGCTGGCCGTGTCCGTTGGGACGCGGCTGGCCGTCGCGCTGGTGGCGCTGCCGCACCTCGTCGCGACAGCCTACCGGCTGTGGCTGATGCGCCGCGAGATCGACCGAAAGGTTCTCCACGGCTTCGGCCTGGCCAGCGCGGCCGGCGGCCTGCTCGGGGCGGTCCTGCACGGCCTCCTCGCCAGCGCGCTGTTGGCCGTCGTCCTCGGCGTGCTGCTGATCCTGGCCGGTCTGCTCGAGCTGAGCAGGCTCGGCCGGCGCCTGATGCTGGGCGGCCGCCTGGCGGTGGCAGCCGGCGTGCTGTCGGGCGTCTTCGGCGGGCTCGTCGGCAACCAGGGCGGCATCCGCTCGGCGGCGCTGCTGCGCTTCAACATCACCGGTCCGGCGCTGGTCGCCACGTCCACTGCCACGGGCCTGCTCGTGGACCTGGCGCGCGTGCCGGTCTACCTGGTCACCACCGGCGGTGAGCTGCTGGAGCACTGGCCGACTATCGTGCTGCTGACCGCCGGCGTGCTGGTGGGCACGATCGTCGGCGCGCCGGTCCTGCGCCGGCTGCCGGAGCGCCAATTCCGCCGGCTGCTGGCATTGCTGCTGATCGGCCTGGGCGTGCTGCTGATCGTCGATATCCGCCAATAGGCCCGCGGCGCCTCGCGGCGCAGGCGCCGCCGCAGCGGGTCAGCCGGAGCGTGTCTCGGCCAGCAGGAAGCGGAGCGCATCCGGCAGCCGGGCCGCCCAGGCCCCCTCGTCGTGTCGGGCGCGAGGGTCCTCGACGTAGTGCAGGTCGCGGCCCTCGACGAAGCCCTGGGCCAGCAGCAGCCCGCGCAGGCGGCGGGCCTGAGCGGTCATGCCGCGCCATTCGAGGCCGCCCATGTCCAGGTGGAGGCGCGCCGGCGGAAGACCGCGCTCCTCGATCAGGCGCAGCAGCCGGAAGTCCGACCAGCCGAGCGACGGGCTCATCACCCCGGCGAGGCCGAAGCGGTCGCCGCAGGCGAGCAGCGCGTAAAGGCTGATCAGGCCGCCCATCGACGAGCCGATCACCCCCGTCGCCTCGCGTGCCCGACTGACGGGAAACGAGCCCTCGACGAGCGCCATGACCGTCTCGGTCAGGAAGGCGAGGTAGGCGTCGCCCATGCCGCCCACGCGCCGGCCGTGCCACAGGTGGTCACTCTCCGGCCACGGGTTGTACTCGTCCATGCGCCCGTCGCCGGCATTGGGCACGGCCACGGCGATCGCTTCGAGGCCCTCGCCGGCGAGCATCTCGAGGGTCTCGTCGACGTGCCACTCCCCGCTGTAAGAGGTCACCTGGTCGAAGACGTTCTGGCCGTCGTGGAAGTAGAGCACCGGGTAGCGCCGGCCGGATACGGCGGCAGCGGCCGGACCGAGGGCCGCCAGCGAGGGCGGCAGGTAGGCCAGCACTTCGCGCCCCGGAATGCCGGGCACACCCTCCAGCCGGGGCCAGACAAGGACCCGCCGCTGATCGTGTTGTGCGGGCCGTAGACCTCCGCGTACGGGCGCCAGCCGCTCATCCCCGGGCGGAGGCGCCCGTACCGTAGTGGCGCAGTTCCGCCTCGAGGTCCAGCGGCTGGACGACGGCGCGCGACTCGTACTCGCCCCACTCCTGACGGGGCACCATCCACATGATCTCGAACTCGTTCCCGTCCGGGTCAACGCCGTAAAGCGACTTCGTCGCCCCGTGGTCGCTGGTTCCGCCCAGCGCACCTTCGTCTGACAGCACCTGCCGCGCGCGGGCGAGGTCGTCGATCGTGGGCACCTCCCAAGCCAGGTGGTAGAGCCCAGTCGAGCCGCGCGGCGGGCGTGGCGCGTCAGGCCCCACGGCCATCAGCCCGAGGTCGTGATGGTTGTCCGACCCGCTGGCCCGGAGGAAGGCCATCATGCCTCGCTCTCGGGCGACCTCCTGGAAGCCGAAGACGCGCGAGTAGAAGCCGGTCGAGCGGTCGAGGTCGCGCACGAACAGGACGGCGTGGTTGAGGCGGGCGACGGGGATCATTTGAGCATCTCCAGCATCTTCTGGTGGTGGACCGGGGCGGCAGCCAGCAGTCCGATCGACCTGTCCGACATGTCCAGGTCGAACCAGCTTGCGCCGTTCAGGGTCGTGACGCGCGCGCCGCCCTCGGCGGCGATCAGGCCGGCGGCGCAGATGTCCCACAGCGACAGGCCACCCGACTGCACGAAGGCATCGAAACGGCCGTTGGCCACGTAGGCCAGCGTCAGCGCGGCGCTGCCCATCGAGCGCGAGACCCGGATAGCGCCACGCACGCTGCGCTCTCTCTGCGACCAGCCCCGGCGGGGCAGGGCCAGCGAAATGACCAGGTCGGACATCCTGTCCTTGACCGGTAGGCGGATGGCCCGTCCGTCGAGGCGCGCACCGCGGCCGGCCTGCGCGCTGTAAAGCTCGTCGCGCACCGGATCGTAGATCACGCCGGCGACCGGCCGGCCCTCGACCACCAGCCCGATGCTGACGCAGAAGACCGGTATGCCGTTGGCGTAGTTGACCGTCCCATCGAGCGGGTCGATGATCCACAGCCGCTGCGCCTCGGAGAAGGCGACCCCGGCCGGCGCGACGACATGCGAGCGGCCCGATTCCTCGGCCAGGAAGGCGTCCTGCGGGTAGCTCGCCCGGATGGCCGAGATGATCATCTCCTCGGACATCTCGTCGACCTCGGTGACCACGTCGTGCTCGGTCTTGTGCACGATGCGCTCGAGGCGCTCGTAGCGCTCCATCTGCAAACGGCCGGCGTTGCGCGCCGCCTCGCTGGCAAGCTGGAGCTCGTCGTCGTAGGTCACAGGCCGACTGCTGGGCACTCGCCGGATTGTAGGATGCCGCAGAGCGGAAGCCCTCCGGCGCAGGCAGCGAGGTGATGTCGAACAAAACCTGGACTCTCTTCGCCGCCGTGCTGGGCTCGGGCATCGTCTTCCTCGACTCGTCTGTGCTTCCCGTCGCGCTGCCCGCCATCGGGCGCGAGCCGCGCCTGTTCGTGGACGTGCTGGAGGGCCAGAGCTACGTCCACTACGGTTACCTGCTGTCGCTCAGCGCCCTGCTCGTGCTGGCCGGCGCGCTGAACGACTACTTCGGCCGGCGGCGTATGTTCGTGCTGGGCCTGCTGGGATTCGGGGCCACGTCGCTGCTCTGCGGGCTGGCACCCAACGTCGAGCTGCTGATCTTCTTCCGCGTCCTGCAGGGAGCGGCCGGGGCACTGCTGGTGCCCGGCTCGCTGGCCATCCTGACCAACACGTTCGAGGGCGAGGAGCAGGGGCGCGCCTTCGGCATCTGGGCGGCCGCCTCCAGCGCGGTGACGGTGCTGGGGCCCTTCGTCGGCGGCGTGCTCGTCGAGGAGGTCGCCTGGCGGGCGATCTTCCTGATCAACCTGCCGCTCATCGCGGTCGCCCTGTGGGCCACGCGCCACGTCGCCGAGAGCCGCGACGAGCAGGCGCAGGGCGAGTTCGACTGGCTGGGCGCGCTGCTGGTCGCGCTGGCCGTGGGCGGGCTTTCCTTTGGCGCCATCTTCGGCGAGCAGCGCCAGTGGGCCGACCCGCTGGCCTTCGTGGCCCTTGGAGTGGGCGGCCTGGCCACGCTCGCGTTGCCTTTCTACTTCGCGCGGGCACACCGGCCGCTCATCCCGTTGGGCTTGTTCCGCTCGCGCAACTTCACGGTGACCAACATCTCCACGCTGCTGATCTACGGCGCGCTCTACGTCGTCTTCCTCGTGCTGCCGATCTTCCTGGTCGGAACGGTGGGCTACAACCCGCCCGCGGCCGGCCTGGCGACCGTGCCCAGCTCACTCTTCCTGATCTTCCTGTCGGCGCGGTTCGGGGCGCTGGCCAGCCGGCTGGGGCCGCGCTGGTTCATGACCGCCGGCCCACTGCTGATGGCCGCCGGCGTCGCCTGGCTGGCCCGCTTGCCGCCCGACAGTGCTCCCTGGACCGTCCGCCTGGGAGAGCCGGCAACGTGGGTGCCGCCGACCAGCTACCTGGTCGACGTGCTGCCCGGCATGGCGCTCTTTGGCATCGGCCTGGCGGTCATGGTCGCGCCGCTGACCACCGCTCTGATGCGCTCCGTGCCGGGTCGCCAGGCGGGACTGGCCTCGGCCATCAACAACGCCATCTCGCGCGTGGGCCCGCAGCTTGCCGGCGCGCTCGTGTTCATCGTCGTGACGGCAACGTTCTATGCCGCCCTACAAGGGCTGCAACCCGGCCTGGACATGAGCTCGCCCGAGGTGCGGCGCGACATCGCGCCGCTCAACCGGCCGGCCGAAGGCGTCCCGCCCGAGTACGTCGAGGCCGCTCGCCAAGCGTCGACGCAGGCCTTCGGCCTGGCCATGCTGACCTCCGCCGCGCTGCTGGTGCTTGGCGCGCTCGTCAATGCCCTGGGCATCAGCGACCGCCAGGCGGCGGAAGGTGCGGCCGATAGGCAGGCAGCCACCGGCCCCGACCCGCTGACGGACCAGCCGCTGGCTGACGGCGAACCGAGTCCGCCGGCGCGAGCGTCGCCCTCGAGCTAGGTGCAGCGCACCGCCAGCCGGCTCGGGTCGCGCGAGGGCGCACCGGCGGCCGGGGGCTCGAACGCACGAGTCAGGTCGCGGGTCTCGCCGGGCGGAATGGGCTCGGTGAAGAAGACCAGGTCATCGACCCCTTGCACGCCGCCCTGCGACACGCGGCAACTGGCCGCCGCAAAGCGCGTGCCCTCGTTGGTCACGCGCACGACGACCTGCAGGCCGCCATCGGCCTGAGTGGCCAACCCCACGATCGACGAGCCGAAAGGCCCCACCCCGCCACTCACCGCGCCGGCCAGCAGCATGAAACCTATGAAGCCGGCAATGACGCCCAGCGCCACCGTGCCGTGAACCTGCGTGGCGCTGGGCGCCTTGACGCGGCCCGGGTTGTCCTGCTCGCACAGCGAGACGCCCAGGGGCGTCGGTCGGCCGCAGCGGAAGCACCTGTCGTGCGCCTCGCCCGGGAGCGGCACCCAGCGGGCAGCGGGCCTGGGCTGCGCCGCTTCGTCGGTCGGGGCGGAGGAGGAAGAGGAACCTCGGAACATCGCTCCTCCAGCCTATACCTCCCGGACTGAGCAGGCCGCCGGCGACGATTCTTGCCCCTATTGGGGCGCTCAGGCCTCCAGCTGGCTGGCGCACATCGGGCAGCGCCGGGCGGCAAACGGGATCTCGCTGGCACAGTGCGGGCAATTCTTGGTCGTCGCCTCGGTCGGCGCCCGCATGCGCTCCATGGGCTTGATGACCAGGAAGTAGATGGCCGCGGCCACCAGCAGGAAGGCGATGATCGCGCTGATGAACAGGCCGTAGCGAATCTCGGCTCCGCCGGGCGTGGTGATTGACAGTTGCGACATGTCCGGCGCGCCCAGCAGCCCGATCAGCGGCATCAGGATGTTGGTCACGAACGACGTCACGACGGTGGCGAAGGCGCCGCCGATGACGAACGCGACAGCCAGGTCGACCACGTTGCCGCGCAGGATGAAGTCGCGAAACCCTTGAGCATCTCGCCCTCCCTCCAGCCTCACCCCCCAACGGCGCGCAGTATACGAGCGCCGGTCAGCCGGCTAGCCAGTCAGCGGCCGCTCAGCCGGCCAGCCCCGCTCGCTCCGCCGCCTCGAGCAGCGCGGGCAACTCGTGCGGGCGAACCCAGTTGACGATCAGCTCGTCGGCGCCGCGCTCCGCCCACTCGGCGGCCAGGCCGGCCATGTCGGCGATGAGCGGCTGCCTGTCCAGCGGTTCGTCGCGCGCCAGACCGAGCGCGACGAGATGGGCCACCTCCGAGCGCCGCCTCCCGTGGGCCTCCAGCTCCGCCCGGTGGATGGGCAGCAGGCGCTCGTAGTCGGGCGCGTTCGTCGTCCAGCCGTCGCCCACGCGCGCGGCCAGCCGCGCGCCGGCCGGTTTCTCGCCGCCGACGATGATGCGCGGCGCCGGCGACGGCACTGGCTGGGCCCAGGCCTCGCGCAGGCGGAAGAAACGACCCTCGAAGTCGGCCGGGCCGCCGCTCCACAGCAGGCGCAGCACCGTCACGGCCTCCTCCAGGCGGGCGACCCGCTCGGCCGGTTCCGGAAAGGGGATGCCGTAGGCCTCGAGCTCGGTGCCGTAGCCGCCCACTCCCAGGCCCAGCTCCACGCGCCCGGCGGACTGGTCGGCCAGCGTGGCCAGCATGCGCGCCAACACGGCTGGATGACGGTTCATGACATTGGTCACGAAGCTGCCCACGCGCGCCCGTCGGGTCAAGGCTGCGGCCGCGGTCAGGGTGGTCCAGCACTCCAGCACCGGGCTGGCCTTGTTGCTGCCCCGGCTGATGAAGTGGTCCCAGCACCAGACGGCCGAGAAGCCGGCCTCCTCCGCCCGGCGGGTTGACTCCAGCCACCAGGCCGACGAGACGCCGATGGACGTCAGGTTGAGCCCGAGCGGGATCAAGGGCCGGTCGTGCCGGCCTCCAGCGCCACCTCGATCATGCGCTCGGTGGCGGCCTCCAGCTCGGACAGCGGCAGATACGTCTCCTCGATGCTCGCCTCCTCCGACAGCACGTCGCTGACCGTCAGGATGCAGGCCGCGCGCACATCGGCGCCGGCGGCAGCCGCGCGCGAGGCGAGGTAGAAGAGTGCGGCGGCCTCCATCTCGAAGGCCAGCACGCCCCTGCCCCGCCAACGGCTGGCGTAGTCCTCATCCGCGTTGTAGAAGACGTCGACAGAGGCTACCTGGCCGACGCTCGGCTCCAGCCCCCTGGCGCGGGCGGTGTCTACCAGGGCGCGGGTCAGTTCGAAGTCGGCCGCCGGCGCATACGGCTCGCCGTGCAGGTACGTCCGCGTGGCCCCGTCCACCGGCGCGGCGGCCGTGGCAATCACCACGTCGCCGGTGCGGATGCCCCGGCCTATCCCGCCGCAGGTGCCGATCCGGATCAGCCGGCGGGCGCCCAGGCGCAACAACTCCTCGACCACGATGGACATCGAGGGCGTGCCCATGCCGCTGGTCTGGACGCTGACCGGCACGCCCTTGTAGGTGCCCGTGTAGCCAAGCATCAGCCGGTGGTCGTTGACGAGCCGGCTCTGCTCCAGGCCACCGTCGAGCATGGTCGCCACGAACCGGGCCCGGTTCGGGTCGCCGGGCAGGAGCACGAGCGGCGCGTAGTCGCCTTCTTCTGCGCGCAGGTGGATCTGGGGCATGGCGAGAGTCTAGCGGCCGGCCGGCGCGCCCAGCGGCAGGCGCAGGTGTGTCCGCCAGGGCTGGCCAGGCGGGTGCCCGATCACCCAGGCCTCGCGTGCCACGTCGCGGATGGGCAGCATGGCGGGCAGGGCATGCTCGGCCGCGGCGAGGTAGTCCGGGCGCGGGCTCTCGACGATCGTGACGTGGGGCACCACCTCGTCGTGCACGCCCTCGTAAGGCGGGTAGTCGGCAAACGCTTCGGCTAGCGCGGCGGTCAGGCGGCGGAAGGGCTCGTCAGGTTCCGGCGCCAGATACACGACGTCCGGCCACCGGCCTACGCGCGCCAGGCTGAATGGGAAGGCCTGCTCCCGAGCCACGATGCCAGCCAGCTTGCGCCGGCCCTCGTCGTCGAGCTGGTCGGGCGGCACGAACGGGAAGAGCAGCGTCACGTGGGCGGGCACGCCCAGGGCCGCGGCGTGATCCATCCGGTCGCGCAGCCGACGCACGGCGACGGGCAGCTCGACGGGCACGATGATCGCGCCCTCGCCCACGTCCAGCTTGGCTGCCATGCACGAAAGCGTATACGGTGATCCGCATGAGGGGCGTCCCGCTCGAGTTCCGCAACGTCACGAAGATCTACGGTGCAACGCGGCGGGGAGCGGCCGGCTCGAACCCCGGCGCGGTGAACGATCTCAGCTTCAGCGTGCCGGCAGGCAAGATCTGCGTGCTCGTCGGCCCGTCGGGCTGCGGCAAGACGACCAGCCTCAAGATGGTCAACCGGCTGATCGAGCCGACCAGCGGCCAGATCCTGCTCGACGGGCGCAACGTGCTGGAACAGGAACCAATCGCCCTGCGCCGGAGCATCGGCTACGTCATCCAGCAGGTCGGGCTGATGCCCCATCAGACCGTTGCCCAGAACGTGGGCACCGTGCCCCGCCTGCTGGGCTGGGACCGCCGCCGGCAGGAGCAGCGGGTCGATGAGCTGCTGGCGCTGGTCGGGCTGCAGCCGGCCGAGTACAGGGCCCGCTACCCGGCCCAGCTGTCGGGCGGCGAGCGCCAGCGCGTCGGCGTGGCCCGGGCACTGGCTGCCGACCCGCCACTGCTGCTGATGGACGAGCCGTTCGGCGCCGTCGACCCGATCGTGCGCGAGCGCCTCCAGAACGAGTTGCTCCACTTGCAGGAGCAACTGGCCACGACGATCCTGTTCGTGACCCACGACATCGACGAGGCGATCAAGATGGGCGACCTCGTGGCGGTCATGCAGGTCGGCGGGCGGCTGGCCCAGTTCGGCACGCCGGCCGAGATCCTGGAGCGTCCCGCGTCGGAGTTCGTGGCTCGTTTCGTGGGCGCCGACCGCGGCCTGAAGCGCCTCTCGCTCAGCCGCGTGCGCGACCTGCAGCTCCAGCCGGCCGCCACATCCCGCCTGGGGGAGCCGGCCCAACAGGCACGCCAGCGGGCGCTAACCGATCCGCTGGGCTACCTGCTGCTGCTCGACGCGGACGAGCGACCGCTGGGCTGGCTGGCGGCCGACGACATACCAGCGGACGGCCTGCTGACGGGCGAGCGGGTGGACCCAGCCTCGCCCGTGCTCGAGCTGCGCACGACGCTGAAGGATGCGCTGTCGATGCTGCTGGCCGCCGACGTGATGGCCGGCGTGGTGGTCGACGACAAGCGCCGCCTGCTCGGGCTGGTGACCGTCGAGCAGATCGCGGCCGTGCTTCGCCGGGACGAC
>DATKBB010000030.1:0-35996 GCA_035514295.1 Candidatus Limnocylindria bacterium | reverse complement strand
TGGGCGTGGCCGGTCTCGAGGTGGCGCAGAGCCTGGGGCGTGTCCTCCAAGGAGTATTGGGCGCCTATGGCCGGCCGCAGCCGGCCCTCCTCGACCAGCTTCCCCAGAAGTTCCAGGTCCGGCCGATTGGGCGTGGACAGGTAGCGGCGCAGGTTGTGCTTCACGAGGGGCGACAGGACGACGGGATGCACGAGACGCAGCAGGAGGCGGAACCCCGAGGCGCCCGTGCCGCTGTTGAGCACCAGCGTCCCCCCGGGCGTCAGCAGCCGGCGCATCGCCGACAGCGAGTGGTTCTCGATGTTGTCCAGGATCAGGTCGTAACGCCGCTCACTCTGGGTGAAGTCCTCTCGCGTGTAATCGATCACGTGGTCCGCTCCGAGCGAGCGGACGAGCTCGACATTGGCAGTGCTGCAGACGGCGGTCACCTCCCCTCCGAGCGCCTTGGCGATCTGCACGGCGAACGTGCCCAAGCCGCCGGATGCTCCGTTGATCAGTACCCGCTGACCCGGCTGGAGCTTGCCTGCGTCGCGCAGGCCGTGCAGGGCCGCCAGCCCGGAGGTGGGTACGGCGGCGGCCTCGGCGAAGGTCAGTCCGGCCGGCTTGAGGGCGAGTTGACCCGCGCTGGCCTTGGCGAACTCAGCACAAGTGCCCGCACCGGACCCGAAGACCTCATCCCCTACCGCGAAGCCGGTGACGGTGTCGCCCAGAGCCTCCACTCGCCCGGCCAGGTCAAGCCCCGGCACGCCGTAGCGGGGCCGACGCAGGCCGCTCATCAGCCGCACCGGAAATGGCGAGCCTCTGACGGCGAACGTATCGCCCACGTGCAGGCCGGCGGCCTCGACGCGCACGAGCACCTCAGCCGGCTCGATGGTCGGCTTTTCCAGTTGCCGCATACCCAGTACCTCCGGACCGCCGTACCGGTCCGCAACGATCCCCTTCATCCACGTTACCTCTCACTCAATATACTTATGCTGTAAGCTTAGAGCATAAGCTACAATGCCGTCAACAAGGAGCAAGGGGAGGCAGAAGTGGCCAAGGCTGGCGCAGGTCGCAAGGGGCGCCGCGGGAGAGTAGATCGGGACCGAGTCCTGAACGCCGCCCTCCAGCTGGCGGACAGCAGCGGGGTCGACTCGCTGACCATGGCGCGCATCGGCCGGCGACTGGGCGTCGAGGCGATGTCGCTCTACCGCCATGTGCGCAACAAGGAAGACGTGCTCGACGGCATCGTCGACCGGGTCTTCGCGGAGATCGAACCGCCCTCGGCCTCCGCTGGTTGGAAGCAGGCGATGCGCGATCGTGCGCTCTCCGTCCGAGCCGTCCTCGCGCGCCATCCCTGGGCGATCGGTCTGCTCGAGTCGCGCCTGACCCCCGGTCCCGCCAACCTGGGCCATCGCGACGCCGTGCTGGCGGTCCTGTTCGACGCCGGCTTCTCCAGCGCCACGGCGACGCACATCTACAACACGTTGGACAGCTACATCTACGGTTTCGCCCTGCAGGAGGCCAGCCTGCCCTTCAGCACCGCCGATGAGCTGGCCGAGGTCGGCGAGCTGCTTCTCGCGCAGGTTCCGGCCGAGCAGTATCCGCATCTGGCCCGCGTGGGCCGTGAGCTCCTGGCTGCCGGCTTCGATTACGCGGCCGAGTTCGAGTGGGGACTCGACCTGCTGCTCGACGCTCTCGAGCGACGCTTCCAGCCCACCTGAGCAAGCGGCTGCCAGCGCAGGACCTCTCGCGCCCGAGCGTACGAGAGGGCCCGGCGACTGGGCGCCACGTACCATCGCCCGGCGCGCCCCTGCCGCCTATGATGCGCCTGCCGAGCCGGATGGCGTCGTCGGCAACTGAGGGGTACACCGTGTCGCAAGAAGCTTTGCCGCGCTACGGCGGCCAGGCGCTCGTCGAGGGCGTCATGATTCGCGGGCGCACGTCCTGGGCCGTGGCACTGCGCCACCGCGACGGCTCGATCGTGGGCGAGAGCGGCCTGCTGCCCGAGGCCACAGGCTGGCGCCAGCTGCCCGTTCTGCGCGGCATGGCCATCCTGGGGTCGCAGCTGACGATGGGTTGGCGCCTGCTCAGCCTGTCGAGCGTCGTCAAGATGTACGGCGACCGCCGGCCCATGCCGCGCCACGTGACGCTCACGAGCGTGCTGATCGCGCTGACCATCTCCATCGGGGCCTTTGTCGTGCTGCCCATGCTGGCCACCGAGCGCTCGCCGGACTCGGGTCCGCTGGTCCGGCTGGCCGAGGGCGCGCTCAAGTTCGGTGCCCTCGTCGCCTACATCGCCTTCGTCAGCCGGTTGCCCAGCGTGCGTCGAGTGTTCAGCTTCCACGGGGCTGAGCACATGGCAATTCACGCTCACGAGCACGGGCGGCCGCTGACCGTCGAGCAGGCGGCCGGCTTCAGCCCGGCTCACCCGCGCTGCGGCACGGCCTTCCTGGTCATCCTGGCGCTGACCGACACGCTGATCCTCGCCCTTCTCCCCCGCTTTGGGCTGGTGCCCGACCTGACGCTGCGCATCCTGGGCCTGCCGCTGCTCGCCGGTGTCGCCTACGAGCTCCTTCGTTTTGGCGCATACCGGCCGGGCGCCGCCGGCGTGCTCAACCGGATCGGCATGCTGTCGCAGAAGGTGACGACTGCCCAACCGACCGAGGACCAGCTCGAGGTGGCGCTCAGCGCGTTGCAGCTGGTCCTGCGCGCGGAGGGACGCCCGCTGCCGGCCGGCTCGCGCGAGTACATCGTGCAGCCGATTCCCGAGATCGCCCCCCAACTCCGACCGCTCCCGGCCCCCTAGCGCCAGCTCGAGCGTAGGCAAGTCGCTCAGCATGGTGAGTGCTGCTATGGAACGGCCGGGTGCATGTCGGCGTCCGCCGTGCCGTCATATGCAGGCATACAACAGGCTGGCTGCTGCCTGACGGCAATACCGCCAAGGGAGCGCCTCCTGCCGGAACGTTTCTCCGATAACACCACGCACCGTGCTAGGTGACGGGCTCTGGGGAACTTGTGGCGGCGGGCTCGCCATGCCTAGGCTGTATGAGCAGGTCCGGAGATCATGGCGCGCGCGATCTGCGCCAGGTGGTCGACATCCTCGGCGGCGACGTGGGCGATCAGCAGCTCGACGGTGATCTGTCCGTGCTCCGAGTGACGACCGCGGCGCTGCCAGCCGGCGTCGTCCAGCGATTCGAGCAGCGTCACGTGCTCGGATCGCAGGCGCTCGTAGCGGTCCAGCTCGGCCAGGGCGTCCAGTTCTCCGTAGCGACGCTCCACGGCCAGCTGCGCCTGGTCATAACCTGGCAGCACGGGCTCCTCCTCGCCGAGCATCCGCTGCACGCGGGCCATGGCACGCTCCTCCGTGTCGGCGAGGTGGCAGATGACCTCGGCCGGCGTCCACTCACCCGGCGCGGGCCGCCTGCGCAGCTCATCGAGCGAGCGGCCGTGCACCAACCCACGCAGCACGGGGACGGTGGCGCGCATCGTCTTGAGAAGCTCGTGCCGAGCGCTTATGGCCACGGCCATAGTCTCTCACGCAGGGGGTATCGGCCGGGTCATCCCTCGCCGGCGTGGGCGATGTGGACGAACTGGCGCCACAGCAGCACGACCAGGATCGCCGAGCCGATGAAGCCGAACCAGAAGGGCGCCGTGATATCAAACGTGCGGGCCAGCACGCCGCCCAGCGGCGCACCGATGACCAGCCCGCCCACGATCGCCACGCGGTATACCCCGGTCACCCGGCCGAGAAGCGCGTTGGGAACAGCGCGCTGGCGGACGACGGTGGCCAGCGTGCCCCACACGAACGCGTGCGCGCCGAAGACGACCAGCGTCGCCATTGCCACGACGGGCAGCGTCGTCAGCGCCAGCGACAGGTGCGTCGCGGTCTCAATGAGCAGGCCGACCCGCAGCAGGTTGGCCAGGCTGAAATGTCGCTCGAGCCAGCCATACGACACCGTGCCGATGACGCCACCCAGCGCCGTGGCGGCAATCAGCGTCCCGAAGCCCACCTCGCCCAGGCCCAGCCGCTCGCCGGCGTAGAGCACCAGCACACCCCACGCCGCGCCGTACGTGACGTTGAAGCTGAAGATCGTCAGGGCCAGCGTGCGCATGGGAGGATGGCCGACAAGCCAGCGGATGCCTTCGGCCATGTCGACCCACACGCTGGCCACCTCGACGCGCTCGCTGTACATGCTCCCGACGATGCGCGAGATGAGCAGCGCACCCAGGCCGAAGGCAGCCGCGTTGGCGGCAAAGGGCAGGGCCATGCCCGCCGCGAAGAGCGCCGCCCCGATCGGCGGCGCGACCAGCTGGTTGGCCAGCAGGAAGGCACCCTGCATGCGCGCATTGGCAACGCCCAGGTCGCGGCGGGCAACGAGGCTGGGCAGCAGCGTGCTGCTGGCCGAGTCGGCGAAAGTCTCGGCCGTGCCCAGGATGAACAGCACGACCAGCACCAGCGCGATGTTGACCGTGCCCGTGACGATGAAGGCGACCAGCACGGCCAGCACCAGCGCGCGGCCGAGATTGACCGCCACGACCATGCTGCGCCGGTCGAGGCGGTCGGCGGCCACCCCGCCGATGAGGCCGAACAGCAACATGGGCAGCCACTGGGCCACCAGTGCCAGCGAGACCACGAATGGGTCGCGCGTCAGCGAGGCGACCAGAAGCGGGCCTGCGGCAAGCGCGACCCCGTCGCCCACGTTGTTGACCACCGTCGACGAGAGCAGCCAGCGGAAATTGGTGCCCAGCCGGCTGGGCACGACAGCCTCGGTCAGGCGGGTGGCGAGGGTTGGCACGCCGGGCAGCGTAACGGCGCCGGCCGTGCCCGATGCGGCGTTCCGCCGGACGGGCTGCTGGACTGCCTGCGCGCCGATTAGTCCAGCCGCTTCCAGGCGTCCTATCGTTGACGACCTACACCCCGCAAAACGAGGAGGAATGTCCGTGAACAAGGTATTTCCCTGCCTGTGGTTCGACGGCAAGGCCCAGGAGGCGGCCGAGTTCTACACCAGCCTGCTTCCCGACAGCCGGATCGACAGCGTCTGGCGCACACCGGCGGACACGCCCAGCGGCCCTGCCGGGACGGTCCTGACCGTCGATTTCACGCTGGCCGGCCAGCACCTCCAGGGCCTCAACGGCGGCCCGGACTTCCACTTCAACGAAGCCATCTCTTTCGTCATCGAGTGCGAGGACCAGGCCGAGACTGATCGGCTGTGGGACGCGCTGACGGCGGAGGGCGGCGAGCCGAGCGTGTGCGGCTGGCTGAAGGATCGGTTCGGCGTCTCGTGGCAGATCGTCCCCAAGCGATTCAACGAGCTGATGAACGACCCCGACCCGGAGCGAGCGCGGCGGGCAATGGAGGCCATGCTCAAGATGGGCAAGCTCGAGATCGCCGAACTCGAGCGGGCGGCCGACGCCGTGACCGTCTAGCGCGGCGTGAAAGGAAGAGAACGATGGACTTCAACAGCATCCTCATCGGGTCAGACGACCAGCAGCGGCTGGTCGACTACTACACCAGTCTGTTCGGTGAACCAACCATGTCGGACGGTGGCTACACCGGCTGGCTGATCGGGCGTGGCTTCTTGACTGTCGGTCCCCACGATCAGGTGCACGGCAAGAACGCCGCACCGGGCCGGCTGATCTGGAACATCGAGACGGCGAACGTCAAGGCAGAATTCGACCGGATGGTTGCCGCCGGGGCGATCGTGGTCCGCGAACCGTACGGCTTCGAGGGCATGCCGCCAGACGTGCTGGTCGCCACGCTGGCCGACCCTGACGACAACTACTTCCAGCTGATGAGCCCAATGGAACCGCCGGAGGGTTAGCTCCAGCTCGCCGGCGCGCTCCCGGCCCGAACAGCGTCTGACCCGCCAGTGCCGTAGCCTGTGGGCATGGCAACCAGGCGGGTGGCATGGCACCGATCCGACGAGATAACGACTGACGAACACGCCACCCTGACCATCCGCGACACCGGGATCGCCTTGGTCGGGACGGTGCTCGGCGCAGAGGCGGGCCTCCCGCTGCGCATCGAGTACCGCGTCATGACCGACGGCGCCGCTCTCACGACGGCGGCCCACGTGCGCGACCTGCGCGGCTTCGACCAGCGCGCGCTGACCGTGGAGCGCAATGCCAAGGGCGTCTGGCTGGTCAATGGCAAGGCCGATCGGTCGCTCAAGGGCTGCACCGACGTGGACCTGGGCTGCACTCCGTCGACCAACAGCCTGCCCATTCGCCGGCTCCGGCTGGGCGTGGGAGCGTCGCAGACGGTCCAGGCCGCCTGGGTGCGCTTTCCCGCGCTGTCGGTGAGCAAGGCCGCGCAGACGTATACACGCCTGGACGAGTTCACCTACCGCTACGACAGCGGCACTTTCTCGGCCGAGCTCATCGTGGACGACGACGGCCTGGTCGCTTCCTACGCCGCCTGGCAGCGCACCGGCATTGCGTTGGGACCGGACGAGACGGAGCCGCTGGATGCGCGCACCGTCAGCCGATGATCAAAGGACTGTCCGCGGCCGCTCACGACCTCTTGTCCTCGGCCGCGGTCGCCAGCCTGGTGACGCTGAACGCAGACGGGTCGCCGCACGTCAGCTCCGCCTGGGTCGGTGTCGAGGACACAGAGATCGTCATAGCGACGCTGGACGACCAGCGCAAGCTGCGCAACATGAGGCGCGACCCTCGCGTCGCACTCACGCTGCACGCCGATCGGACGAACCGGTGGGGTTTGCGTGAGTACCTGGTCGTCTACGGGACCGCGCGAATCACCGAGGGTGGCGCCGCAGAGATCCTGCAACGCCTGGCCTGGACGTACATCGGGCCAGGGGTCGTCTTTCCCGGCCGCCCGGACCCGCCGCCTGGCTTCATAACGCGCATTCGTGTCGAGCGGGTTGCCGGCGTCGGCCAGTGGCGGGAGTGACGAAGCGACGCTGTCGGCGTCAGTCGGTGACGCGCAGCACGCCCTCCATGCCGGGATGGATCGTGCACACGAACTGGTAGTCGCCCGGTTCTGGAGCACCGAACTCGAGCGTCTCTGAGTCCCCCGGCTGAACGAGGACGGAGGTCGCCTGGTCGATCGGCGGGCCAAAGGTCAGGTTGTGTGGCACGGTCGAGACGTTCTCGAAGATGAGCGTGACCTGGGCACCCGTGATCACCTCGGCCTCGGCCGGCACGAACTCGTTGGCCGTGCCCTCGTCCGTGCCGATCACAAGCTCGACGGCGTCGCCGCCGCCTGGGCTGGCGCCGGGCGAAGCAGCCGGCGACGCCCCGGGCGAGGCGCCAGGCGAGGCCGGTGGCCCGTCTTCGGCGACACCGACCACGTAAACCGCGTTGTTCGAGAGTGAGACGACGTACAGACGGCCGTCCGGGCCCAGCTGGATGTCGGTCACGATGCCGAAGCCGGTACCGGCCACGTACGGTTCGCTCTCGCCCAGGTCACCCTTCTGCTCGTTGTCATCGACCAGGTCGGCCAGATCGCCCTCGACGGCGAAGCCGCTGCCGTCCTCGGCCAGGGGGTAGCGCAACAGCGCGTCCGTCAGGACCGTACCGACCCAGGCACTGTTGGCGGACGACTGGCCCAGTTCGTCTCCGATCACGAACTCGATCGCCGTCACCGCCGGCGGATAGACCCACGACAGGGCCGGCTCCACGAACTGGCTGCCCTCCAGCACGAAGAGGCGGGACAGCGCTTCGTCGGCCGACTCGGCCAGCTGATCGGGCGGGAAGTCGGGGTTGTCCAGGCCGTCCTCCGTGCCAACCTCGATCTCCCGATACTGGTCGAAGCGCTCCGACGGGCCCATGACCTGGATCCAGCCCGAATTCGCGCCCGGCTGGAAGACGTTGATCTCGTCCCACGAATCGTCGCCGTTCTCCGTCTGCCACAGGACGCCAGTCTCGGGATGGAAGCGCAGGCCGAAGCTGTTGCGGATGCCGTAGGCCCAGATCATCTGCACGTTCTCGCCGGCCTCGCCGCCCATCTCGCCGCCCACGTCGTAGAAGGGATTGTCCTCGGGGATCGAACCGTCGTCGTTCAGGCGCAGGATGACGCCGGCCAGATTGGCGTCGTCCGGTTCAGGGCCGTCCTGCACGTTCTGCAGCTGGCCGCGCAGGTTCTGGTCGCCGTTCTGGACATAGAGCATGCCGTCCGGCCCGAAGACCAGCGGCCCGGCGTCGTGGTTACCGCGGATGCGCCCACTGGTGTCGGTGTCAAGCGTGTTGGAGAGCAGCGTCACGATCTCGCTGTCCCAGGTCAGGGTCGAGCCATCCCAGCTGAAGCGGTCGACGCGGTTGCCCAGCAGGGGCACCTCGGTGGGCTCCTCGCTGTCCTCGCCCAGCAGCGAGCCGGGTACCTGCGAGTCGTCGCGCGCCGTCCAGTAGAGGTAGACAAGGGGCGTTTCGGGAAAGTCGGGGTGGAGCTCGATACCCAACAGGCCCCGCTCGTCGAAGTAGTTGACCGCCAGATCGAGCACCGGCTCCTGGGCCAGCTGCCCGCCCTGCACTCGGTGCACCTCGCCGCTCGCTTTCTCGATGACCAGGTAATCGTCCGTGCCCAGGAAGGCGATGCCGGTGGGCTGATCCAGGCCCTCGACCGCTACCCCGGCTGACAACTCGGGGTCGATCATCTGCGGGCCGGCGGCCTGGCCGTCTGTGGGCTCCGGGCTGGCACCGTCGGTAGGCTGTGGGCTGGCGCCGTCGGTTGGTCCGGGGCTGGCGCCGTCGGTTGGTCCGGGGCTGGCGCCGTCAGTCGCACCCGGTGAGGCGGCTGGCGTGGGCGACTGCGGCGGCAGCGGTGTCCATTCAGCCTCGGGGGATCCGCAGGCCACGAGGCCAACGAGGGCAAGGCTCAGGAAGAAGGCAGCAGGGGCGCGGCGGTTCGTCATGGGAAGGCTCACTTTTTGGATTGCGGTGTCAGGGACTGCACGACACTAGGCCGCGGACCGGCCTGGCAGGCCGTGCGCCGCCACCAGCGCCCTATCGAACCCCTAACAAGGTGGCTGGTTCACGACTCCGTCACTCAGCATGGTGTGTGCTGGTTAACCACTGGCTGGCCACCCGGCACGGTCGCTCTGCCGGCGAATGGGCGCACTCAGCACGCGGGCTGCTGCCTGACCCAGATTCGGCCCGCTGTAGCGGTTCCCGGTCGCCTCAGTTCTGGATAGCAGTGCGCAGCGTGTTAGGTGACATGCCCTGACGGGGAATCCTGCTTAGAGTGCACGGCATGAGCAGCCTCACCCTTCGAGCCGCCTACAGCAACTGGCCCCGATACAACCAAGCCCTGCGCGACGCGGTCGCCCAGCTGACCGACGAGCAGCTGGCTGTCCAGCCCGCGCCCGAGCGCTGGCCGTTGTGGGCAACGGTGGGCCACCTCGCCTGCCAGCGCGTCTCGTGGCTGTGCGGCTTCCTCGGCGGGCCCGGCGCAGAGACGACGCCCTTCCCGGACGCCCTCTACCGCTGCCCGGGAGACGAGTACCTCGAACCTGCCATGAGCGCCGGCCAGCTGGCGGATGCGCTCGATTGGACCTTCCGCATCATCGAGGACGTCCTCGACCGCTGGACCCTCGACATGCTCGACGAGGAGATCCGCCGTGACTTTGGTGGCGACCTGTGGGTCCACACGCGTGGCTCGGTCATCCAGCGGGTGTTCGCTCACGACATCTACCACTCGGCCGAGCTGAACGAGGCGCTCGGCCGCGCCGGTCTGGCGCAGGTCGATTTCTGGGACTGACCCAGGATCGGGCACGAATCTCATTCGATCATGAGCGCGTCAGAGGACGACGAGCCCACCTCCACACCGTTCGCGAGGCCGGGCCGGAGCGGGCTGCTGCTCGCGGCCGCGCCGCTCGCCTTCGCCATCGGCGTCTTCGGAATGATCTTTGGGGCAGCGGCAAGCTTGGAGATGGACCCGGCACTGGCCGTGGGCATGTCGCTGCTCGTGTTCTCCGGCACGCTCCAGTTCGCGACGCTCGGGCTGCTCGCCGGCGGCGCAGGCGTGGCCGCCATAGTGGTAACAGCGCTGGCCCTGAATGCACGGCACGTGGTGCTCGGCGCGGTGCTGCGTCCCAAGCTGGGCGGTTCGGCGCTGCGACGGACGGTGCTGGCCTGGTTCATGCTCGACGAGAGCTTCGGGCTCGCACTTGCGGCGGGACGCCGGGCGGCCTTCGTGCTGCTCGTCAGCGGCGCCATATTCTTCGCTGCCTGGGTGCTCGGGACGGTGCTGGGGGTGCTGGGCGCGCGGCTCATCGCGGTCGAAGGGCTGGCCGCCGCCCTCTTTCCGGTCCTCTTCGTCGGATTGAGCGCCATCACCGTTCGTGGCCGAGGTGGTGTCGTGCGGGTCGCGGCCGCAGCCGCGTTGGTGCTGATCGTCTCGCTGCTGGTTCCGGAAGCGCACGCCTTCGCGCCCATCGTCGCCGCCTTGCTGGTGGCGCTGCCGGGGGAACGCCGCTCGTGACCTGGGAGCTGATCGCCGTTCTGGCCGCCATCACCTACGCCAGCAGGGCGGCGTCGCTCGTACTGCTTCCCTCCCTGCCGCACGGCTTGCGGATGGTGCTGGATCGCATGCCGGCGGCGCTGTTCGCGGGGCTGGCCGTCCACTCGGTCGTCGTGCCGGGCGTGGGCCTGGTGGACGCGCAGGTGCTGGCCGCGACTGGCGCGGCGATCGTGGCTGCCCCGCTGCGGTCGCTGCCTGTTTGCCTCGTCGCGGGCGTGGCAGGCTACCTGCTCTGGGGCCTGATCCTCTGACCTGGCAACCAGGGTTGACGCACCTCTACCAGGCGCTGCTCCCCTAGCCGGCGTCGATCACGCAGAAGCGGTTGCCTTCCGGGTCGGCCAGGATGACGTAGTCGGCGTCGGGCGGACGCTTGTCCCACTGGATCTCGGTCGCACCCAGTGACTTCAAGCGCTCGACTTCGGCGGCCTGGTCATGGGCGTAGAGGTCGAGATGGATGCGGGGCGGGATCTGCAGCGTGGAGCGGACGCGATCGAGGGACAAATTCGGGCCCTCACCGCTCCTGGGGCGCAGCAGCGCGAAGTCGTCGCCGTCGCCCTCGCGCGGCATGTAATCCAGTGCGGCGGACCAGAACTGGATCTGCCGCGGCAGGTCATCGACGCGGATGACTATGGAGCCGACGGTCAGCACGGCTCTACTCTACCGCCGTACCGACCCCGCCGAGTACCGTCCGCCTGCTGGCTGCCATGTGATAAAATCATCACATGACGATGGCTGGCGGTGCCCACGCCGCTGCAATCCCCGCGCTGGAGCCGGACGATGATGCGATCTGGAGGGCGGTGGCCAATCCGTTGCGTCGGCGCCTGCTCGACGTGCTCAGCCGCGGTCCGCGTACCACCGGCCAGCTTGCTGCGGCGGCACCGGAGCTCAGCCGATTCGCGATCATGCAGCACCTCGACGTGCTTACTCGCGCGGGCCTGGTGCTCGTTCGACGGCGCGGCCGTTACCGCTTCAACCACCTCAACGCGGTGCCCCTGCGCCGCTGGTACGAGCGCTGGGTCGTGCCGCTGGCCGACGGCCAAGCCGCCGAGCTGCTCAGCCTGGAGCGTCACCTCAGTCGTACGGAAGGAGAGAAGTACATGGCAGGCTCCGCCGTGGAGAGCGTACGCGTGGTCCGCGTGGACAACGAATTGCGTTTTCAGGCCGCAATCGAGCGCGTGTTCAATGCCCTGACCCAGGACACGCTGGCGTGGTTCCCGCATACGTACGGGGAGGAGCGGGTCAGGCAGCTGGTGCTCGAGCCGCGAGTGGGTGGCCTGCACTACGAGGATTGGGGCGAAGGGGGCGGCCACCTCTACGCGCAGGTCACGCAGTGGGATCCGCCGCACCGCTTCAACACACGCGGCAGGTTGATGCCGGGCACGACTCTCGACGCGACCTACGAGCTCAGTGAGGACGGCGGCGAGACGGTCCTGCGCGCTTCCAAGGTGGCCGTCGGCCCGCTGACCGAGGAAGAAGCGGCCGGCATCCGGCACTTCGGCGACCTGGGCCGATTCGAGAAGGCACTGCGGCAGGTGATCGAAGGGGCCGCGGAGGATGGTGAACGATGAGCTCGATCGAGCAGCAGATCGCCACGCAACTGGCCAATATCGAGAAGAGCACCGGGCGCTCGGTGGCGGAGTGGACAAAGCTGATCCGTGAGTCCGGCTTGGACAAGCACGGCCAGTTGGTGGCCATGCTCAAGGAGCAGTACGGCCTGGGGCACGGCAACGCCAACCTGTTGGTCACCAAGGCACGCGAATCGGCGGCCGACGGGCCGACCGACGACCGGGCGCTCATCGACAGCCACTACGCCGGTAAGAACGCCGGGTTCCGCCCGCTCTACGAGGCGGTCGTGGCCGCCGTCAAGGCCTTCGGCGCCGACGTAGAGCTGGCACCCAAGAAAACCTACGTCAGCCTGCGCCGGCGCAAGCAGTTCGGCCAGGTGGGACCGGCTGCCGGCCGGCTCGAGGTCTGCCTGAACCTGCCCGGCCACGCCGGCACGGAGCGGCTGCGCCCGACCAGCGGCATGGCCACCCACCGGGTCCGCATCGACGCGCAGGATGGACTGGACGAGGAGTTGCTCGGCTGGCTGCGCGAGGCCTACCAGCGCGCCTGAGCCGGGTCACCCGCCGGACGCGACCGGCTCGCGCTCGTTGCCGTCGCCCGGACAATCTGATGGTCGGGCGCGTACCGTGGCGCTGATGGGGGCACATCTTCCGGAGGAGGGAGTTCCATGACGCGGCACAGCGGCGAGGGAACCAGTGAGAGCCCGTGGGTCCTGCGGACTCCGCCGGGAACATCCGAGTACTCCATGTACCGCGACCAGTCGGCGAATCCGCCGGCCCTCGTCTGCCAGGTGGGCTCGACTCAGCTCAAGTACCACCTGTCCGCCATCGAGGACCTGCACGCCATGCTCAAGGCACACGGCGACTGGATGGACCTGGGCGCGGCCGACGAGCAGAAGGAGGCCAAGGAGGGCACGGTCGAGGCTTGGGGCCGCTCCCCCGACAATCCAGTGGGTGGCTGGTATGGACTGCGCAAGGGCTACAGCGGTCGGTTCGGCATGTACCTGCCGCCACTGCTCGCGGCGCTCGGGCTGGCCGAGCTGACGCACGAGCCACGCAACAACCGCATGCGCGCGACCTGAAGAGCCCGACGGAACGCCGGCGCGCTCTCCCACGTGCGCACCGCCTCACTCGTCGCCGGAGAAGAGAGTCAGCTGGAGGCCGCCCGGCGCGGAGAGCCTGGAGTTGAGCGAGCCCCACGGCGTTGGCACGGGTTGCGCGATCACCGTCGCGCCGGCCAGGGCCAGCCGCTCGGTCGCCGCGTGCGTGTCGTCGACTTCCAGCGCCACGCGGATGTGGCCCGCCGACCGGTGCCCAACCTCCAGCAAGTCGATGTACGCGGCGTGCGCGGGATCGGCCAGCTCGAGCGTGGCCCGGCCGGCGTCCAGGACCGCCACGCGGCCGCCGGGCGACGAAACGGCGAAGGCCTCAGGCATGCCAAGCACGTCGCGGTAGAAGTGGAGCGCCTCCTCAAAGTCGGTGGCTGTGACCACCACACGAAGCTGGTGAACGGCTCTTTCGGGCATCTCGCTCCTCGCATTAGGCGGGACCTTGATGCTATAGGCTCGCCTCGAAGTGGAGCCCGATCCGGTCGACGTGTTCCTGGCCGCTCATCCGGCGCCCATCGCCGAGCTCGCCAACGGGCTGCGAGACACCGTCAGACGCGCCGTGCCGGATGCACTCGAGCGAGTGAGGCCCGGCTGGAGGCTGATCGGCTACGACGTGCCGCAGGGCCGCGCCAAGCGTTACTTTGCTTACGTCGCGCCTGAGCTCGAGCACGTCCATCTGGGCTTCGAGTTCGGCATCTGGCTGGAGGATCCGCAGCGGCTGCTCGAGGGGGAGCACTTGCGCCTGCGCAAGGTCCGCTACCTGACCTACCGCCCCGGCGATCGGCCGCCCGAGAGGCACATCCTCGAACTCGTCCGGCAGGCCGCCCGAGTTGCGCTGCTCTCGCGAAACGAACGTATGAGCCTGGCCTTGGACCGGGACGCTGCAGCCGCGGATGTCCGCTCCTAGAAGAACGTCGAGCACCAGGGCTCGTCGGCCGTGCGCAGCAGGTCGTCGGCGTACGCCAGAGCCCCCGGCCGCTGCGCTTCCCAGCCGCTGGCCAACACGGCGTCACGCAGGCGGGTGCCGCCCAGGTAGGCTGCGCCCAGCGCCGAGACGTCGATCGTCAGATCGGCAGAGCGGTCGGTTGGGCGGCAGGTCGCTCCTGCCGCGCCCACCTCGAGCTCATAGCGCAGCGGCGACGAGGCCGCCTCCCGGTCGACGACGCCCAGGACCAGCCGGCCCTCGCGCTCGTAGGCGCGCGCCTCGAGCGCTCGAGGCACGTCGAAGATGCGCACCCACAGGCCCTCGCCCACTTCTGACATGACTGCCGCGCGATTGTTGGTCAGCAGCCAGGGCAGGCGCTCGGAGGGCACGCGACCCTCCGCCTTCACCGTCGCCACGAGGTCCACCTCGCCCAGGAAACGCCACAGGCCGGCGTACGCCTCGTCGTTCAGCGCGTGCAGCTCGTTGACGATCAGCTCGTTGCGTGGCTGGCGATCCACCCACTTCTCCTTGGCCGAATAGCGGGCATAGCCGTCGAGCCCTCCCGCCTCATCGCGGTGGAAGGCCAGGAAGCCCTTCCACTTCTCGCCCCAGGCGGGATCGCGCAGGCCCAGGTCGTAGTCCCAGCGGAAGTCGCGCCGGCGCATCTCGCCCGGCTGGCGCACGCGCCACGCCTCGTAGAGTGACTTCACCTGATCGCGCGTCTCTTCTGTGGGCCGGACCAGCTCGACGCACCCGCGCGGACGCGAATCAAGGAAGCCGGTATCGCGCGTATGCAGCGTCCAGGTCGCCTGGCGGCAGGCGGGGCCGTAACCGAAGCGGCCGTAGATCGTGAACTCGGAGGCATACAGCAGCCCGAAGACCTCCTCCCGCTGCCGGATGGCGGCGTGTTCGGCGGCGGTCATGGCCCGCAGCGCTCCCCGCCGGCGGTGAGTGGGCAGAACCGTCACGGCGGTCACCGCCGAAGCCGGCAGCTGCCGGCCGCCGGGCACGCTCAGCTCGCTGGCCCACGTGCGGTACGTCCCGCACATCCGCTCGCCGTCGAAGGCCGCCCAGATGCGCCCCACGTCCCAGTAGGGCCTGATCTCCTCCACGACCTTGGCCACGTCGGGCCGCTCGAGGAAGCTCGTGCTGATCGCGTCGACGAAGTCGAACAGTTCGTCCTGGCGGACGTTGCGGACGGTCAGTGTCATAGCCGGAAGTTATCACCGCCGCCGCGTGCGGGCGTGCCGCCTGCGATGATGGTGGCCATGCGCATCGCGACCTGGAACGTCAACTCGCTCAAGGCGCGAATGGACCATGTCGTGTGGTGGCTGGAACGGGCGGAGCCTGATGTCCTGCTCGTGCAGGAGACCAAGCTGGCCGACGACGACGCTCCGCTGCTGCCCTTCCGCATGCGCGGCTACGAGCTCCTGCACCACGGCGAGGGACGCTGGAACGGCGTGGCCATCTGTTCCCGCAAGCCCTTCGAGCAGGGCACGGTGCTGACCAACTTTGGCGACGGCCCGGTGCGTAACTCCGCAGCCGGCGCGGCCGCCGGATTGGCCGAGGAGGATTTCAACCCCTTCGACGAGGCGCGCATGCTCAGCGCCGTCATCGACGGCGTCCGCTACGTCAGCCTCTACGCGCCCAACGGGCGCCTGGTGGGCTCACCCTTCTATGCCGGCAAGCTCGCCTGGTTCGAGCGCCTGCGGACCTGGCTGGCGGAGGCTGCCGGGAACGGCGAACCGCTGGTCGTCGGTGGCGATCTCAACGTGGCGCCCACCGACGCGGACGTGTGGGACGCTTCGGCGGTGCACGGCGGCACACATGTCTCGGAGGCGGAGCGAGTCTGTTTCCGGGCGCTCCTCGAGCAGGGCCTGGTAGATGCCTACCGGCTTCGGCGCAGCGAGGCCGGCCGCTTCAGCTGGTGGGACTACCGTGCCGGCAACTTCCACAAGAACCTGGGCATGCGCATCGATCACCTGCTGCTGAGCCCGGCGCTGGCCGAGCGCGTGGTCTGGGCCGAGATCGATCGCGAGGCGCGCAAGGGCAAGCCCATTCCTTCCGACCACGCCCCGGTCGTGATCGACGTCGACGAGCCGGGCCGGCCGATCGACGCGGGCTGGGAGGGAGCGCTCGAGCGCATCGCCGCACGGACGCACCCGCGCCGCTAGCCTCGGCCCGCCTCAGTCGGGCGGGATGTTGTGGTTGAGCCGGAACAGGTTGGTGGGGTCGTAGCGCCGCTTCAGCTCGACCAGTCGCTCGAACTTCTGCGGACCGTACGCCGCGACTGCGGCCTCGCGCGCGCTCGGGCCGCGGCCCTCGTGGCCGGCGAAGTTGACGTACTGGACCGGTCGGGCGACCGGGCCCATGGCCGCGTGCAAGCCGCGTACCAAGGCGACGCGTGCCTCATCCTCGGCCGGGTCTTGCCAGAAACCGTAGATGTTCAGCCAGTATCGCGCGGACCGGCCGGGGAAGGCAGTTGCGTCCTCCGGTACACGCCCGAAGGCCCCTTCCATGTGATGGATGTCGGTCGCCACGCCGGGTGTTAAGCGCTCGGCGAAGTCGAGGACGGCCGAGATCGCGGTCTCGCTGAGCTGGTCGAAGGCCACGTTCTTCCAGTAGGCGCGCGCCCCGCGCGGGAACAGGTCGTCCGCCTGCGACTGCCACTCCACCCAGCGGTTGGGCTGGATGGCGCGCTCGTCAGGCGGCGCGAGGGCTGTCAGCCGGTCGACGTGGGTCATGGCCTCGTTGCTGTCAGCGCCGGTCCAGGTGAAGCCGATCAGCAGGACCGTTTCGTCGCCCAGCTCCCAGGCAGGTGGCGGCACGATGATCGTGACGATGGAGGTCAGCTCGTCGGGCAGGTGGGCCGTCCAGTCGGCATAAGCGCGCAGGGCGTCCGCCCACTTGTCACGGCGGTAGACGAGGTTGCCCGCGAAGACCTGCGGTCCCAGCCGTTGGGCCTGGAAGGTGAACGCCGTGGCCACGCCGAAGTTGCCGCCGCCCCCGCGCAGGCCCCAGAAGAGCTCGGAGTTGTCTGTCTCGCTGGCCGTCAGGCGCCGGCCGTCGGCGGTGACCAGGTCAACCTGGAGCAGGTTGTCGACGGCGAGCCCGAAGGATCGCGTCAGCCAACCGAAGCCGCCGCCCAGCGTCAGGCCGGCCACGCCGGTGGCCGAGACCACGCCCAGCGGCACAATCAGGGCGTGCTCCTCCGTAGCCCGGTCAACATCAACCAGCGTGGCCCCGGGCCCCACCCGCACGACGCCCCGCCGCGGGTCCACCTCGACGCCGTTGAGCGCGCCCAAATCGAGCACCAGCCCGCCGTCGACCGTGCCGTTGCCGGCGACGTTGTGGCCGCCTCCGCGAATGGCGAGGGCCAGCCCCTCGCGGCGGGCAAGCTCGAGCACGGCTGGAATGTCGTCGATGCTGACGGCGCGCACGACGCCCAGCGGGCGCCGGTCGATCATGCCGTTCCAGACGCGCCGCGCATCCTCGAAGTCGTCGTCGTGCGGCAGGACGAGCCGGCCGCTGACGGCCGGCCGCAGGGTCGTGAGGTCGGGCGCAGCCATGCCCTGAGCATACTGCGGGCGCCGCCTCGCTACCCCGTGAGATGGACTGCTAGTCGCGCAGGTCGGTGCTGGAGATGATGATCTGGACCGCCTCGCCGCCTGCCGGCAGACTCTTGCCAACCGGCACGGTGCGATAGCTCAGGCCGCCGAGATCGGCGATGGGACGGCCAAAGGCAGTCACCTCGAAATGCTCCCCGGCGACCATGCGGGCCAGGTAGTGGCGGGGGCGGCGGCGAAGCTCGGCGATTGCCACCTTCTGCATTCGGAGGAGGGTAAGCAGCGACGGGAGGGGCTGCAATGGCCTATTCGGCTATCGCGTCTGGCCGCACAGGGTGCCCGCGGAAGCGCGCTCACCCTCGGTGGTACGCTGCGCGGCCCGTGAGCACGAGCCTCGCCCCGCTCCAGATTCGGCGCATCACGCCTGCCGACTGGCACGTGCTGCGCGAGCTCCGCCTGGCCAGCCTGGCCGACGCACCGGAAGCCTTCGGCCAGCGCTACGAGGAGGCCGGCGTGACCGACGAGCGCGACTGGCAGGCGACCGCCCGCGCCTCGGCCAGCGGCGACCGGCGCGCCTGGTTCATCGCCTGGCAGACAGATGCGGCCGTCGGCCTCGTGCAGGGCCGCCGCCGGCCACCCTCGGACTGCCTGCTCTTCTCGATGTGGGTAGGCCCCCAGGGACGCCGCCAGGGAACCGGCCGAGCGCTGGTGGATGCCGTGGCGGGATGGGGCGGCAGCTGGGGCGCCACGCGGGTCGTCCTGTGGGTCATCGGGGACAATCACGCGGCGATCCGCTTCTACGAGGCGATCGGCTTCCGCCACCTGCCCACAGGGCCGGACGCGGAGTCGGGCCGGCTGTACGGCGCGCTGGCCATGGAGCTGCCCCTCCTGCCCACCTCCGGCTGAGGTCGCTCAGGCTTCGGCGAAGACGTCTGGCGAGACCCAGCGCGGGTCGACCTCGAGGTGAATGACGGCCGGCCGGCCTGCCGCCAACGCGTCACGCAGGGCCGGCTCGAACTCGCTGTCGCGCGTGACTCGCCCGCCCTGCGCGCCGCAGGCGCGGGCCACGGCAGAGAAGTCGATCGGCCCCAGGCGCGTGGCGACGTCCGACCTGCCCTCGCGCTGCTGGTGCATGGCGATCGTGCCGTAGCCCTGGTTGTCGAAGACCAGCACGACGGGGCGCGCACCGGCGCGCACGGCGGTCTCCAGCTCGCTCATCGTCATCGTGAAGCCGCCGTCGCCGCACATCGCCACCACCGTCCGATCGGGCGCGCACAGGCTGGCGGCGATCGCCGCCGGCAGTCCGTAGCCCATCGCGCCGGAGGTGGGACCCAGGAAGGTCCCCGGCCGTGTGAAGCGGAAGCCGCGTGCCGGCCAGAGGCCGAAGTTGCCTGCGTCGGTGGTCAGCACGGCGTCCCGCGGCAGGACACGCTGGAGAGTGGCCACGGCCTGGCCGGGATCCACGCCCGGGCCGCTCCAACCGTCCCGTGGGCCCAGCGTGCTGGCGGCCAGGTACGCCTCTCGGTCGGCACGCAGTTGCACCTGGCGCTGTCTCGCCGCCGAAGCCAGGCCGCGTCCACCGGCGGAAGCCATTGCCCTTGCCAGAAAGGCGCCGGCGTCCGCCGTGAGCGCCACGTGGGCAGGCTGCAGGCCGGCGCGCTCCGCCGAGCGCGGCTCGAGGTCGACGTGCGCCCAGCGCGTGTCGGGGCCGGGCACGCGATAGCCGAAGCTGGCGGGCTCGCTGAGCCGGCAGCCCAGCACGAGCAGCGCGTCTGTCTCCAGCAGGCGGGGCAGGACCGTCGAGGCGGCGCCGTAGCCGGTCATGCCCAGGTACAGCGGGTGGTCGTTGGGAAATACGTCCGGCCGTCGCCAGGCGGCCATCACCGGCACGGCGAGTGCCTCGGCCATCTCTACCAACCGATCAACGGCTCGGGCGCGCAGCACGCCGCCGCCGGCCACGATCAGCGGACGCTCGGCTTCGGTCAGCAGACGCAGGATCGCTTCGACGTCGCCTTCCTCCGGCGGCGGCGGCGCGAGCGGCGCGACGTCTGGCAGCGCAGCGTCGGTCGGCTCGTCGAGCAGGTCCTCGGGCAGCGAGAAGAGGACCGGTCCCGGGCGCCCGCTGGTCATGGCGCGCAGTCCGTCGCCCACCAGCCTGGCTGCGTCCGCCGGATCGGTCAGCTCGCCCGCCCACTTGGCCAGCCGGCCGAATGACTGCGGCTGGTCGGCCTCCTGGAACGCCTCCCGGCCCAGGAAGTCGCGCTGGACCTGGCCCACCAAGGCGACCATCGGCGTCGAGTTCTGGCGAGCCGTGTGGATGCCGATGGACAGGTTCGCCGCGCCCACCGCGCGGGTGCCCAGGCAGGCGGCGGGCCGGCCGGTGAACTGGGCCGTCGCCTCGGCCATGAAGGCGGCGCCGCCCTCGTGGCGGGTGGCCAGCACGCGGATACCCGCCGGCGGCAGCGCGTCGAGTAGCCCCAGGAAGCTCTCCCCCGGCACGGTGAAGGCCCACTCGACGCCGGCCTCGGCCAACGAGTCGGCGAGCAGCCTTCCGATCGTGCGGAGTGTTCGCCCCGGCTCGTGCGTTGCGGCCACCTAGAGCGGCGACAGAACCGAGGAGAAGACGAGCCCCAGGATGACCAGGACCACCACTGCGATCATCACCGCCCGCACCAGGCGGTCGTTGGGCATCATCGCGGCCGCCTAACGGTAGTTGGTGAACTGCAGCGCGACAGGAAAGCCCTCGCCTTCCTTGCGCAGGCGGGCGATGACGCGCTGGAGCTCGTCCTTGCTCTTGCCCGAGACGCGCACCGCGTCGCCCTGGATCTGCGACTTCGACTTGGGGAACTCGTCGCGGATCAGCTTGCTGATCTTCTTGGCCAGGTCCTCGGGCAGGCCGCGGCGCAGCCCGATCCGCTGGCGAACCGTGTTGCCGCCGGCTTCCTCGATCTCGTCCCAGTCGAAGATTTTCAGCGACAGGCCGCGGCGGATGGCCTTGCTCTCCAGCAGGTCGCGCACGGCCCGTGCCCTGCTCTCGCTGTCGGTGCGCAGGATGATCTCGTCCTTGCCCAGCTCCAGCTCTGCGCGCGCGCCCTTGAAGTCGTAACGCGTGCCGATCTCACGCCGGGCCTGGTCGAGCGCGTTGACCAGCTCCTGCCGGTCGAAGTCGCTGACCACGTCGAACGAGATGTCTCCTGCCATCAGCCTCTCTCTCCTTCAGCTGCGAACGTCGAATCGGTGCCCACGACCTGCTCCAGCGGCCACTGGCGGAAGCGCCAGACCGCACCCTCATCGTCGAGCTCGAGGGTCATAAAGCCGCGCTGGCGGATCCGCTCGGCGCTGGTCCTGCGCGTGAAGGCGGCGTGCCAGCTGGCCAGCACGGTGCTGCCGCTGACCCACACCCGCTCCGGCTCGAAGTCGATGTGCACCTGCGTGGCGGCGACCTCGTTCCAGTAGCGCCGGATGGCGTTGCTGCCCAGCAGCGGCTCGATGAAGGGATGGTGGCGGTACTCGGCATCCTGGCGAAAGAGGTTCACGATCGTCTCCGGGTCGCGGCCCTCCCACCCTCGCTTGAGCGTGTCCAGGATGTCCTGCGCAGCGCCGGGGCTGAGCGTAGGCATGCCCGAATTCTAGCGGCCGGGAACGGCCCCACCCTCCTCCGCCGGTGCGCGACCCAGCAGCTCCAATAGCCGCTCGGCGATGACGTACGCGCGGCCGCCGCCCATGACCAGCACGACGTCGCCCGGGCGTACCCGTTGCGCAAGGTGGTCGGCGGTCTCTTCGACAGAGCCGGTGGCCTGCGCCGGTGCCTGTCCCCGGCCGGCGATCGCCGCAGCCAGGGCGGCGCTGCTCGTCACCGTGGTGTCCGGGTCGCGGCCGGCCCAGATGTCGGCGATGGCCACCTGGTCGGCGCCGGCCAGCACGTCCGCGAACCGCTCCAGCATGTGCGCCGTGCGGTGGTAGGTCAGCGGTTCGTAGACGGCCCACAAGCGCCGCCCGGGGTGGCTCAGGCGGACGGCCTCGATGGTCCGCTCGATCGCCGTCGGATGGTGCCCGTAGTCGTCGAGGACGAGCACGCCGCCCGCCTCACCCTTGCGCTCGAGCCGCCGTCCGACTCCCCCAAAGCCGGCCAGGCTGGCGCGCAAAGCTTCCTCTTCCACGCCCAGCAGTTGCGCCGCACCAACTACGACGAGCGCGTTCTCGGCGTTGTGGAGACCGGCCAGGCCGACCTCGTAACTCTGCTGCGAGCCGCCGCGCCGGCTGACCGTCAGGCGGCTGCCGCTCTCCGGCCGTGGCTCGACGCGGGCCGTCAAGTCCGCCGCCGCAGCCGCCGCAGCCGGCCCGGCCGCGCCGTCCAGGGCGACGGTCAGCACGCTGCCCGGCCAGCCGGACAACTGGCCGAGGATGCGGCTCACGCCCGGGCTGCCCACGTTGGCCACCAGCTGCGGGCGGCGGCCGGCTCCGGCAGCCGCGCTCAGCCAGCCGCTGAAGGCCTCTACTACGGCGGCCTCGTCGGCGAAGACGTCGGGGTGGTCCCACTCGGCGTTGAGCAGCAGGGCGACGTCGGGACGGTAGGGGTCGAAGTTGCCGGCGTACTCGTCCGCCTCGACCACGAAGGTATCGCCGCCGCCCCAGCGGGCAGTGGCCGGCAGGCCGCCGCTGAGTCGGGCGTCTAAAAGTGCGCCGACGAAGGCCGAGGGGTCACGACCGGCCTCCACCAGCAGGTGGATCAGCCAGCCGGTAGTGGTGGACTTGCCGTGCGTGCCGGCCACGGCCAGTAGGCGCTTGCCGGAAGTCGCCGCCGCGTCCGCCACGACCTGCTGCCACGGCTCGGCGGGAATGCCCAGGCGGCGTGCGGCAGCCAGCTCCGGCTGGTCGGGATCCACCGCCGTGAGCGCCTTGGTCACCGCCAGCCGGCGCGGCGGCCTGCCCTCCATAGGCTCGAGGTGGGTCGGCGAGTGGCGCCACTCGAGACTGATCCCGGCCGCCTCGAGCGCAGTCGTGTAGGGCGATGGCCCACCGGGATCACAGCCGCTCACGTGCGCGCCGGCGCGCTGTGCCAGCAGAGCGGCTGCCGAGGCGCCGGCGCCGGCGGCGCCCAGCACGTGGATCGGCTCGCCGGCTTCAATGGGCCGTGCCGGTCGGGCCGCGGCCAGCCCCCGGCCGATCTCCTCGCTGCGGCGGGTCATGCCGGGCCGGCGCCCAGGCGCTCCAGCAACAGCTCGAGTGCCGCCCCGGCGCTATCCAGCTTGTTGGCGTGCCGATCGCCCGGCCAGACGTGGCGCCGGACGTCGCGGCCGCCGGCGTCGGCGATGCCCACGAATGTCAGCCCTACGGGCTTGGCCGGCGTGCCACCGTCCGGCCCGGCGATGCCCGTCACGGCGAGCGCGACGTCGGCACCGTAGCGCCGGCGCGCGCCGTCGGCCATGGCCAGGCAGCTCTGAGCCGATACGGCTCCGTGGGCGGCCAGCGTCCGCGCCGGCACGCCCAGCTCGTCACGCTTGAGGTCGTCGCTGTACGAGATCAGCCCGCCGCGGTAGTGCAGGCTGATACCGGGAATCTCGGTAAGCAGGTGACCCAGCAGGCCGCCCGTGCACGACTCGGCCGTGGCCAGCGTCAAGTCGCGCTCCTGGAGAACCCCGCGTGCTCTCTCGGCCAGCCTGACGAGGGCGTCCTGCTCGCCCACGAGTTCAGCGCGTTTCGCTGGTTCGCTCGGGATCCGCCCCCGGCCGGAAGATCCAGTTGCCCACCACCCCGTTGCGGCCCAGGCGGCCCAGCTCGACGCCGTTCAGCGTGACGCTCACAGCACCGGCGTTGCCGGTACGCAGCCAGATCTCGCTCTGGGCGGTGACGGTGATGCTCGAGCCGCGGGGCAACGTCGGGCCGTCCCAGCCGCGCACCATGGTCCCGTCCGTGACGACGCGCAGCCACGAATCGTTGCGCACAGCCGTGATCACCAGCACCAGCTCGTCTGCGGCATCGACCGTCACGCGGCGTGTCTGGCTGACCGGCTGGAGGCCGCTGCTGAAGGCCGTCACCACTATCAGCCACTCGCCGGGGGCAAGGTCGAGGCCGTGGCTGAAGCTGCCTCCGCTGGCCACCTCGAGATCGACGGAGCTTGCCGCCGACGGGCTGGGCAGGGCTGCAGGTGAAGCGTCGGGGGAGTTGTCGGGCGAGGGTGCGGCCGGCGAGGCCTCGGCCGAGGTGACAGGTTCCGCGCTGATGTTCACCCGTGCGCCGGTGGTCGTGCCGCGCACGGTCAACCCACCGTCCTCGAGGGTGCTGCCCTGGGCCGGCTCGAGGAGCGTGAGGCGGAGCAGGACGGGTTCCCCGGCACCGGCCGAAGGAGCGGGCGTGCCGTCACCCAGTGGCACGCTGACGATGACGTTGATCGGCGCGGACTTCTGACCCGTGACCGGGTCGTCGGCGACGACCTGCAGGTCGTTGCGGCCCGGCGCCAGGGGCACTTCCAGCGACCAGCGGCCGGCCTGGTCTGCGCTGGTGTGGAGCATCTGCCCCGCCGCTGTGACAGTGATCAGCGCGCCGGGGTCGCTCGTACCGGCGAGCATGATGTCCTCCGCATTGACCGTGCTGACCAGGCTGGGCGGATCGGTCAGGCCCACGACCGGCGTTTCGAGAAAGCGCATCATCTGCATGCCGATGTAGCCCACGAAGCCCAGCACGGCGGCCAGCACCAGGATGGCCATCAGCCAGCCCGTGCTGACGGTCAGTCCGCGCCGGGGCGTGACGATGGGCCGCGGCGGCGGCGCAACCAGCGGCTTGTCGGCCGACCTCCGCCCGCGCACCGGGGTGAGCTCGTCGCGCCAGCGCTGGAGGACCTCCTCCGGGTCCAGTGCCAGATAGATCGCGTAGTTGCGCAGGAAGCCCTTGGTGTAGACCGCCGCCGGCAGGTCCTCGAAGTGGCTGTCCTCCAGGGCGGCCAGGTACTTCAGGCGGATCTTCGTGTCACGCTCGGCGCGGAACAGGTCGACACCCTTGCGCTCGCGGGCAAGTTGCAGCATGTCGCCCAGCCGTGGAGCGGGCGTGGCATCAATCGCCGCCCTTTCCCGCCCAAGGCGACGGTTGCCGATTCGGATTTGATGGCGAGCAGTCATCGCCGGTTCGAATTTCCCCACACTTGCCAGTTCTGGCAGCACGTGACGCTTTGCCCTTCGCGCCAGATTGCAGTCTACGCTCTATTCACCTTGGGCTCCATGCCCAAGCGTGACTATCGGGTCAATTGTCGAAGTCCGCGTCGGTTGTCCCCCTGACCCAATTGTCCGGGCCGAACACCTGCCGGGGTACCGCCGGGTTGCGCGGATCGAGCGGTCCAACGATGCCGAAACGCTCCAGCTCGTCCATCAGCCGGGTGGCGCGGTTGAAGCCGATCTTGAGCTTGGTCTGCATCATTGACGTGCTGGCCTTGCCCGTCTGCATCACCAGTTCGGCGGCACGCGCGGTCAGGTCGTCCTCGGCCAGCCTGGCCAGCCAGCCGAACTGCCCGCCGTCGCTGCTCTCTCCCTCCTCGCTCTCGAGCAGGCCGTTGTCGTAATCGGGTTCGGCCTGCGCCCGCCAGAAGTCGGTCACCGCGTGGACCTCGGCGTCGTTGACGAAGACGCCCTGCAGGCGAACCGGGCGGGGCAGGTCGGCCGGCTGGTAGAGCATGTCGCCGCGGCCGATGAGGTCCTCCGCACCGGGCGCGTCGAGGACCGTCCGGCTGTCCACGTTGGAGGACATGGCGAAGGCGATGCGGCTGGGCACGTTGGCCTTGATCAGGCCGGTGACCACGTTGACGCTGGGTCGCTGGGTGGCAAGGACAAGGTGGATGCCCACCGCGCGTGCCTTCTGGGCGATCTTCACGACCGGGTCCTCAACCTTGCGCCCCTCGCGCATGATCAGGTCGGCCAGTTCGTCGATGACGATGACGAGGTACTCCATCGGCCGGCGGCCGCGGCGCTCGGCGTTGGCATTGTAGGCAGTGATGTTGCGCTCGCTGGCGTTGGCCAGAGTTTCGTAGCGCCGCTCCATCTCGGCCACCGCCCAGCCCAGCGCCGCGCGCGCGTGATGAGCCTCGACGATGACCTGTGTGAGCAGGTGGGGCAGGTCGCGGTAGGCTGCCAGCTCGACTCGCTTGAGATCGATCACGATCAGGCGCAGCTCGGCGGGCGTGGTGCGCATCAGCAGGCTGGTGATGAGGGCGTTGACACACACGCTCTTACCCGAGCCCGTGGCCCCGGCGATCAGCAGGTGGGGCATGCGGGCCAGGTCCACAGCGTAGGGCTTGCCCGAGACGTCGCGGCCCAGCGCGAAGGTCAGCTTGCTGGTCGCCTGGAGCATGCCCGAGTCCTCCAGCAGCTGGCGGAAGCCGACGATCTCGCTCGAGTGGTTGGGGATCTCGATGCCCACGACGTCGCGGCCGGGGATGGGTGCCTCGATGCGGATCGAACGGGCGGCGAGGGCCATGGCCAGGTCGTCGGCGAGGGCCTCGATGCGTGACAGCTTGATGCGCGCGTCTGGCCTGACCTCGTACTGCGTCACGACCGGACCGGTGTTGGTGCCGGTGACGGTGGCTGGGATCTGGAAGCTGAGCAGCTTGTCCTCGATGATGCGGATGTTTCGGCCGTGGTCGAGCACGGCGCCGGTGGCCGGTGGGGCGCCGGCGTCGAGCAGCGCAACCGAGGGCAGCTGATAGTCGCGGTCGTCAGGGCCGCGCTCGATCTCCTCGTCGCTCTCCTCGGCCGTGCCGGCCGGCGTGGCCACTGCCACCGCGGCCTGGGCCGCGACGGCCTGGGCCGGGACGGCCTGCGCCGGGCCGGCGGCCCAGACGGTCTGGCTGACCGGCGCCGGGCTGGGCAGCGGCGAGGGCACCTCCGAGGACAGCGGCGTGGGCTCGCGGAGGACGGGCACGGCCACCTTCGCGCTCCGTCCGTTATCCGGGCGACGGGCCGGCTGGCGGGTCGTCTCCTCGGCGCGCCTGGCGGTGGCGCTCTCCACCGCCGCGCGGGCCGGCGTCGAGATCGCGCTGGCCAGCATCCGCCCACCGCCGGTCACCGGCCGGAGCAGCCCCATCAGCGTGACGTTGAGCATCAGGATGAGGCCAGCGAGCACCATGCCAAGCAGCACCACGAACGCACCGGGCGCCGACAGAAGGTCGCTCAGCAGGCTGGAGAGCGCATTGCCCAGCACTCCGCCGCCGTCACGCAGGGCCTGTTCGCGCGATCCCCTGCCCCACAGCAGGTGAATGATCCCCAGGCCTCCGAGGAAGACCACCAAGCCGCCGACGGCGGTTATGGTCCAGCCCGGCCCGACCTTCGGCGCGCGTTCGACGAAAATCCCCGCCACGAGCAGCAGGACGGCCAGTAGCCAGGCGCCCTGGCCGAAGGCCGGGCGCAGAACGTCCGTGACGTAGCGGTTGAGCATGCCCGCCTCGGGCAGGAGCAGCGCGATCAGGCTGACCGCGCCGAGCACGAGCAGGCTCAGGCCCACCAGCGAGCGGGCGATGTGCGGGGGCAGGTTCAGGCCCGTGCCTCGGCGGCGCGACGACGCCCGTCGACCGTTGGCGGGCCGCCTGCGCGTCGTGCTGGGAGAGCGCTTGCGCTCGGCCACCCGCTAGACCTCGACCACCACCGGCAGCACCATCGGCCGGCGCTTGGTGCGGTCATAGAGGTACTGCGTCAGACTGTCCTTGATCTGCGCCTTGAGCAGGGCGATTTCGCTGGTGTGGTCGCCGGGCGTAGTAATTGCCTGCGTGACCCGCTGGACGGCGCCGCTGAGCACCGGATCGTCCTCGCCGGCGATGAAACCACGGGTGACGATCTCGGGCCGCCCAACAAGGCTGCCGGTCTGCTTGTCGACCGTCACGACGACCAGCAGCATGCCGTCGTTGGCCAGTGCCCGCCGGTCACGCAGGACGATATCGCCCACCTCGCCGACCGATAGGCCATCGACGTACACGTAGCCGGCCTCGACGGGCATTCCCCGGCGGGCCGAGCCGTCGGGGAGGAACTCGATGGGCTGCCCGTTCTCGATGATGAAGATGTTCTCCGGAGCCACGCCCAGCTGGCCGGCCAGCCGGCCGTGCTGCACGAGCATCCTGAACTCGCCATGCATCGGGATGAAGTGCTTCGGACGCGTCAGGTTGAGCATCAGCTTGAGCTCTTCCTGACTGGCGTGGCCCGACACGTGGGCGCGCTTGATGTCGTGGTAGAAGACATTGGCGCCGTTCTTGAAGAGGTTGTCGATCGTGCGCCCGACCGACTCCTCGTTGCCCGGGATGGGGCTGGCACTCACGATCACCGTGTCGCCGGGCGTCAGCTCGACCCAGCGATGGTCGCGATTGGCCATGCGCGCCAGGCCGGCCATCGGCTCGCCCTGGGCGCCGGTGGTGGCGATGCACAGCTGGGCATCCGGCACGTCACGCAGGCGGTCCTTGCTGACCAGTTGCTCGGGCGGAAAGTTCAGGTATTTGAGCTCGGTGGCGATGCGCACGTTCTGCTCCATCGAGCGGCCGATGACCGCCACGCGGCGCTTGAAAGTCCCGGCCGCATCGAAGACCTGCTGGATGCGCGCGATGTTGCTGGCAAAGGTGGCCACGATGACCCGCCCCTCGAGGCCTTCCATGATGTCCCGGAAGGCCTCCCCGACGGTCTGCTCGGAGGGCGTGTAGCCGGGGCTCTCTGCGCGCGTGGAATCGGACACCAGGCAGAGCACGCCGCGCCGGCCGAACTCGGCCAGGGCGTGGATGTCCGACAACTTGCCGTCGACCGGCGTGTGGTCGAACTTGAAGTCACCGGTGTGGACGACCAGGCCCAGCGGCGTGTCGAGGGCGATGCCCATCGCGTCGGGGATTGAGTGGCCGATGCGGAAGGCCGTCGCCGTGAACGCGCCCAGGCTGACAGTCTGGCCCGGCTCGAGCGCGCGCAACGGGTTGTTGGTGAGCTTGTGCTCCTTGATCTTGTTGCCCAGCAGGCCGCGGGCCAGCGTCGAGGCGTAGATCGGCACGCCGGGGAACTCGGGCAGGACGTAGGGCAGGCCGCCGACGTGATCCTCGTGCGCGTGGGTGATCAGGAAGGCTTTGACCTTCTCGCGCCGCTCGCGAAGATAGGTCACGTCCGGCACGACGAGGTCGATGCCGAACATCTCCTCCTCGGGGAACATCAGCCCGCAATCGATGACGACGATCTCGTCGCCGTACTCGAAGACGTACATGTTCTTGCCGATCTCGCCCACTCCGCCGAGGGGCAGGATGCGCAGAATGTCGTCAGCCATCAGAAAAGCTCCATCTGGTTCTCTGGGTCTGCGCCGGCCGCGACGGCGATCGCCACCGGCTGCGGCTCGGGCGTCAGCGGGATCTCGTGGACTGCCGTCGCCGGCTGGTCGGGCGCTGTCGCCGGCTGGTGGGGTGCTACTGCCTCCTCCGGGTCGGGCGCCGTCGCCGGCTGGCCGGGCGCACGCCGCTGCCGGGCCGCGATCAGAACGTCGGGCAGCCCGCACATGTCCTCGAGCATGGTCTGGCGCAGGCTGCCCTGGCGCAGTGCGGCAGCCGGGTGGTACATGGCGTAGGCCGCCGCGCCTTGGGCGCCTCCGGCGGGATCGGCCGGGCGCTGGGTGCCGTGGGCGCCGCCGATGCGCGTGCCGGGCATGAACGTCTGGAGGGAGTGGCGTCCCAGCGTCACGACTACCGCCGGATCGAGCACCTCCAGCTGGCGGCGAAGGTAGGGCGCGCAGGCGGCGATCTCATCGGGTTGCGGGTCGCGGTTCTCCGGTGGGCGGCACTTGACCACGTTGGTGATGAAGACCTCCTCGCGTCGCCAGCCGATGGCGCCCAGCAGCTCGTTGAGCAGCTGGCCGGCTGCACCCACGAAGGGCCGTCCCTGGCGATCCTCGTTGAAACCTGGACCCTCGCCGACGAAGACGACCTCCGTCTCGGGATCGCCCTCCCCTGGGACGGCCTGCGTGCGCTGGACGTGCAGCCGGCAGCGGGTGCAGCCACGCACCTCGGCCGCCACGGCTTCGAGTGCGGAGCGCCGCTCCTCCGGTGTCACGAGGCCAGTTCCATCCGCTCCGAGCGGGGCCGCAGCCAGCCGTTGCGCAACACCAGCTCCGCGATCTGCACGGCGTTGGTGGCGGCTCCCTTGCGCAGGTTGTCGGCCACCACCCAGAAGGCAAGGCCGCGGCCGTCGGGGCGCGAGGCGTCTGCCCTTACGCGTCCCACGAAGACCTCGTCCCGCCCGGTCGCCTCGGTGGCCAGCGGATACAAATGAGCTGCTGGCTCGTCCATCACCACCACGCCGGGAAGGTCGGCGAAGAGCGCGCGTGCCTCGGCCGGCGAGATGGGTTGCCGGGTGTCGACATGGACGGCCTCCGAATGCGCGTAGAAGACGGGCACCCGGACAGCCGTGCACGACAGCGCCAGTTCGGGAAGGTGCAAAATCTTGCGACTCTCGTGAATGACTTTCCATTCCTCTTTGGTGTAGCCGTCCTCCAGGAAGGAGTCGATCTCGGGCAGGGCGTTGAAGCCGATGCGATGGGGATACACCCGTGGTGGCGGCTGGCGGCCGTCGACGTGGCCGCGGATCTGATCCTCCAGCTCCGCCACCGCGTCTGCGCCGGTGCCGCTGACCGACTGGTAGGTGTCCACGATGACCCGCTCGAGGCCGACGCTGTCGTGCAGTGCCTTCAGTAGCGGCACCAGTTGCATCGTCGAGCAGTTTGGGTTGGCGATGATGCCGTCGTGCTGCGCCGCGTCCTCCGAGTTGACGTCGACCACGACCAGCGGCACGCCGTCGGCCATGCGCCAGTGCGACGAGTTGTCGATGACGACGGCGCCGCGGCGGGCGGCCTCCGGCGTGAGGCGAGCGGACACATCGGAGCCGGCCGAGAAGAGCGCCACGTCGACGCCGTCGAAGGCGTCCGGGCTGGACACTGCCACGGGGTGGCGGCGGCCGGCAAAGTAGACTTGGCGGCCGTCGGCGCGCGACGCCAGCGGGCGCAACTCACCAACCGGGAACTCGCGCTCCTCGAGGAGGCGGATCATCGTCTCGCCGACTAGCCCGGTGGCACCCACGACGGCGACCGTCAGTGGCTTGGCCTCTATTTCGCTAGGCATGGCGACGCTCAAGCGGGTATTCAACGGGGCACGGCGGGATGATACCGCTTGCGAGCGCCGGCCGCGGCCTGTATGGACGAAGCCCAGTTCGCCGGCGGACCGCATTGGTGCGCGCGCGGGCCGCGTTCGTGGGCGGTCCCGTTCCTTGCGCAGGCCGCAGTCGTGCGCGCGCGGTCGCTTTATGGGCACGTTCGACGATGCTACCGGCGCAGATAGCGCGGTTGATCTCGGCGCCTTCCTCGACCGAGCCTTGGGCCTGCCGTTAGCACGGCAGGGTTAGCTCACGCTCAAGGCCGGATCCAAGCGATGTGGATCGCTTCGGCCTCCGGCACAATCCGCACGCGCCAACCGCGTCGCAGGTCGCCGGACGCTGGATCGGGACCGTTATCCCCTGGCTTGAGCGTGGCGTAGCACGTGCGGTGCCATGGCGCGCGTCTTGCTGATGTTGGTACTGCGACCGACGCGTTACGTGGTTGCATCACATCGGCTTGCTGGCATGATCAGCTCGACCGATGCGCATCAACCTGCCCGCGGGCACCGTCACCTTCCTGTTCACCGACATCGAAAGCTCGACGCGTCTCCTTCACGAGCTTGGCACAGACGCCTATGCCAACGCCTTGGGCGAGCACCGCCGACTGCTGCGTGACGCCTTTGCTCGTCACGGAGGCGTCGAGGTCGACACCCAGGGCGACGCCTTCTTCGTCGCCTTCCCGACGGCGCAGGAGGCGCTGGCTGCCGCCACCGAGGCCCAGCAGGCGCTGGCCGAGGCGCCGATACGCGTGCGCATCGGCCTTCACACAGGCACACCGCTACTCACATCGGAGGGCTACGTCGGGCCCGACGTCCACCGCGCCGCCCGCATCTGTGCGGCCGGCCACGGCGGGCAGGTGCTTGTCTCGGCAGCCACCGCCGGCCTCGTCGGCCACGATGGTCTGGTCGACATGGGCGAGCACCGTCTCAAAGACCTCTCCGCGCCCGAGCGCATCTACCAGCTGGGGGCCGGTGAGTTCCCGCCACTGAAGACCCTCTACCAGACCAATCTGCCGGTACCGACCACGAACTTCCTCGGCCGCCAGCGCGAGCTGGCCGAGATCGACGGCGTGCTAGCACGCGACGAGGTGCGGCTGTTGACGCTCACCGGCCCGGGGGGAACCGGCAAGACGCGCCTCGCATTGCAGGCCGCCGGCGCGTCGGCCGAGCGATTCCCCGACGGCGTATGGTGGGTGCCACTGGCGCCGCTGCGCGACCCGCAACTCGTCGTGGCCACCATCAGCGGCGTGCTCGGCGCCTCCGGCGATCTGGCCACGCACGTTGCCGACAAGCGCCTGCTGCTGGTGCTCGACAACTTCGAGCAGCTGATCGCAGCCGCCGCCGAGGTGGGTGAGCTGCTGGGTCGCTGTCCCAACCTGCACCTGCTGGTCACCAGCCGGGAGCTGCTGCAGCTGCCCGGTGAGCACCACTACCCGGTGCCGCCACTCGAGCCGCCGCAGGGCGTCGAGCTGTTCCTCGCCCGTGCTCGCGCCGCCAAACCGGACTTCGCAGGCACCGGCGCCGTCGCCGAACTGTGCGCGCGCCTGGATAACCTGCCGCTGGCCATCGAGCTGGCTGCAGCGCGCACTCGCATGCTGTCGCCCGAGCAGCTGCTGGCGCGCATCGGCCAGCGGCTCGACCTGCTCAAGGGCGGGCGTGGCGTCGACGCCCGGCAGGAAACCCTGCGCGCGACCATTGAATGGAGCCACGACCTTCTGTCCGACGATGAGCAGCGCCTATTCGCCCGCCTGGCCGTCTTCCGCGGTGGCTGGACGCTGGAGGCCGCCGAGGCGGTCGTCGACGCCGATCTGGAGACGCTCCAATCGCTTGTCGACAAGAGCCTGGTTCGCGTGCGCGACGAGCGCTTCACGATGCTCGAGACGATCCGCGAGTACGCCGCCGAGCGGCTGCAGGCGTCGGGCGACGCCGACGAGCTGCGCCGTCGCCACGCTCAGTTCTTCGTGGCCCTCGCCGAACAGGCTGAGCCGGAGGTGAAGCGAGGCACGCCCAAGGACTGGCTCGAGCGGCTCGACCGTGAGCACGACAACCTGCGCGCCGCTCACGATCGACTGGAGGCAGCGGGTGACACCGAGGGCATGTCGCAGCTCGCCGGCGCGCTCGTCGACTTCTGGCAGATCCGGGGTCACTTCGCGGAAGGACGGCGGCGGCTGGAACGCGCTCTTGGCAGCGATGACCGTCGCACAATGGGACGCGCTCGGGCGCTGCACGCCGCGGTCATGCTCGAGGATGACGTGGCGAACCTGCCGGTAGCGCGGGCTCGGGCCGAGGAAGGGCTGCGCATCCAGCAGGAGCTTGGGAGTGCTCACGGCGTCGCGTTCGCCCTCCACGGCCTCGGCTGGGTCGCCGCCCTGGGACGCGATTGGGTCTCGGCGCGGGATACGTGGGAAGCGAGCCGGCAGGCGTTTCGGGAGGTGGGCGACGACCACTTCTTCCTCGCCCTGACCCGCTCCGTCGCGTGGGCGTCTGAAGAGCTCGGCGACAAGGCCCGCTACTGGGGCCTCGTCGAGGAATACGCCGGTCGGGCGCGAGAGCTCCGTAATCGTCGGGTCTTGGCGCGCGGGCTGGCTGCGCTCGGCTGGCGGGCGCTCGAGGAGGGCCGGCTCGACGAAGCGCTGGAGCTCACGGTCGAGGGGTACCGCATCGACGCCGACCACGGTTTCGTGGTCCACGTCGCAAACGATCTCGTCCGCTTCGCGGCGGTTACGCTTCGGGCAGGACAGCCTTCAATCGCCGCCGCGCTCGTCGCGCTCTCCGACCGGCTCTACGAGGAGGTCGGCACCCTGCGTGAATCATGGGCGGCCGAGGAACGAGATGAGGCGTTCGAGGCGATCCGGGCACAGCTCGCTCCACCCGCCTATTCGGAAGCCTGGCAGCAGGGCCGCGACATGACTCCTGACGAGGCCGTCGCACTAGTGCTCAATTACTGGGCCGGTCGGTGACCATTCAGTCCGCCGCGCGCGGGGAGCACGCGTATTTGTGGCCCTCGCCTCGGCTTCGACCTTCGAGGCATAGTCGCTGTGCCACGGCCTGACCTACCCACCGGCACGGTAACTTTCCTGTTCACCGACGTGGAGGGTTCGACGCGGCTGCTCCACGAGCTGGGTGCCGAGGCGTATGGGGAGGCGCTGGCCGAACACCGCCGTGTGCTGCGCCGGGCCTTCCTCCGCTACGGTGGGGTCGAGGTCGACACCCAGGGCGACGCCTTCTTCATCGCCTTCCCGACCGCCGAGGGCGCGATCCGCGCAGCCGAGGAGGCGCAACTAGCCCTGGCCGAGGGCCCCACCCGCGTGCGCATGGGCATCCACACTGGCACGCCGGTGCTGACCGGTGAGGGCTACGTCGGCCCAGATGTCCACCGCGCGGCGCGCATCTGTGCCGCCGGGCATGGCGGTCAGGTGCTGGCGTCGGCGGCCACCGCCGGGCTGGTCGGTCGCGATGGCCTGGGCGACCTGGGCGAGCACCGGCTCAAGGACCTCTCGGCGCCGGAGCGCATCTACCAGCTGGGCGTCGGCGAGTTCGCGCCGCTCAAGACGCTTTACCAGACCAACCTGCCCATCCCGACCACGTCCTTCGTCGGTCGCGAGCATGAGGTTGCCGAGGTCGCCGCTCGCCTGCGCGACGGAGCGCGGCTGCTGACCCTCACCGGCCCAGGTGGCACGGGCAAGACCCGCCTCGCGTTGCAGGCGGCCGCTGCGGTCGCCGAGTCTTTCCCGGATGGCGTCTGGTGGGTGCCCCTCACACCACTGCGCGATCCGGCGCTGGTAATGCCCACGGCCGCCGGTGCTGTTGGAGCCAGCGGCGATCTCGCCGAGCACATCGCTGACAAGCGCCTGCTTCTGCTCTTCGACAACTTCGAGCAGGTAGTGGACGCCGCAGCGGACGTTGGTGGCCTGCTCGCGCGGTGTCCCAGGCTGAACATGCTCGTCACGAGTCGGGAGTTGCTCCAACTGCCTGGCGAACAGGCCTATCCCGTGCCGCCGCTCGCCCGCGACGAGAGCGTGGAGCTCTTCCTCACCCGCGCCCGGGCGGTCCAGCCTGGCTTCGACGGCAACGGGACGATCGCTGTGCTCTGCGATCGGCTGGACGACCTTCCGCTCGCCGTCGAGCTCGCCGCGGCGCGAGTGCGGATGCTCTCGCCCGAGCAGCTGCTCCAGCGGCTCGGCCAGCGGCTCGACCTGCTCAAGGGCGGGCGCGGTGTCGACGACCGCCAGCAGACGCTCCGCGCGACGATCGAGTGGTCGCACGACCTGCTCAGCCCCGACGAGCAGCACCTGTTCGCCCGCCTGAGCGTGTTCCGCGGCGGCTGGGCGCTCGAGGCCGCGGAGGCCATCTGCGACGCCGACCTCGACGTCCTCCAGTCGCTCGTCGACAAGAGCCTCGTCCGCGTCCGTGACGATCGCTTCTGGATGCTCGAGATTATCCGCGAGTACGCCATTGAAAGGCTCGACGAAAGCGGCACGGCAGCGGAGCTGCGAACGCGCCACGCTGACTACTTTCTCGCGCTGGCCGAGGATGCTTATCCGCACCTGACGGGCGACCCGAAGGAGTGGCTCGACCGACTCGATGCCGAGCACGATAACCTGCGTGCCGCCTTGGATCGGCTGGATGCAACCGGCCAAGGCCAGCTGGTACAGCAGCTCGCCGGCGCGCTATGGAAGTTCTGGAGCCTACGCGGCCACGCCGCCGAGGGAGGGCGCCGGCTGGCTGCCGCCGCGGCCAGCGACGAGCAGCCCACGCCCGCGCGAGCACGGGTTTTGATCGGCCTCGCTGGGACCAGCTTCGCGACAGCATACGCGCCCGTGAAGCGCCACGGTGAAGAAGCACTGGCCATCTACCGCTCGACTGGCGATGAGGCAGGCGTCGCCAGCGCGCTGTTCATCCTGGGGGCTGTCGCCAACGACCGCGCCGAGTACGACGAGGGACGCCGCCATCTCGAGCAATGCCTTCCTCTCTTCGAGGCACTGCACGACAACCACTACATCCTGCTCACCATCTTCCAGCTGGCGTGGTCGTACGACGAGCTCGGCGATGCCGAACGCGGGCGCGCGATGGACCTGGAGCTGCTGCGCCGTGCCCGCGCCGTGGGCAACCGGCGGATGGAGGCCACGGGCCTCGACGTGGTCGCCGGCTGGGCCATAGACGACGGCCGCGCCGACGAAGCACTGGCCATGCTCCGCCAGGCGCTGCGCATGCATCGCGAGATGAACCTGCCCGAA
>DATKBB010000029.1:0-33473 GCA_035514295.1 Candidatus Limnocylindria bacterium | reverse complement strand
CTGGGGCGCCTGCGCCCCCGACCGGAGCGGCGCCCACGGGCACCGCAGCCGCACCGGCGGCCACCTCAGCCGCACCCACGGCGACGAACCTCGGTAGTGCGCCGCCCGAAGTGACTGTCGCTCCGTCGACGGGAGCACCCGCCGCCACCGTCCCGCCGGCCGCGGACACGCCAACCCCGGCTGGCGCAACGGTCTTCACCCTCGTTCTGAGTGATGGTCCCAGGCAGGGCACCTGGCAGGTGTCACACGAGGCCAGCGCCGTGGCACTGTGCAAATACTTCCCCGATCGCGATGCGTGGCTGGCGACACACCTGGGACAGCCTCCGCTGAGCTTTATCGACGCCGCCACCGGCTCCGACAGAGAGCCCTCGTTCATGTTCAACTTCTCCGACGGGCCGGACGAGCTCAGCGTCCGGTCGAGCGGCGAAGTCACGTTCGAGGCCGACGACCGCGGGGAAACGGCCACGCTCACGTGGGTTTCCGAGACGAACCAGGGGGGATACTTCGACAGCCAGGGGGTCAGGACGGGCGACGTCGAAATGGGATCCGCCGAGTTGACCGTCGAGTGCGGGTCCATCTTCAGGTATGAGTAGCGGGCCGGCCGCTGACCGGCCGGCCCGCGCAGTTGACTAGAAGTCCCCCATGCCGCCCATGCCGCCGGGCGGCATGGCCGGGGCGGCGGACTTGGGCTCCGGCTTGTCCGTGATCATGGCCTCCGTGGTCAGGATCATGGCGGCGATCGAAGCCGCGTTCTCGACCGCCGAGCGAGCAACCTTGGCCGGATCGACGATGCCCCGCTCGAGCATGTCGGCGTAATCGTCGCGCAAGACGTCGTAGCCCAGCGTGGAGTGCTTCTTGCCCTTGTTCTCGCGGCGCACGTTCTCCAGCACGACCGAGCCGTCCTGGCCGGCGTTCTCGGCCAGCTGGCGGAGGGGCTCCTCCAGCGCCCGGCGCACGATTCTCGCGCCCGTGGCCGCGTCGCCCTCGAGCTTGAGGCCGTCGACGGCCGACTGGGCGTTGAGCAAGGCCACGCCGCCGCCGGGCACGATGCCCTCCTCGACCGCCGAGCGGGTGGCCGACAAAGCGTCCTCGACGCGGTGCTTCTTCTCTTTCAGCTCGGTCTCAGTGCCGGCGCCGACCTTGATGATCGCTACGCCGCCGGACAGCTTGGCCAGCCGCTCCTGGAGCTTCTCCTTGTCGTAGTCGGAGGTCGTTTCCTCGATCTGGGCCTTGATCTGCTTGATGCGGCCCTCGATCTCCGCGGCGGCGCCACGGCCCTCGATGACCGTCGTGTTGTCCTTGTTGGCCACCACCCGGCGCGCGCGGCCCAGGTCCTCCAGCGTGACCGAATCGAGCTTGCGCCCAATCTCCTCGCTGATCACCTGGCCGCCGTTCAGGATGGCCAGGTCGCGCAGCATCTCCTTGCGCCGGTCGCCAAAGCCGGGCGCCTTCACGGCCAGCGCGTTGACGACGCCGCGCAGCTTGTTGACCACCAGCGTGGCGAGAGCCTCACCGTCGACGTCCTCGGCGACGATGAGCAGTTCCTTCTTGCCCACCTGCAGGACCTTCTCGAGGGTGGGCACGATGTCCGCAATGGCCGAGATCTTCTTGTCCGTGATGAGGATGTAGGGGTCCTCCAGGACCGCCTCCATGCGGTTCGTGTCGGTGACGAAGTAGGGGCTGATGTAGCCCCGGTCGAACTGCATGCCCTCGACGTACTCGGTCTCGAAGGCCATCGTCTTGGACTCCTCGACCGTGATCACGCCGTCCTTGCCGACCTTGTCCATCACGTCCGCGATGAGGTTGCCGATCTCCGGGTCGCCGGCGCTGACGGTGGCCACCTGCGAAATCTCCTGGTGGCCCTTGACCGGCTGGGCGGCGGCCTTGATGGCCTCGGCCACGGCTTCTGCCGCCTTGTCGATGCCCTGCTTCATCTGCATCGGATTGGCGCCCGAGGCGACGTTCTTGAGACCCTCAGTGATGATCGCCTGAGCCAGCACGGTGGCGGTCGTCGTACCGTCGCCGGCGACGTCCTCCGTCTTGGTGGCGGCCTCCTTGAGCAGCTGCGCACCCATGTTCTCGAACGGGTCGTCGAGCTCGATGTCGCGCGCCACGGTCACACCGTCGTGGGTGACGGTGGGTGCGCCGTACTTCTTGTCGAGGGCCACGTTGCGGCCCTTAGGTCCGAGCGTCGTCTTGACCGCTCCGGCGAGCGCGTCGATGCCGCGCTTGAGCGACGCGCGCGCTTCCTCGTCGTAGGCAATGAGTTTGGCCATGTTGCCTGGTCTTCCTCCCTATGGTGGGGCACGGGATGCGAACGCTGCGCGCTCCGCGTGGCCCGATGTCTGGTTAGCACTCTCAGCATGAGATTGCTAACACACTTTCGGCGTTACCGTCAACTGCGTGGGCCGCGCTATCTTGAGCCGATGCAGCCGGAGCGACAATGACCATCACCCGGGCCGAGATCCTGGCCGTCGGCAGTGAGCTGACCACGGGCTCCACCGCCGACACGAATGCCGGCTACCTGGCCGCCCAGCTGACCGGGCTGGGCGTGTCCGTCCTGCGCATGACCGACCTGCCCGACGACCTGGCCGCTGTCGAGGACGCCCTCCGGCAGGCCGTCGGGCGGGCTCAGCTGGTGGTTTCCACGGGCGGCCTGGGCCCCACGCCCGACGACCTCACGCGCGAGGCGATCGCTGCAGCGCTGGGCCTGCAGCCGGCGGTCGACGAGCGCCAGGAGCGCCGGCTGCGCGCGCTCTTCCGGCGGCGCGGTCTCGAGATGCCCGATGCGAACCTCAAGCAGGCCTGGCTGATCGACGGGGCGAGCGCTCTGACCAACCGCCGCGGCACGGCCCCTGGCTGGTGGGTGGAGCGAACGGACGGCGGGCTGCTCGTGGCCCTGCCCGGGCCGCCATCGGAACTCCAGCCGATCTGGCGCGACGAGGTGCTGCCGCGGCTGCGCGCGCGGGGGATCGGCGAGGATCGCGCCGCTCGGACACTGCGCGTCAGCGGCGTGGGCGAGTCCGCGCTGGTAGCGCTGATCGGCGAGGACGTGCTGCGCGCGGAGAACCCGCAGGTCGCCACCTATGCCCGGCCGGACGCCGTCGACGTCCGCGTCAGCGCCGTGGCGGCCGGCGGACGGACCGCCCGAGAACTGGTCGACGTGACTGTGGAGCGGCTGCTGCCGGCCATCGGCCAGCACGTCTTCGCGGAGGACGAGGAGGGTTGGCCGGAGGCGCTCGGACGGCGCCTGGGCACGCGCCGGCTGGCCACCGTCGAGTTGGGCACCGCCGGCCAGTTGCTGGCCCTTTTGGGCTCGGCGCCGTTCCTGCAATACGGCCAGCTGCTCCGCTCGGAGGTGGCGACGGACCATGCCAGCGAGCACCTCGGGCTGTACGCCGAGCGCGTGCGCGAGATGAGCGGAGTCGACATCGGGCTGGCCGTTCGAGCGCGGGAAGCCGGCGGCGACACCGAGGTAGAGGTGGCCATCGCCGCCGGGGACGGCACGGAGCTCAGCCGGCGCAAGGCCTTCCTGGCCGGCGATCTAGGCCGGCGCAGGGCGGCGCTGGCCGCCTGCGCTGTCCTGTGGGAGTGGCTGGATCGCCCCAGAGGCCAGGCCAACCGCGTCCACTGACGGCCGAGCGGGTCCGGCGCGTCTGTGGCCGGCTCAGCTGATCGTGATCGCCGGTGCCTGCTGCGCCGCCCGCACGCTCATCCGCGCGGCGACCGTGCGGGCCAGGGCGCGCATGACCTGCGCGCCGGGTCCCGGCTCGCGCTGGGCAACGGCCGGCACGCCGGCATCGCCACCCTGGCGCACCTTCACGTCGAGTGGGATGCCGCCGAAGTACTCCAGCTCGTTGCGCCGGGCGAAGGCTTCGCCGCCGCCGCGGCCGAAGATCTCCGTCGACTCGCCGCAGTGCGGGCAGACGAACGCGCTCATGTTCTCGACGATGCCCATCACCGGCACGCTCATGCGCCGGAACATGGCTAGTGCCTTGGACACGTCCAGCACGGCCACGTCCTGCGGCGTGGTGACCAGCAGGGCGCCGCTGATGGGCACCGCCTGGGCCAGCGTGAGTTGCGCGTCCGAGGTGCCCGGCGGCAGGTCGATGACCAGGTAGTCGAGCTCACCCCACTCGACGTCGCGCAGGAACTGCTGGATCGCGCCGCCAACCAGCGGCCCGCGCCAGACGATGGGCTGGCCCTCCGGCACGAAGAATTGGATGCTGATGACCTTCACGCCATAACGCTCCAAGGGCGTGATCTTGCCCTGCGGGTTGGCCACCGGCGCCCCCTCCACGCCCAGCATCAAGGGCACGTTGGGCCCCGTGATGTCGGCGTCTAGCAGGCCCACGCTGGCGCCCTCGAGGGCCAGCGCCACGGCCAGGTTGGAGGCGACCGTCGTCTTGCCCACGCCGCCCTTGCCCGAGGCAACGGCGACGATGTTCTTGACTCCGGGCAGCAGCTGCTGCGCCTGCGCGGGCTGGGACCGGCGAACCATCGCGCCCCAGGTGATGGTGACCTCGCTGGCGCCGATGCCGCTAAGTGCGGCGTGCACGTTGCGCTCGATCTCGTCCTTGAGCGGGCAGGCCGGCGTGGTCAGCTCGATCTTGAGCGACACGTCGGCTGCGCTGATGGCCACGTCCTTGACCATGTTGAGGGTGACGATGTCTCGCCCCAGCTCCGGTTCTTGTACCGCGCGCAGGGCGTCATAGACGGCGGATTCATTGAGCATGCCCTGATTGTCCCTCTAGCCGGCCGCGGCTGCAGCGAGCGCGTCCTGCGCCTCCGCGGAGGCGCCGGTGGGGCGTGCCTCCGCCCGTCGCCGGCGGTAGGCCCGGCCCTTGGCGCGGTTGCCGCAGGAGCTCATCGAGCACCAGCGACCCGAGCGGTTGCGCGAGGTGTCGTAGAAGGCGCGTCCGCAGGCCGGGTTGGCACACACCTTGAGGCGCGACCAGTTGCCGGCCGCCATCGCGCTGAGCGCCGCCACGAGCACGTCGCCCACGACCCGATCGAGTCCCAACCCCTCGCTCATCAGCCGGTAGCCATCGTCCGGGTGCAGACGCATACCCAGGCGGATGCGCCGAGCAGCCTCGTTGAGCGTGCTCACGGCGCGCAGGTTCGTGCCCAGACCGCTGCCGGCGGCGACCAGCTCGTATAGCGCCTGGCGCAACTCAACGAGACTTCGCCGATCCTCCTCGCCCAGCTCGGCGTTGGGCGCAACCAGCCGCTGGGCGGCCAGCCAACGACGCATGCCTCCAGGCGTGGCGAAGTCGTCGCGCCCGGACTCCCGGTCGGCGCTGAGCAGAAAGGCGTGGACCAGCCGCAACTGGCCGGGCGCGGAGGGGCGGGCGGAGCCGGGCATGGGGGTCAGCGACCGGCAGCGGCAGCCAGCAACCCGTCCGGCGCCGGACGGGGGCGAGGCTGGAGGGGAACATGGCGCTCGACGAGCGCACGTGAACCGGCCACCCCCAGGCGCTCAAATAGGAAGCGGAACTTCGCCTCCTGCGCCGCCATGATCTCGTCCTTGGTGCTCAACTCCCACAGCTCGCGCTTGTGCGGACCCAGCGCCTTTTTGCGCGTCTTGTACAGGAACTGAGTGTCGGTCTCGCCTTCCTTGCGCTCATCGGCCGTGTTGGCGTAGCACCAGCCCTCGATCTCGCGCAGCAGCTCGGCCGGGAAGGCGGGGTGCTCGTAGAGCGCGTTCTGGAAGCCGGTGGCCAGGTGAATCTCGGCAGCCTCGGCCTGCGGAAAGCGGTCGAACAGCTCGTCGGGCAGCGTCGATGCGCCATGCTGCACCGCCCCCGCCATGCCGTACTCGCGGCAGACGGCCGACAGGCGCGCCAGGGTGTCGAAGTCCAGCTTTACCTCCGCCACGCCGCCGCCGGGCAGAGGGACGCCGCCATGGCTCGTGCCCGTCTGAACGCTGACCTTGGAGAGTCCCGGCGCACCCGGGCCGGCCAGGCGGTCGAGCTCGCGCCGGAAGCCGTCGAGATAGACGCGCAGCTCCTCCTCCGTCGAGTTCTGCTTGCCCACCTCGCCGATCTCGCCGCCGATGCTGATGGTCAAGCCATCCGGCTCGTGCTGCCGGATGAGAGCAGCGAGCTCGGCGGCGCGCTGGTAGTTGACGCGCTGCTGCTCGTCGACGGTGGGCTTGGACAGGTCGACGAGCGTCGAGCTGTCGATATCGATGTTGCCGTAGCCAACCTCGATCGCTTCGCGCGTGAGGCGGCGCAGGGCCTCCGTCGTGCCCTCCGGATCGGCGGCGTACTTCTTGGCGTTGAACTGATAGTGATCGCCCTGCACGAAGACGGGCCCCTGCCAACCGGCCGAGATGCAGCCGGCCAACACGCCTGTCACGTACTCGCCGGGGCGCTGGTAGGTGTACTCCTGCTCGCTGCGCGCCAGCTCGAAGATGATCGCGCCCGCGTCGAGAGATTGGGCCGCGCGGCACATGGCAGCAGCCATGTCGAAGACCTGCGTGCGGATGTTGACCGCCGGCACGGTGAAGCCGCCCAGCTCTCCTCGCCCGCGAGCCATGTACAGGTCCTGGATGCTCCACGACGGCGCGCCGAGGGCCTGGGAAGCCTGCCAGATCAGCCAGCGTGCAGCCTCGATCACGTCGCGCTCTTCGCTGAAGGTGGCCGACCAGATCGCCTGGCGCACTCCCCTGCCGCGGAAGGCGGCCTCGTCGTCGATCTCCAGCCGCCCGTCGTCGAGGTGCAGCGAGTCCTCAAGTGACCGAAGAAGCTCCCCGACCGACCCGGCCGGACTGGGATGGGCCATCGCTGCTGCCTCCTGCGCGCTCTGCCGTGCTCGACTATGAATGTTAAGCGCGCGCGCCCAAGGCCGCCGGACGGAGCGTCGCGCGTGGCTGGGCGGGCATGCCGCCATCGTCAGGTTTCGGCTGCCTGCTGTACGCGCCGCTGAAATGTCGTGCGTGCGACCGTTGGGGTCGTGGCGTCTGGAGCCTGTGCGCCTGCGCCCTCAAACAAGCGGACGTTCAGAAGGAGGATTCCCATGGGGATCATCGGACTCTTGGTAGTGATCGTACTGGTCATCCTGCTCCTGCGACTCCTGTAGCAACGAACCCAACCCAGGAGGGAGTCGAGATGGAACACGAAACCACTACTACGCGCCGGACGGTTCAGAGTGAGCCGATCCGCACCGAGCGCGTCACTGAAGGCCACCGGCGCGATGTGGACGTGCAGGAAGCCGCCGCGGCGGCCATCGCGCGCGACCCCATCAGCTGGGGGCCCATCTGGGCGGGCGTGCTGGCCGCCTTCGGGCTGTTCTTCCTGTTCAGCCTTATCGCCCTGGCGGCCGGCCTGTCGCTGGTCGAGTTCAATGGCGGCGCCGGCGCTGTCGATGACGTGCCGGTCGACCTGGTGGCGATGGTCGTGAGCGGCCTGTTCCTGGTCGTCGCCTTCTTCGCCGGCGGCTTCATCGCCGCCTGGTCCAGCGGGCTGGTCGAAGAGGGCCGGGCGATCCTCAATGGCTTCCTCGTGTGGGCGCTGGCGATCGTGCTGCTGCTGCTCTTCGCGGCGCTGGGCGTTGGGCAGATCTTCGGCGCAGCGGGTGAGATCTTCGGCAGCCAATTCGCGGCCGGCGCGACACCCGACGTCGACGTCGATCCGGAAGCCCTGCTGACAGCCTTCCAGGAGGCCGCCTGGTCAACCGTCTTCGCCATCGTGCTGGCCATGGCCGCCGCGGTCCTGGGTGCCCTGGTGGCGACCCGCGACGAGGTTCGCGGCCGCGACTGGACGATGTCCTACCGCCGGCGCTAACCGGCAGCCGGCTGGAGCCGGCACCTCAGCTATCTCAAGCGACGCAGCGCGCTGGCTCAGCCGCTGCGTCGCCGCCTGTCTACGTAGTCCACCAACACGTACTCACCCAGCCGCTCGGGGGTCGCGTAGAACGCACGCCCGCGGTTGAGCCGGGTCAGCTGCTCCACGAAGTGGGTCAGGGCGCGCGAGCGCTCGAGCATGAACGTGTTGATGGTGATGCCGGCGCGCGTGCAGCGGGCGGCCTCGCGCAGCGTCTCCTGGATCGTGCGTCGCGTAGGCGGGTAGCTGAACTCGACCTGGCCGCCCTCGAAGTGCGCCGTCGGCTCGCCGTCGGTGACGATGACGATCTCGCGATTGGCGGCGTGGCTGCGCGAGAGCAGGCGGCGGGCCAGCAGCAGTCCGTGCTGCAGGTTGGTGCCGTACTCGTAGCCGTGCCAGGCCAGGTCGGCCAATCCGCCCGGGCGGATGGCGCGTGCGTAGTAGGCGAAGCCCACCACGTGCAGCTCGTCGCGCGGGTAGCGCGTGCGGATCAGCATGTCCAGGGCGATGGCCACCTTCTTGGCAGCCAGGAAACAGCCGCGCAGCAGCATCGAGCGGCTCATGTCGACGAGCAGCACGGTCGCCGCTCGTGTGACGACCTCCGTTTCGTGCACCTCGAAGTCCGACGGTTCGAGACGCGCCGGCAGGCCCGGCTCGCGAGCCAGGGCATTGCGCAGCGTACGCTGAAGGTCGAGCTCGAAGGGCCGCCCGAACTCGTAGGCCCGGCTGCCCTCGCCAAGCTCCCCGCCCGAGCCTGCGCCACGCAGCGGATGGCCCCCGAAGACGTCGCGCCCTAGCCGCCCGAAGAGATCGTCGAGAACCTTTTGGCCGATGCGTCTCGCGCCGCGTGGCGTCAGCTCCAGCCGGCCGTTACGCCGCTCGGCCAGGCCGGCCTCTTCCAGCTGCCTGGTCAGGGTCTGCAGCGCGCGCAGGTCGTCGGCCGAGGCGGCGTCCAGCAGGCGCTCGAGCTCGGACGGGTCGAGCGCCGCCAGCTCGTCGGCCGAGCGCACGTCGGACAGGCGCTCGGCCAGGTCGTCCAGTTGCTGCAGCCGGGCCAGCTGCTCCAGGGCGCCGTCGAGCGAGAGCTCCTGTCCGCCGCCGAAGTCGTAGCGCTGGCCCAGGCCGTCGGGTAGCAGCTGATCGAGCGTGGCGGCCAGCTGGGCCAGGTCCCAGCGCAGGCGATCGTCGCGCAGCAGCGCGTCCATCGTCTCCTGCAGCTCCTGGCGCTGGCGGGCATCGAGCGAGGCCATCAGCGACTGCATCGCCGCCATCCGCCGGGCCAGATGCTCGACGATGTCGTCGAGGCTGCGCGCGCCGGGGAAGAAGGCCCCGTGGCGGGCCAGGAAGGGCGCCACGTCCGGCTCGTTGCCGGCCAGCCGCTGCTGCAACAGGCGATTGAGGTCGCGCACCATCTCGCGATTGCTGCGCAGCTGCTCGGGGCCGACCTGCCTGAGCGCCTCGGACAGGCCACCGAAATAGGAGTCGAGCACCTGCTTGCGCAGGCGGTCGAGCAGGGCGCCGAAGCGCTCGCGCGCCTCGGGCTCCAGGAAGTCATATTCCTGCAGGGCCCTGATGCGCCCGCCGACGTCCCCGGGCAGCTCGGCCAGGGACGCCTGGCGGCGAGCAGCCAGCCCGGCCGCCACGCTCTCCAGCGAACTTTGATCAGACTCTGCGCTCGCGGGCGCGCTCGCGCCGGCCAGCCGGCGTTCCAGGCCGCGCTGCTCAGTGGCCACGATCTCGTCCAGCTCCCTGCGCACCTCGGCCAGCACGTCGCCCAGGCGGTGGCGCTCGAGTGCCGCCTGGCGCGCTTTGGCCAGGCGCGCGGCGAGCTCGCGCAGGCCGGGCAGGCCGGCGCTCTGGCCATCGGGCGTGGCGTGCACGCCGCGTGACAGCAGGCGGCCCAGGGCGCTGGCCAGGTCGCCTGAGGCGAGCAGGTCCTCGGACAACTCGCCCAGCAGCTCGTCCGCCGTCGGGCCGGGGAGGCGCTGACTGCCATCCCAGCGGGCGTAGCGGTAGGGCCCGCCGCCGACCAGTCCGGCCGACGGCCGGTCTGCGCTGCCGTCCGCCGGCGGCAGGGCGGCGGCCGGCATCAGGCCCGGTAGCGGGCGGCGCCGCTGCTCGCCCGATCCTTGTTGAGGCGCCGGTTCAGGTGCAGGCCCTCGAGCAGGAACTCGATCGCCGAGGCCCGGCTGGCCGGCGTACGCGCACCCAGCCGGCCGACGGCTGCGGCCAGGCCGGGGACCTCCTCCAGCCAGCGGTCGTAGTCCGCGAGCGCGACCCTCTCGCCAGTGTGCAGCTGGAGCCCGGACTCGAAGGCCGACACCAGCTCGTCGAGCTCATCGAGATCGACGCGGCGGCCGAAGACGTTGTGCACCGCCCGGCTGAGCAGCCGATCCACGACACGTTCCTCGGGCGCCTCGTCGCCGAGGGTCTCGAGCTCGATCTTGCCGGCGGTGGTGGCCACCAGCGCGGGCAGGTCGCTGATCCGCGGCGCGGCACTGTCCTCGCCCAATCGCACGGCGCGGCCCAGCGCGCTGGCCAACAGTGCCTCGAGATTGGTCACGCTGACGCGAACGCTGACGCCCGAGCGCTGGCTGACCTCCGGCGAGCGGCGCGCCAGCTGGGCCAGCTCGGCCACCAGCTCGAGCATGAACTCGGGCTCCTCGATGGTGGGCCCGTCGGCGTCGTCGAAGCGTGTGCGCTCCTGGCGCATGATCGCGATCTCGTCCTCGATCGTGCGCGGGTAGTGGGTCCGGATCTGCGAGCCCAGGCGGTCCTTGAGCGGCGTGATGATCCGGCCGCGGCTGGTGTAGTCCTCCGGATTGGCGCTGGCCACCACGAACAGGTCGAGCGGCAGACGGAGCGTGTAGCCGCGCACCTGCACGTCACGCTCCTCCAGGATGTTGAGCAGCCCCACCTGGATGCGCTCGGCGAGGTCGGGCAGTTCGTTGAGCGTGAAGATGCCCCGGTTGTGGCGTGGGATCAGGCCGTAGTGAATGGTCGTCTCGTCGGCCAGGTAGCGGCCCTCGGCCACCTTGATGGGATCCACCTCGCCGATCAGGTCGGCGATGGTGATGTCGGGCGTGGCCAGCTTCTCGCCGTAGCGCCGTGCTCGCGGCAGCCAGTCGATGGGCGTCGCGTCGCCCTCGGCCGCCACGCGCGCCCGACCGGCCGGGCTGATGGGCGCCAGCGGGTCGTCGTTCAGCTCACTGCCGGCGACGATGGGCAGCTGCTCGTCGAGCAGGTTGACCATCAGCCGGGCTAGGCGAGTCTTCGCCTGCCCTCGCTCGCCCAGGAAGCAGATGTCCTGGCCGGCCAGGATGGCGGTCTCGATGGCCGGCACGACCGTCTCGTCGTAACCCACGATGCCCGTGAAAACGGGCTCCTCCGAGCCCAGCCGGCGGAGCAGGTTGGCGCGCAGCTCCTCCTTCACCGACCGGCGCCGGTAGCCCGCCGCACGCAGCTCGCCCAGGGTCCGGGGCAGCGTCGAGGGCGGCGGCTGGGCCTTGTCGGCGGACTGGTCTGCGCGCTGCGCCACGGGTTCAGTGTGGCCCAGGCGAGCGGAACTCGCCAACGGCGGCCAGTAGCGCCTCCTTGCCCAGCCGGCCGGCGGCAACCAGCCGCGCCAGGGCGGCCCGTCTTGCCCGCTGTCCTTGTTCGAAGTCCGCCACGGCGACGCCCAATCGGTCGGCCAGCTCGGGTGTCACCGCCCACCAGAAGTGCTCCAGCCTGTCGCTCGTCGCGTCGTGGGCGGCCAGCAGGACGGGCGGGCGGCGCTGCAGGTGGCCGGCGGCGTCGCGCTCGACCGGCCGCAGGTAGTGGGCGGCGAAGAGGCGGCGACCCACCGGGGGGACGTCGCGCAGGACGAGCACCAGGCCCAGGTTGCGCAGCTGGTCGGCAGCCAGCTCGAAAGGCGGCGCCGAGAAATGGGCGAAGACGCCCTCCAGCGAGTCGGCCTCCAGCAGCCACAGGCTGCGCGGGCCGTCGCCGTTGGTCTGTCCCCCGGCCGCGGCCAGCTCCTCGAGTGCGGCAGCAAGCTCGGACGGTCGGGTAGCGGCAGGCCCGCTGACGACCAGGCTCACGTCTGAGCCCAGCAGCAGCCAGAGCACTGCGGCAAGCTCCTCGTCCAACACTCCTTCCGCAATCAGTTCGGTGATCGGCGGCGCTGCGCTCGCGCGCGGGCGTTCCGCGCTCATTGGCCGCCGGCCTCCTCCGTGTCGGCCGCGGCGTCGGTGCCTCCTCGTCGCCGGCGGCGCCGCCGTCCAGGGCCGCCGCCTTCGCCGCGCCCTGGGCGGATCCCGCGGGCCAGCTCCAGCAGTTCGCGCAGCAGGCCACGCTCCACGATCCACAGCGTGGCCAGATAGGCGAAGCCGCCGGCCACCGCCTCGACGACGAGCAGCTCACCTGGGCCGAGGGTCGTACCGGCCGCGACCTTCACCAGCAGCACCGCGCCGCTCATGGCCAGTACCGCCGCCACGATGCCGCGGAACTGGGCCAGGTACTCGTGCGCTGGTACGCCAGTGCGGCGCTGCGCCCAGTAGATGATGAGCGGCATGAGCAGGTAGGCACGCAGCACGTAGGCGGCGGCCACGGCCAGGATGTCGAGGAAGATCCAGACGGCCAGCGTGAAGCCGATGATGTTGCCGGCCGTCGCGATCAGGCGCAGCCTGAAGACCAGACCGGGATGGCCGGTGGCGTTGAGCAGCGCAAAGATGACTGTCTGCGTGCCCAGCACGGGGCCGGCCAGGAAGAGCATCGCGGCCACCGGCCCAGCCGCCGCCCAGCGCGAGCCGAAGAGCACCACCACCAGTTCCTGCGCCACCAGCGCGAGCCCGATGTAACCCGGGATGAAAAGCGCGCCCGACAGGCGGCTGACGCGGAAGAACGCGCGCTTCAGGCGCAGCGGGTTGTTCTGCAGGCGTGACAACGCGGGAAAGGCGACCCGGCGCGAAAGCCCGATCAGCAGCGAGCTGGTCGAGTCCAGGATGCGGTAGCCCACGGCGTAGACGCCCAGCGGCGCCGTGCCGATGAATGCGCCAATGAGCAGGTTGTCCGTGTTGCGCGACAGGAAGCCCAGGATGTCCGAGCCCACGACGTTGCGGCTGTAGCCGAACAGGTCGCGGAAGTGGGCCATCGACACGTTGAGGCCTGGGCGCCAGGGGCTGACCCGCCAGAGCGTCAGGGCGGCCAGCGAGAACTGTACCAGTTGCTGCCCAACCAGGGCCCAGGCGCCGTAGCCCAGGAAGGCCAGCGCGATGCCCACCACGCCACCGCCGGCGGTGGCCAGCAGGCTGCGCAGGGCCAGGCTCTTGAAGGCCAGCTCACGGCGCAGCAGCCCGACCTGCACGCTGCTCAGAGCCGTCAGCACGAAGGAGAAGGACAGGATCTGGAGGATGGGCTGGAGCTCGGGCTCGTTCACCAGCTGGGCGATCGGGATGGCCAGCAGCACGCCCGCGCCGGCCAGCAGCACGCCCGCGCCCATCGAGATCCAGAACGCCGTGTCGATATGGCCGCGGGCGAGCGTTTTGCGCTGGACGATGGCGTCGCTCAGACCCTGATCGACAAAGATCTGCGCGAAGGCCACGAAGACGGCGGCCAGCGCCACCAGGCCTATGTCCGTCTCGGAAACCAGCCGGGCGATGACCACGAAGACGCTCAGGCCCAGCAGCTGCCGACCCCAACTGTCGAGCAGTGTCCAGAGCAGCCCGCGCTGCACTCGCTGGCGGAGGCCTCGGTTGTCCAGGCCGTGCTCCGCCGGCAGCCACGGTTCTCTCAAGCTACTCCCCTCGCTCTGGGCACTCGCCCGCGAGTGTAGCGACGGACGAGCGGCCGCCCGTGTGTTGCCCGCGCGGCGGCGGCTCAGCGCTTGCTGCCGGCCGGCCGCCTGGCTGGGTAGAGTGAAGGGCCAGATGGTACGTGACCACTGCCGGCCCGTGGCTACCGGCCGGGTGGCGTTCTGGCTCCAAGTGTGCCCGACAGTCACATCTCCCCGAGAGCAGGCGCCCTAAGCGGGCCGCGCAGGCCGCCGACGCCGAAATGGACGCCCGGCCGATCGAGCGTCACGCTCAGGCCCTGCCGCCAACCGATTTCCGCGCTCGACTTACGGCCTCGCAAACCCCCATATGTGACTGTCCGGCACAATCCGCAGCCTAACGGCCTGGCCGGCGAATGTGACGGTGCGACTGTCGCCGAGCCGACAGCCACGCAGTCAGAAACTCGTTGACAGCTCGCCTTGCGGGCGTGCTATAGTCCGCCCTCGGCGCCGGCCGTTGGCGCCGTCGACCATCAAGCACAGGAGTAGCTAGGCCAGATGTCAACCGCCACCTTCACGATCTGCGCAGCGAACAGGCTGCGCATGGGCGCGCCCATCGGCGCCCCGGATCGCGGGAGATCTGTGCCCTACGCCACCTGACTCCGGACAGCAGTCCGTAGAGCAGGAGCCGGAGGGCCAGATCGGGCCCCCCGGCTCTTTTCATGCCCGGTCCTTTGCGACCGGCGCGAAGGAAAGCCGCCCATCCCGCCAGCCGCCACGGGGGCCCTGTCGTCGGTTAGCCAACCGCAAGCAGGAGCACCACCGCCATGGCCATCACATTGGAACGCCCGGCCGCGGCCAGTCCGCGGGCCGTGGAGGAGCGGCAGGTGACCGGCCCTCAGCCGGCCATCCCCGCCGCCGTCCCGGCCCTGCTCATCGAGCACCTGACCAAGAAGTTCATCGTGGGCCGGCGCAAGAAGGCCAAGACCGTCGTGGCCGTCAACGACGTCTCCCTGCGCATCGAGCGCGGCGAGATCTACGGCGTCCTCGGCGCGAACGGCAGCGGCAAGTCAACGCTGATCCGCCTGGTCAGCACGCTGCTCACTCTCGAGGAGGGCCGCGTGGAGGTCTTTGGCCACGACATCGTCCGCGAGGAGATGGCCGTCAAGCGCCTCATCAATCGGGTCAGCGTCGACGCGGCCTTCTTCAAGAAGCTGTCGCCGGCCGAGAACCTGATCTACGCCGCCCGGATGTACGGTCTCGACGGCGGTTACGCCCGCCGCGAGATGGTGCGCATCCTGGCCCGCCTGGGCATCGCCGAGTCCCGTCTCAACCGCCCACTCGAGCAGATGAGCCGGGGCATGCAGCAGAAGGTGGCCATCGCCAGGGCCTTCCTGACGAGCCCCGTGCTCATGCTGCTGGACGAGCCCACGACCGGCCTGGACCCGCGCTCCAAGCTCGAGGTGCAGTCGTTCATCGAGGAGATCAGGGATCAGCACGACGCAACGATCGTGCTCACGACCCACGACCTCGATGAGGCCGAGCGGCTCTGCTCGCGCATCGGACTGCTCAACGACGGCCGCCTGGTCGCCGAGGGCACCGTCGCCCAGCTGAAGTCGACGGCCAGCGCGAGCGACGGCGATCGACCGGCCACGCTGCATGACGTGTTCATGACCCACACCGGCCGCTCGCTCGACGACGACGTCGAGCAGAACGGCCAGGACGACGACTAGCCAACCAACACTACGACCAGCCAGCACGAAAGGAGGTAGCCGAGTGACAAGCGACATGCTCGATTACGAGCGACTCCACGTCCACGCCAGCGCGAGCTGGGCGTGGCTGATCGCCGCCGGCTCCCTCGCGGGGCGGACGGCATGACCGGGGGCTACTAACGATAGGAGTCAGGAAATGTTCCGCCACCCGTTCGTAAGCGAATGGAATCAACAGTGGCACGAGCGCGAGATTGACGAGGTGGTTCGCCAGCGTCAGCACTTCGCAGGTCGTCGCCCAGAGCACCGGATCCGCCGAGTGGTCGGCCGGTCGATCGTGAGCATCGGCAGCTTCGTTGGCCGCTCGATGGTCAGCTTCGGCCGCCGGCTGGCAGCGGAACCAGCCAGCAGCGTGGCCCGCCCCCGTTAGGGAGCGGGCCCGCCATCCCCAGAGGAATTGACAGCCATGACCGTCGTAACGCGAGAACTGAGGGCGGGCTACGCCTTCGTCGAACGCAACTTCAACCTGACCAAGCGCTACTGGGGCTGGGAAGTTGCCTTCCTGGTCTACTCGGTCGCAGGCGCATTGGCCGTGACCATGATCGGCCGCGACCAGAACAGCGCCCGGCTCATCCTCGCGCTGATGATCGGGGCCACCTTCTGGAACTACCTCAGCGTGGTCTTCTCGATCATCGCCGAGCAGATCAGCTGGGAGCGCTGGGAAGGCACGCTCGAGTACACCATGATGGCGCCGGTGCGCCGAGTCTCGCAGCTGCTGGGCTCGACGTTCTTCGCCATCCTCTACGGCCTGGTCCACACCGCCGTCGTGCTGACCGTGCTGGTGTTCTTCTTCGGCATCGACCTGTCCAACGCCGACTTCGGGACGGCGGTCGTGCTGATGGGCATCGGCTCGCTGTCGATCATCGGCATCGGCATGATGGCGGCGGTCCTGCCGCTCATCTACGTTGAGCGCGGCGATCAGATGGTCTTCGTGATCCAGTCGCTGCTGCTGCTGATCAGCGGCGTGTACTACAGCGTCGAGGTGCTGCCCGAGTGGATGCAGGTCATCTCCGCCTTCTCGCCGGCGACATACATCCTCGATGGCGTGCGCCTGGGCCTGATCGACGGCGTGCCCATCACGGATCTCTTCGGTCACGTCTGGCCTCTGATCGTGATGGCCTTCGTGTTCATCCCACTTGGCGTGTGGGTCTTCAACCGGGCCGAGCGCTACGCCAAGCGCACCGGCCGACTCAAGAGGGTGGGCTGATCCAATGAGCGGGCGACCGACCCTTCAGTCAGCTGCCCTCCCCGGCCTGCGCCTGCGGGCCTACGCCGGGGAGGCAGACATCCCGGCCATCGTGGCCATCCAGAACGCAGAGAACGAGGCAGACAGCATTCCCGAGCGGACGTCGGCTGATGAGCGGGCGGCGGAATACCGCCACGCCAGTGATGCCTTCGACGTCCGCCGGGACGTCACGATCGCCGAGCTCGACGACCGGCCGGTGGCCTTCGCCAATCGCGAATGGGTCGACTTCCACAGTGGCGACCTGCGCGAGTATCGTGTCGGAGGCGCCGTGCACCCGGAGTTTCGGCGGCGCGGTGTCGGGACAGCGCTTCTCCGCGAGAACGAGCGTCGCTCTCGCGAGCTGGCCGCGACCCACGAAACGGACCGCAGACCGGTGCTGGGCGCTTCCACGGGTGACCAGCAGACCGCCGCGCGGGCGCTCTTGGGTGAGGCCGGCTACCGCGAGACGCGCTGGTTCTTCGACATGATCCGGCCCACACTGGACGACGTCCCCGACCTGACTCTGCCTGGGGAGCTCCAGCTGCGCGCCATCACGCCCGACCTCTACCGGCGCGTGTGGGATGCCGACCAGGAAGCCTTCCGCGACCACTGGGGCGGGCATGACGACTCCACGGAGGCGCTTCAGCGCTACCTCGACGGCCCCGACACCGATCCTTCGCTGTGGCTCATCGCCTTCGACGGCGAGGAGATTGCGGGCGGAGTCATCAACGCCGTGTATCGCGAGGAGAACGCCGCCTTGGGCGTGCGCCGCGGCTGGCTGGACAGCGTCTTCACTCGCCGACCGTGGCGCCGGCGCGGGCTCGCTCGGGCGCTGATCGCCCGTTCGCTCGTGCTGCTGAAAGAGCGCGGCATGAACGAGGCGATGCTGGGCGTCGATGCTGACAACCCACTGGGCGCGCTGGGCCTGTACCAGGGCGTTGGTTTCCGGGTGAAGGCGCGTTACAGCGCCTGGCACAAGCCGCTCGAGGCGGCGGAGTGATGGACGGGTTGGTCCTGCGGGCGTACCGCGGCGAGGAGGATGTGCCGGCAATAGTCGAGGTTATCAATGCCGAATGGTCGGCCGACCGTCTGCCGAGCAGGGTGACAGTCGCAGAGAAGCTCGCTGAGTACAGCCAGCCATCGGAGATGTTCGATCCCGTGCGCGACCTCACGCTGGCGGAGCTCGACGGCCGCGCCGTCGGCTACGGGGTGCGCGGCTGGAGCGACGCCGCCGACAGCCAGGTGCGCCAGTACCGCATGGACGGCTCCGTCATCCGGAGTGGCGCCGGCGCGGCATCGGGCGGCTTCTGCTGCTCGAGAACATGAACAGGGGCAAGGAGCTGGCCGCGGGCCACCAGACCGAGCGGTCGCGCATGTTCGGGTCGCTGAGCCACGAGCACCAGCCCGGTGGTGAGGCCTTGCTGAGCACTGAGGGCTTTGCGCCGGCGCGCTACTTCTTCGACATGCTCCGGCCCTCGCTGGACGACGTGCCGGAGTTGAGCCTGCCCGACGGCCTGGAGATCAGAACGGCGACCGCAGCCGACGCTCGGGCGGTCTGGCTCGCCGACGTTGAATCCTTCCGGGATAACTGGGGTGGATTCGACGACTCCGACGAGGCGTTCCAGCGCTTCGTCAGCGCGCCGGAGTTCGATCCCTCCCTGTGGGTGATCGCGTGGGACGGCGACCAGGTCGCCGGAGGCGTGCTCGACGCCATCCATCCCGAGGAGAACGAGGAGCTGGGCGTCGAGCGCGGCTGGCTCGACAGCGTGTTTACTCGACGGCCGTGGCGCAGGCGCGGCCTCGCTCGAGCGTTGATTGCCCGCTCGCTGGTGCTGCTGCGCGAGCGCGGCCTGAATGCCGCCATGCTCGGCGTAGATGCCCACAACCCCACCGGCGCGCTGGGCCTGTATGAGGGCCTCGGCTTCTCGGTGGTGCATCGCTCAACTGCCTGGCGCAGGCCATTCGAGCTGTTCGGATGAACCCGCTGATCGAGCTCCAGGATCTGGGCTGGGACCGGCGCTGGGAGTCGCTGTTCGAAGAGCACGCGCTGCGCGGGCTGGTGCCGGCGCGAGTGCTCAGCGAGGAGCGCGGCCGCTACCTGGTTGCGTCGGCGGAGGCTGAGGGGCCTGCCGTCGTCTCCGGTCGCTTCCGCAACGGGGCGCGAGCCGCGGATGAGTTTCCCGCCGTGGGAGACTGGGTCCTGCTTGAGTTGCCGGCTGCGAGCGACGCGATCATCCAGGCAGTGCTGCCACGCCGGAGCCGGTTCGCCCGTGCCGCCCGCGGCGACGTCCCGGGGGCGCAGGTGGCCGCCGCAAACGTCGATCTCGTGCTGGTCGTGGCCGCACTGGATCACGACTTCAACCTGGCCAGGCTGGAGCGCTACCTAGCTCTGGCTTGGTCGAGCGGTGCCGAGCCCACGATCCTGCTCAACAAGGCGGATTTGCGCCCGGACGTGGGGGAGGCGCTGGGCCTGGTGCGCTCGGTGGCGCCGGCCGTGCCGGTCTACCCGCTGAGTGCTCGCGAAGGCTCGGGGCTGGATCCCGTGCGCGCGCTGCTGGAGCCGGGCCGGACGGTGGCCCTTCTTGGCTCTTCGGGCGTGGGCAAGTCGACCATCGTCAACGCGCTGCTGGGCTGGGAGCGGCAGGCCGTCCGTGAGGTGCGCGAGGGCGATTCGCGTGGGCGGCATACCACGACCGTACGCGAGTTGATCCGGCTGCCCTCGGGCGCGTTGCTCATCGATAGCCCCGGCATGCGCAGCGTGGGCATGTGGGAAGCTGAGGATGGTCTCGCGAGTGCCTTCGCAGACGTGGATGCGCTGGCTGCGCAGTGCCGTTTCTCCGACTGTTCGCACGCGACCGAGCCGGGCTGCGCGGTCCAGGCGGCCATAGCCGACGGCAGCCTGGCGGCCCAGCGGCTGCACAGCCGCCAGAAGCTCGAGCGTGAGCTGGCCGCCATCGAGAGGCGCCGATCGCCGGATCGGGCAGAGCTCAGGCGCAACGGACGGCGCATGACGAAGTTCGTGCGCAACCGCATGCGGACCAAGTACGGCGACGACGCTGCGTGAGAGGATTTGCGGGTGACGAGCGTCGTCTTCAACCGCGACACATTTGACCTTCCGCTCCTGCTTTTCGAGCGGAGCGCAATCGAGCGCAAGCTGGCCAACTGGCGTCACGTTTCCTGGCGCACCGATGCCAACGGGTTCCAGCGGCTACCCGGCATCGTCTTCAGTCACGAGTTGCACGGCGAGCAGCTGACCGTGCGCTTCGAACGCAAGAACGCCGTGGGCCTGGCCATGCTCAACCGCTACGGCCAGGTTCAGCTCTGGCTGGCCGCGACTGAGGAGGCCGTGCTCGACGGCGTCGAGCAGGAGCTTCGCGAGCACCTTCCGGTCGCGCCGGACCAGGAGGAGGGCCTTGTAGCCGTGCGCTTCTGGTCCCTGCAGGCGGGCGACCCGAGCATGCTCGTACGCACGATCAACGCCCCATCCTGGCAGGAGGTGAGCGAGAACTACCCCGCCAAGGTGGCAGCAGTGCTGGATCGGCTTATGCGCCTGGACCATCCACCGCGCGGCGGACAGCTGATGCTGTGGCACGGTCGAACCGGCACGGGCAAGACGCACGCCATCAGGGCACTACTCTCCGAGTGGCGTTCCTGGGCGCGCGCCGAATACATCGTCGATCCAGAGCAGTTCTTCGGCGGACCGGCGGGCTACCTGATGTCGGTGCTGCTCGGCGGCGATGAGGACGAGCCGGAGTCGGAGAAGTGGCGCCTGCTCGTCATCGAGGACACGGGCGAGCTGCTCTCGGCGGACGCCAAGGATCGCGCCGGCCAGGGGCTGTCCCGCTTCCTGAACACCGTCGATGGACTGCTGGGTCAGGGCCTGCGCGTACTCCTGCTGATCACCACCAACGAGGACTTCGGGAAGCTGCACCCAGCGGTCACTCGCCCGGGGCGCTGTGCCGTGAACCTGCGCTTCACGGAGCTGGAGCGCTCGGAGGCGGCGGCCTGGCTCGAGCGCCGAGGTCGTCCCAAGCCCGATGGTCTGGGCCTGACCACGCTGGCAGATCTGTTCGCCCTCATCGACGAGCGTGAGGTGCCGCCGGAACTGCCGCCGACCATTGGCTTCCGCAGCGCCTAGGGAGACTGCGCCGCCGGACGTGCTACTGGGGTTGGGTCCCGCCAGAGTTGGTTGCCTGGCTGAGAGGCTGGGCGGCCCGAGGCGGCGACGCGAGCGACAGCAACGACGCCGACGAGGGCTGACCGGCTTCCTCACGAGCTCCCCGCAGGCTCACGCGCAGGCGGCCCCTGGCCCGGCACAGTCGAGTCCTGACTGCGGCCTCGCTGATGCCGACGGCGCGGGCGATCTGTGCGCCGCTGTAACCCTGGGCTGCCATCAGCAGCGCAGCGCGGTCGGCGGGGCTCGTCTCAGCCAGCGCCAGCTCGAGCTCGCGGCGTCGCTCACGAACCAGGCACTCTTCCTCGGCGGAGGGCTCGATACTCCAGTCATAGAGCCGGCCCAGCGACCTGGCGGCAACCTGCTGCCGGCGCCCCTGACTGATGACGAGGTTGCGTGCGACTCGAAAGAGCCAGGCGCGCGTCTCGCGGGGTGCGCCTTTGAGCTGCACCTCCCGTGCATAACGGGCAAAGGTCTCCTGCACGACGTCGTGCGCGACGTCGCCGTCGCGAGTGATCGAAACGAGGTATCCGTAGAGCTGTTCGTGGTGCGCGTCGTAGGCCTTGCCGGTGATATCGGTCTGCATCGTGAGCCCCTTCGTGCCGGTGCCTGTCGCGACGTATTCCGTCGTGAAAGGCAGGCTGGGCCCACGAAAGTCCCGGGCGCACGTGTCGGCCGTCCCGGATGTCGGGGAAACGAAGCCGGGACATCAGCTGCGGGTTCGGTCGTCCTGCCCCAACCCGGCTTCGCGCGCCAGCAGCATGGCGGCCGTTCGGTCAGTCACGGCGAGCTTGCTGAGGATGACCGACACCTGGTTGCGAACCGTCTTGGAGGACAGACCGAGAGCCCTGGCGATCGCCTCATTGGCCTCGCCCCGCGCCAGTCGATCTAGCACGTCGCGTTCGCGCGGAGTCAGCGACGGGAAGGCGCGCGCCGCGAGATCGCGCGGGCCGGTTAGCAGCCCGGCAAGCCGGCTCGCAAGGTGAGCTCCGAAGACGACGCCGCCGCCGGCGCAGGCCACCACGGCACGTTCCAGCTCGTTCCGGTCCGCGCCCTTCGAAACGTAGCCGCGCGCCCCAGCTGAGATCGCCGCCACGACCGAGCTATCGTCCTCGTGCATGGTGACCACGAGGACGGCGGTGGCAGCCTGCATGGCCACGATGCTGCGCAGCGCCTCCAGGCCGCCTCCGCCGGGCATCTGGAGGTCCAGCAAAAGCACGTCAGGCTCGAGAAGGCGGACCAGCTCGACCGCGGAGACGCCGTCCCGCGCCTCGCCGACGAACTCCATGCCCGGGAGTGACTGCAACATCGTTCGCAGGCCGTCGCGGTAGAGCGGGTGATCGTCCGCGACAGCGACGCGGATGGGCACCGGTGACTCGCCGACCTGCCGGGCCTGTGTGTTCATCCGGGGGACACCGGCAACATGACCGTGACGCGGGTACCCGCCTCCGGCGCACTCGCGATCCGGCAATCGCCGCCCAGCGCCTCGACACGCTCGCGCATCGCTTCGGTGCCGACGCCAGGACGGCTGCCCATGTCGAAACCTACGCCGTCGTCGCTGACGTCGATGCGCAGTGAATCGCCGTCCACCCAGACACGGACGTCAACATGCTCCGCACTCGCGTGCCGAACGACGTTGGTCAGGGACTCCTGGACGATCCGGTAGGCGGCGACTTCGACAGCGGCAGGCAGCGTCGGCAGGTCACCTGCCGTTACGGCGATGGCAGGCTGCCCCTCCCCCACGGAGAGCTCGTCAGCAGCCTGCCTGATGGCCTCCGCTAGCCCGAGCTCGTCGAGCGCGGGCGGACGTAGGCCACGGACCAGGCGCCGCGTTTCCACGAGTGCCGCCGAGAGATCGCGACGAACCTCGCCCAGTAGCTTCTCTGCGGTCGCCGGATCCCTGTCGACCCAGCTCGCCGCCGTGTCGACCTTCAGTCCGATCGCCGCCAGCGTCGGCCCGAGGCCGTCGTGCAGGTCCCGTCGCAGCTGTCGCTCCTCTTCGCGGGCATGAAGCAGCGTCATCTGGCTGCGACGCAGCCTGTCGAGCCGGAAGCCGCGATCCTGCCACAGCGCGAGGGCAAGGAAGATGGGGATGGGCAGCGCCAGCGCCGCGATCGCCTCGCGCGGTACAAGCGGCGCGCCGCCGATCAGGATGGGCAGGTCGATGAGGACGAGCGACGCCAGGGCAGTGATCGCAACCGATGCAGCGATGCCGGCCACCTGCCGCCGACGAACGGCGGAGACTGCGCGGAAGCGCACTCCAATACCGACAATGGCGACAACCAGCAGAAGGCTCACGATCGCCGCATGGACGCGTGATCAGCCGTCGACCCAGACCAGCGCGGTCGGGTTGAGCGCACCCATGACTGCGGCACCGCTGGCCATCGCCACGGGCGGGAGGAGATAGATGAGGGGCGCCAGCCAGCGCGGCTGAGCCAACCAGCGGTCGCGTGTCGGGAAGATGAAGACCAGGTGGACGAGGCTGGACCACAGGACGAGCGAGAGGAATCCAGCTGCGAGGAAGGCCAGCCAGGAAGCAGACCGCCAGGCAAGCTCTTCGGGAACTATCGTCGTCCAGAGGGCCGCCGTGGCGGCGTTTCCGGCTGAGCCCGCAAGAAGTGCCTGGGCAACGCCGCTGCGTGGGCGCCGGAGGAATGCCGCCACACCCAGGGCGAACAGGGCACTGACGAGCACCAGCAACGTCTGATCGGGCGGCCCGGGCCACCATGGCCAGATCTGTTTGGGAACGAAGGCCCAGTCGGCGGGTCGCAGGGGCGGAGCCACCGCTGCCGCCAATCCGGCGACGATCGCCACCAGCGCGACACCCAAAGCGGCGATGACGCCGGCGTTGAGGTGCATGCCGCCGGCGAGCCGCCCAAGCGCCACGAGTACCCTCCACAGACGATGGCCATCCTGCCGGCACCGGCGACCGCGACGGCGAGACGCGGCGCTGAGAGAGTGGCTCCTGGCCGCGGCCGACGTCAATAGTTTCGATCTATGTCGATCGGGAGCGACCGGTGCCTGGACGTCAGAGCAGTAGCCGTCGCTCGCGCTTGACCATCTCCAGCCAGGGTCGCTCGCGCTCGATGGTTGTCTGCCGTCCGTGGCCGGGCAGCACGCGCAGGTCGTCGGCCAGGCCGCTCAGTCGGCCGAGCGATTCGACCATCGCCGCCGGGTCGCCGCCGGGCAGGTCGACCCGTCCCCAGCCGCCGGCGAAGAGGGTGTCGCCGGAGAACAGCAGGCGCTCCGAGTCGGCCAGAAGGCAGACGGAGCCCTCGGTGTGACCGGGCGTATGCAGCACATCCAGGCGGATGTCGCCAAAGCGGATCTCGGAGCCCTCGGCCAGATCGACGGCGGGCACGCTCGGCGGGATCTCGAAGGGTGCCCACAGCGGCTGCGGGTTCTCCAGGCCGTGGCGGTCGAGCACGTGGGCCGCGATCTGTGCGCCAGTCTTCTCGGACGCCTCCGCGTTGTCGCCGATGTGGTCCCAGTGGCGGTGCGTGCTGACGATCAGCTTCAGCGTCCAGCCGCGCTCGGCGAGTGCGCCGGTCAGCCACTCCACGCTGGGCCGCGCCGTATCGATGGCGATCGCCTCGCGGCTGGCCTCGTCGCCCAGGACGTAGAGATTGGTTGCGACAGGCCCGATCACCCGCTTCAGCAGCTCCATCGCGCTCAGCCCTCCAGCCGGAAGTAGACGCCGACCGCGCGAATGTGGCCACGGGCCAACAGATACACGAGGTTGCCCGGAAAGGGGTGCTGGTTCGTGGCCAGGATCGCCGCCTCGCGCTCCGGCCCGGGCGCGAGCAGGGTGGCCTGCACTTCCCGTAGCTCTCCGCCGGCCGGCCAGACGAGTGTCGCTCGCCCGGCCGCCAGCAGGTCGCGCGTCCAGCCGACGTGACCGTTGGGGTGGCCCAGGTACTCCCCTCCTCCGGCGTGCAGGATGCCCAGCAACCTCGAGCGCTGCCCGGCGCCGTCCCGGCGCGCGATGCGGACCTCGATCACATTGCCCACGCCGAAGCGCCGCCACAAACGCCGGATCAGCGGATCGAGGAGGGCCAGCAGGGCGTACTGCGCGCGCAGGGCTCGGGGCCAAAAGCGAGACATCGGCCAGAGCATACGGGTGGCGGCCGGGACGCTACGCTTGGAGGGTCGGAACTGAGCGAGGGAGGCAGCGATGAGCAACGGTCAGGCGACCTTCACCTGGTACGGGCACTCCTGCATTGAGCTGAAGACTGTGGGCGGCAAGACCGTGCTGTTCGATCCGTGGTTCGGCAATCCGACCTCGCCCCGAGCGGTGGACGACGTGGAGGCCTGCGACGTGATGCTCGTGACACACGGCCACCACGATCACCTGGGGGCGGGCCCCGGGGACGTGCTCAGCGCGGATGCCCTCGCGATCGCCCGCCGCACCAAGCCGGTCTGGCCGTGCATCCATGAGCTCAGCCTATGGCTCGAGAAGCAGCTGGAGGGCAGCGGCGTAGAAATCATCGGCATGAACAAGGGCGGCACCGTCGAAGCGGCCGGGGTCAAGATCACCATGGTCCACGCCGACCACTCGGCCGGCGACTGGTCACAGGCCGGCGACGGACCGCTCTACCTGGGCGAGGCGGCCGGGTTCGTTGTAGAGATGGAGGACGGCCGGCGGGTCCTCCACTCTGGCGATACAGAGGTCTTCGGCGACATGGCGCTCATCCGCGAGATGTACAAGCCGCACATGGCGTTCCTGCCCATCGGCGGGCACTACACCATGGGCCCCGCAGGTGCGGCGCGCGCCGCGCAACTGCTCGGTGTGAGCGTGGTCGTGCCCATCCACTACGGCACTTTCCCGGTGCTCGCCGGCACGCCCGAGCAGCTGCGGCACGGCCTCACCGACCGCGGCCTGCTGGGCTGCAACGTGATCGCCGCCGAGCGCGGGGTCGAAACGCCGCTGCCATGACTTCCCGTGGTCGGCCGGCAGCGGCCGACCTGCGCGTCCGCCTGGCCGACCCCGAGCGGGACGCCGAGCGGGTGGCCGGCATCTAGCGGCCGGCGGTCGAAGGCTCGGCCATCTCCTTCGAGGAGGTCGCGCCCGAGGCGTCCGAGATGGCCGAGCGCATGCGCGCCATCCTGACCTTCCGGCCCTGGCTGGTGGCCGAGATGGTTGAGGAAGGGGTGATCGGCTACGCCTACGCCGCCGAGCATTCGCCCCGTGTCGCCTACCGCTGGTCGGTCAACGTCTCCGCTTACGTCGAGCCCGCCTGGCATGGACGGGGCGTTGGCAAGCGCCTGTACGCAGAGTTACTGGAGATGCTGGGCGTGCAGGGCTTCGTCAACGTGTTCGCCGGGGTGACGCTGCCCAACCCGGCGAGCGAGGCGCTGCACGCGTCGATCGGCATGGAACTTGTGGGCGTGTATCGGCGCGCGGGCTTCAAGTTGGGCCGCTGGCACGACGTAGCCTGGTACGGCCTGCGCCTGTCCGAGCCAGAAGGCGATCCGCCCGAGCCGGTCTGGCAATGGGAGATGCGACCGGGCTCGCTAAGCCGGCGGTAATTGGCGGATGACGGCCGGGAGAGTGGTGCCCGGCAACATCGCGCAGGTGGATTACCGGCGGGTCGGAGCAACGTTTCGTGCCGTTCGGATCAAGAAGGGCTGGCGCCAGGAGGACCTCGCCCTGCGGGCGGGCGTTTCGCGGGCGGCAGTCTCGCGCGTCGAGTCGGGCAGGGTTGGCGGCTTGAGCCTGGATCACCTGCTCGGGATCGCCGGAGCGCTGGACGTGCGGCTCGAGCTTGGTGTGAGGTGGCACGGCGGCGAGCTCGATCGACTCATGAACTCGCGCCACTCCGCACTCCACGAGGCCACTGCACGCTACTTCGCCGAGCTGCCCGGCTGGATCATCGCGCCCGAGGTGACCTTCGCCGTCTTTGGTGAGCGCGGCGCGATCGACATACTCGCCTGGCAACCGGCGACGCGTGCACTACTCGTGATCGAACTCAAGACAGAGATCGTCGACGTGAACGAGCTGATGAGCACGCTGGACCGCAAGAGCCGCCTGGCACCCCGGATCGCCCGCGAGCGTGGCTGGGATCCGCGGGTGATTGGCACATGGCTGATCGTCGCAGAAGGCAGTACCAACAGACGGCGCGTCCGGTCTCACTCGACGACATTACGGGCGGCACTTCTGGCAGGAGGCCACGAGATCGTCGACTGGATGCGGAAGCCGGTAAAACCCATCGCCGCCCTCTCATTCTGGTCAAACGCCCGCAAGACGAACGCAAAGTCGGGCTTTGCCACCGTCAAGAGGGTCAGACGCCTGTCGCCGAAGGCGGCCTGAGCGTGACTCCGCGCCGCGGCTATGTCCCGAATGGCCAAACGCCCACCTAGCGTGCTATTGGCGACCGGCGTCGGGCCGCGCTCATGTAACGCTCGCGTGCCGAGCGTCTGACGAGGAATTGGGCGGAATCGAAGTTACTGCTCGCCCGGTGAGCGTTTGACCGAGACTCGGGCGGGATGGATCGTTACCCCTCGCATGGTGAGAGTCTGACCAAAATTCGGGCGAAATAGACAGTTACCACTCGCCTGCTGAGCATCTGGCGCGTCAGTGCGGCCGCCAGCTGACGATACCGATCTTGGACGGCCAGCGATCGAAGGTCCAGCCGCCGTCGACCTCGTGCAGGTGGTCGGGCAGCAGGGCGCGCAGTCGGTCATCCTTCACGCTCCCCTCGCGCAGCCAGAGCTGGCGGCGGGCCATGGCCAGCGCCTCATCGGCCGACGAGAAGACCGGTGGCCGACGGTCCACCAGCTGCACCTCAGGCAGGCGGCCGCGGGCCAGCAACAGGACGAGCAGCTCGGGTAGGGCGGGCAGGCGCACGCGCGCCTCCCCGTGGATCGCCTCCCAGAGCCGGGAGGCGACGGTGGTCATGGCACTCTCGCCCATCACCGCCAGGCACAGCCGCGAGCTGGCACTCTCGAGCCGGTCGAGGAACGGCCCGATGTTCGCGATGTCGTAACCGACGTGGGCCATCAGCCCCACCTCGGCCGGCGGCGGGTCGGCCAGCGGCCAGTCGGCCTCGAGCACCCGCACGTTGCCGATACGGTGCTCGCGCATGCCCTGGCGGAGCAGCTCGACCATGCGTGGCGACGGCTCGACCGCAATGACGTGCTCGACGCGGAGAGCCAGCGGAAGGGCGTAGCGGCCGGCTCCCGCCCCAATGTCCAGCCACGTCTCCTCCGGGTGGGCGTCGCGCAGCAAGAGCTCCAGCGTTGCGTCCTCGGAGCGGCGAGGGTCGAGGCGGAAGCGCTCGGCCACCTGGGCGTAGAAGTCGGACGGGTCCTCGACTTCGCGGACGCGCTCGACCTGCGCGCGGTCCGCCGCAACTCGTGCGGCCCAGTCGGCCAAGGCGGCGGCTGAGGCGGGCGCCAGGCTGTCGCTCATACGTGACACATTGTGGACGAGCCGGCTTCCGCAGGGAGCCGACGCCGCGATGCCAGTGGGATTTGGCATAGCCAAACGGCCTGGCATCTCGAAGCGCGGGTGCCGGTGGCACGCCCGGCCTACACTCCGTAATCCGATGACCACCACGGAAGCAGCGACGCGACGAGCAAGCAGGCTGGAGCAGCTGCCCGGCCTGCTGGCCCAGCGCATCCTCGTGCTCGACGGCGCCATGGGCACGATGATCCAGACCTACGGGCTGGACGAGGCCGCCTTCCGCGGCGAGCGATTTGCCGACCACCCGCGCGACCTGAAGGGCGCCAACGACCTGCTCGTGCTCACTCAGCCGCACGTGATCGGCGAGATCCACCGCGCCTACCTGGCAGCCGGCGCGGACATCATCAGCACTAACACGTTCAACGCGAACGCGATCTCCATGGCCGATTACGCGCTGGAGCCCTACGCCGAGGAGATGAACCGGGCGGCGGCGACGATCGCGCGCGAGGCCGCCGACGCCTGCGAGGAGGCCGAGCCCGGCCGGCCGCGTTTCGTAGCCGGATCGCTGGGCCCAACGAACCGGACTGCCTCGCTCTCGCCCGACGTCAACGACCCCGGCGCGCGCAACGTCACCTACAACCAGTTAATGGCGGCCTACGGGGAGGCAGCGCGAGGGCTGGTCGACGGCGGCGCTGACATCCTGCTGATCGAGACGATCTTCGACACGCTCAACGGCAAGGCAGCGATCTTCGCCGTCGAGGGCCTCTTCGAAGAGCTCGGTCTCCGGCTGCCGGTGATCGTCAGCGGGACCATCACGGACGCCTCCGGGCGGACGCTGGGCGGTCAGACCGTGGGCGCGTTCTGGAACAGCATCCGCCACGCGCGCCCCTTCGCGGTAGGGCTCAACTGCGCGCTGGGCGCGGAGATGCTGCGGCCATACCTGCAGGAACTGTCACGCATCGCCGACGTGCCGATCAGCGCTTATCCCAACGCCGGCCTGCCCAATGCCTTCGGCGGCTACGACGAGCAGCCGCCCGAGACGTCGCGGGTGCTGGGTGGGCTGGCCGAGGCGGGCACGCTCAACATCGTCGGTGGCTGCTGCGGCACCACGCCGGACCACGTCCGCGCCATCGCCCGCGCGGTCGAGGGGCTGGCGCCCCGCCGCGTGCCGGAGGTCGAGCCGCGCACGCGGCTGGCCGGCCTGGAGCCGCTCGACATAGGCCCCGACTCGCTCTTCGTAAACATCGGCGAGCGGACCAACGTGACCGGCTCGCGCGCCTTCGCGCGGCTGGTCACCGCGGGCGAGTACGAGCAGGCCGTCGAGGTCGCCCGGCAGCAGGTCGAGAACGGCGCCCAGATGATCGACATCAACATGGACGAGGCGATGCTCGACTCGGAGGCGGCGATGGCCCGCTTCCTGGACCTGCTCGGCGCCGAGCCGGACATCTCCAAGGTGCCCTTCGTCGTCGACTCCTCGCGCTGGTCGGTCATCGAGGAGGGGCTCAAGCACGTGCAGGGCCGGCCCGTCGTCAACTCGCTCAGCCTGAAGGAGGGCGAGGAGGAGTTCGTGCGCCAGGCACGCCTCGCCCGCCGCTACGGCGCGGCGGTTATCGTGATGGCCTTCGACGAGGCCGGCCAGGCGGACACGGCCGAGCGTAAGCTCGAGATAGGCCGGCGCGCCCACAGCCTCCTGACCGAGCAGGCCGGCTTCGACCCGACCGACATCATCCTCGACCCCAACATCTTCGCCGTCGGCACTGGCATTGAGGAGCACGCGGGCTACGGCCTCGCCTACCTGGAGGCGGTGCGGCGCATCAAGGCGGAGCTGCCCGGCGTGCTCGTCAGCGGCGGCGTCTCCAACCTCTCCTTCTCGTTCCGCGGCAACGACCAGGTGCGCGAGGCGATCCACGCGGTCTTCCTGTACCACGCAATCGCCGCCGGCATGGACATGGGCATCGTCAACGCCGGCGCACTGCCGGTCTACGAGCAGATCCCCACAGAGCTGCGCGAGCGTGCCGAGGACCTGGTCCTCAACCGCCGACCGGACGCCACCGAGCGCATGCTCGAGCTGGCCGAGAAGCTCTCCCCGCAGGGCCGCGCGCCTGCCGAGCGTGACCTGTCCTGGCGCGAGGCGCCGGTAGAGGAGCGCCTGCGCCACGCGCTGGTCGAGGGCATCAGCGACTGGATCGTGGAGGACACCGAGGAGGCCCGCCGCCACGCTGCCCGCCCACTCGACGTCATCGAGGGGCCGCTGATGGCCGGCATGGACACCGTCGGCGACCTCTTCGGCAGCGGCCGCATGGTTCTGCCGCAGGTGGTCAAGAGCGCGCGCGTGATGAAGCAGGCCGTGGCCCACTTGGTGCCCTACATCGAGGCCGAGAAGGCGAAACTGATCGCCGAGGGCGGCGTGCCCACCGACAACGGCCGCAACTCGGCCGGCCGGATCGTGATGGCCACCGTCAAGGGCGACGTGCACGACATCGGCAAGAACATCGTGGGGGTTGTGCTGGGCTGCAACGGCTACGAGGTGATCGACCTGGGTGTGATGGTGCCCTGGCCGCAGATCCTCGAGACGGCCAAGCGCGTGGACGCAGACCTGATTGGCCTGTCCGGCCTGATCACGCCTTCCCTGGAGGAGATGCGCGTGGTGGCCAGTGAGATGGAACGCGAGGGCATGAGCCTGCCGCTGCTGATCGGTGGCGCGACAACGTCGCGTGCCCACACCGCCGTCCGCCTCGAGCCGGCCTACAGCGGCCCGGTCGTCCACGTCGTCGACGCCTCCCGGGCGGTAGGCGTGACGCGCGCGCTGCTCGACGAGAAGGCTCGCGACGCGTTCGTGCAGAAGACGCGTGAGCAGTACGAGGAGCTGCGCCGGCAGCACTCCGACCGCGACGAGCGCACGCGCCGCCTCAGCATCGAGGAGGCGCGCGCAAACAGGCTGCAGCTGGCCTGGCCGGACGGCGCGCCCCGCCCGTCGTTCCTCGGCGTGCGGCCAGTAGCCGCCTCGGTCGAGGAGCTGCTGCCCTACGTCGACTGGTCGCCCTTCTTCACCGCCTGGGAGTTGCCCGGCCGCTACCCGCAGATCCTCGACGATGAGCGCCGCGGCAAGGCCGCACGCGGACTCTGGGACGACGCGCAGCGCCTGCTCGAGCGGGTGGTCGCCGAGCGGTTGCTCGAGCCCCGCGGCGTGGTCGGCTTCTGGCCGGCGGCATCGACCGCCGACGACGACATCGTGCTCTATACCGACGAGGGGCGGGCGGCCGACCTCACGCACCTGCACACCCTGCGCCAGCAGATGGCCAAGCCTGACAGGCGCCCCAATGTCGCCTTGTCGGACTTCGTCGCCCCGCAGGAATCGGGCGTGGCGGACTTCGTGGGCGCCTTCGCCGTGTCGGCCGGTGGCGGGCTGGAGGCTGCCCGGACGACGTTCGCATCGGCCGGCGACGACTACTCGGCCATCCTGCTGGCCTCGCTGGCCGACCGCCTGGCGGAGGCCTTCGCAGAGTGGCTGCACGCGCGCGTCCGGCGCGAGCTGTGGGGCTACGCTCCCGACGAGTCGCTGGACAACGACGCACTCATCGCGGAGTCGTACCAGGGCACTCGCCCGGCGCCGGGCTATCCGGCCTGCCCCGACCACACCGAGAAGCGCACCATCTTCCGCCTGCTCGACGCCGAGCGGCAGGCCGGCATGCACCTGACCGAGTCGATGGCCATGGTGCCCGCCTCGTCGGTCAGCGGGCTCTACTTCTGGCACCCCGAGGCGCGCTACTTCGGGCTGGGCCGCATCGGGCGCGACCAGCTGGCCGACTACGCCCGGCGCAAGTCCTGGTCGCTGGCCGAAGCCGAACGCTGGCTGGCGCTCAACCTGGCCGATAGCTAGGCCGTCGCCGATCGTCGTTGCCCGCGTCGTCGCCCGGGATCCGCACCACGCATCGGATTTGGGCAATCGGAGCGTGGAGACGCCCCAAGGGCGGCGGTGCGAAGCGGTCGCCGTGCGGCGATAGTCGAATTCCTATGCGAGCCGCGGATTGCCGCGGGCCCCCGTCAGCCTGAAGTGCACCGCCCGATGACCCGCCGGCAAGTCGGGGATAAGTCCGCCGCGATATGAATCGGCGATGGACCTGCGTGGGCGGGCACTTCGCAGCCGGGTTGCGTCGGTCGTGCGGGAGACACGGCATGCCCTCGGCTGGAGCCAAGCGGAGCTCGCTCGACGCGGTGGCGTATCGCAATCGACCGTTTCTCGGATCGAGAAGGGTTCCATCGAGCGGCTGACCTTCGAGACGGCCGCCACCGTGCTGGAGACGCTTGGCGTGCAGGTGTCGCTCGAGGCCCGGACGCCACTCCTGGGCGACCGCCAGCGTCAGCGGGACGCGGCTCATGCCCGCTGCGTGCAGTACGTCGCCCGCCGGCTTGAGCGGCTGGGCTGGTTGGTCGCGACGGAGGTGGAAGTCCTCGACGGCCGGTTTCGGGGCTGGATCGACGTGCTGGCCTACCGGCCGTCGGATGGCATGCTGCTGCTCATCGAGATCAAGACGGATCTGCCCGACATCGGCGCAGTCATGCGCCAGCAGAGCTGGTATGAGCGCCTGGCCTGGGCCGCCGCGCGCCGCGCCGGATGGAAGCCCCGGCGGATGGCCAGCGCTCTGCTTGTGCTCGCTACCGCTCGTAACCGCGACCGCCTGGCGGAGAACGGCGAGCTGCTGCGCCGGGCCTTCCCTCAGCCCGCGCGCCGCCTGGCTACGCTGACGGCGGGTGAACCGGCGGGGATGGTAGGGCAAGCTCGGGCTATCGCCATGGTCGACCCGTACGAGCGCTCCGGTCGCTGGTTGTTGGCCACACCACTGCACGGCGGGGCGGGGACCGCGCGCTACGCCGACTACGCCGCCTTCATGGCCCACTTGCGCAGCGGGCGTCGCCGGCCGGCGGCGTAATCCGCGCCACGCATCGAATAACGGCTAAGAGAGCGTGGGCACTTCCGGAAAGTGGCGGGTCGGAACGGTTGCCGTGCACAGACTGCCAGATTTTGATGCGCGCCGCGGATTTGCAGGGGCCCTGCCGGCCGCGCTGCCGGCGGCGCACCGTATGCTCATCAGCGTGAGCACGGACCATCGGAACCCGGAGCCCCCGCTCGTCCCCGTGCGCCCGGCGCGCGGCCTGCGCGGCGCGGTGGCCAGCCCGCACTACCTGGCCAGCGAGGCCGGCCTGGGCGTGCTGCGGGCGGGCGGGTCGGCGGTCGATGCCGCCATCGCCACCAACGCGGCGCTGGCGGTCGTGGCGGCGCACTCGTGCGGCCTGGGCGGCGACGCGTTCTGGCTCATCTGG
>DATKBB010000028.1:0-14151 GCA_035514295.1 Candidatus Limnocylindria bacterium | reverse complement strand
CCGTAGGAGTCTGGGCCGTGTCTCAGTCCCAGTCTGGGTGATCGTCCTCTCAGACCACCTACCGATCGTCGCCTTGGTGAGCCATTACCCCACCAACGAGCTAATCGGACGCAGGCCCCTCCCGAAGCGCCTTGCGGCTTTACTCGTACGACCGAACGTACGACCACATGCGGTATTAGCCACCCTTTCGGGCAGTTATTCCCCACTTCGGGACAGGTCACCAACGCGTTACTCAGCCGTCCGCCACTAGCGCCTCGAGCAAGCCCGAGGCACTCGTTCGACTTGCATGTCTCATGCACGCCGCCAGCGTTTATCCTGAGCCAGGATCAAACTCTCCGACAAGAAAAGAACCAGCCTTTCGGCCAGCTCATTCGGTTCGGGGTTTGCCCGCTCGCACTTGCTGATTTCCTACCACTCTTCACTTGTTAAGGTGCAGCGCGCCGAGTTCCCTGTGGGCCCCCAGCGCAGCCGTTCATTGTGACACAGTCACACACGGCCTGTCAACAGGAGCTTCAGGGATTTCGGTTGGCCCCGGTCGGGGCCTGGGCCGCCTCGCAGCGACCGCGGACGAGTAGGTTACCCGCTCTGGGGCCCAGGCGTCAAGCGTGCTCGGACGGAGACTGGCGTCGCGTCTCTTGTGTGAAAGCCGGCAGCGAGCGGGCGTACAACTTCAGGTGTGTCAGCACAGAAGGAGTACGCCCGATGAGAACTGTACCGGCCCTCACCGATCGCAGCCCGGCCGAGCGCTGGCGGGAGGTGCGCGACGAGGAAGCGCTGGGGGCGACCTGCGGCCCGAGCTGCTGCAGGCGGTCAAGCGCATCTTGGAGGCCACGATGGAGGATGAGCTGGCCGCCCAGCTGGTCGCCCGGCGCTACGAGCGCACGGCCCGGCGCACCGACCTGCGCAACGGCGCCTACTACCGCGCGCTGGTCACCGAGCTGGGCGCGATCGATGACCTGCGCGTTCCACGCCGCCGGCAGATGCCCTACCGGCCCTCATTCCTGGCCCGCGCGGCGCGCCGCACGACGGTCGTCGACCGGATCCCTGCGCCAGGCCTTCCTGCGTGGCCTCTCGACGCGCGAGACAGCCGCCCTGGCCGGGACGATGACCGGTGTCAGCCTGAGCCCGGCGGCAGTCAGTCGGCTGGTCCGCGCGCTCGACGGCCAAGTGGCCGCCTTCCACCGCCGACCACTCAGCTTCAGGCCGCGCTACCTGCTCCTCGACGGTCTCTGGCTGTCCGTCCGCGGCCGAGCCGGGCGGGCCGCCGCCAGGCGCGTCGTGCTGGCCGCCTATGGCATCGACGCAGGGGGCCGGCGGGAGCTACTCGACTACCGCCAGGCGGCCTCCGAATCGACCGCCGAGTGGCGTCGCCTGTTGAGCTCGCTGGTGCACCGCGGTCTAGATCCCGACAGCGTGGTGCTGGTCGCCGCCGATGGCGCCGAGGGCATCGCGGCTGCCGTCGCCGAAGCCTTCCCCGCAGCCGTCCTGCAGCGCTGCTGGACGCATCGCCTGCGGCTCATCCTCGAGGGCACTGCCACGGGCCGAGCGCAAGGCCTGCCTGGGCGGCCTGCGAGCCATCTACCGGGCCCGCACCAGGCGGGCGGCGGTGGCGGCCTGCTGGCGCTGGGCCAAGGTCTGGCGCGGCCGGCACCCGATCATCGTGCGCAACCTCGAGCGCGACCTCGACGCGCTGCTGGAAGTCTTCAGCTTGCCCGAGGCGCTCCGGCCCAGCCTGCGCACGACCAACCTGCTCGAGCGTGCCTTCCGTGAGCTGCGCCGGCGGCTGCGGCCCGTTGGCTGCCTGACCGACCGTCACTCAGCCGATCGCATCATCTTTGGCCAGGTGCTCAGGCTGAATGAGCTGCTGGCCAAGCGCCCGCTCGCGGCGTTTACACAAAAGACTTGACGTCATCCGGACGGAGGACCCACTACCCGGACGGACGCCGGCGTGTCGTGGCGGGGATTGGTGGTTCACTGCTCGGCGGGACCGCGCCGAGCGGCACCGACCGCAGATGTCCAGCCCCGCAACCGAGAGGGGCGAGGGCATGAGGAAGCGCGTGGCAGCGCTCGTCGTGGCGATCACCGCGGCGGCGTGTACCTCTGCACCGCCCACGCCCACGCTCTCGCCGGCGCCACTCAGCCCGACGGCGGCTGTCCAAGGCGGGACGCTTCGAGTGGTCGTGCCGGTCGGCATCCCGCGCAGCAAGCTGGCGGCGGCGGCGCCGGAACCCGGCTCGCAGGAACCCGACCCGCGCCTCAGCGTCCTCGATCCGCACGCCGACCACTGGTACGACGCAGCCGAGCTGTTGCGCTGCTGCCTTGCGCGGAGACTGCTCTCGACCAACGGCCGGTCGACCGAAGAGGGCGGCGCAGAGCTACCACCCGACGTTGCCTCCTCGATGCCCGAGATCTCCGCCGACGGCCTGGCGTGGGCCTTCAGGCTCAAGCAGGGTGTTCGGTACGGCCCGCCGCTGGTCGACGTCGAGGTGACCGCGGTCGACTACGCGCCCTACCGGACGCCGGAGGGCGCGGGAGACCTCGTGGCGGCCAGGGATGAGATGGCCCAATCCGCGTACGACGCCGACGGCGACGGCGTGTGCGACGAGTCAGTGTGCCAGGCAGTCCGCGCGCTCAGCCGGGACCCATACGGCGACATAGCCGAGGTCGTCCGCGACAATCTGGCGTCGCTCGGCATCGAGCTCGGCGTGGAGACGCTGCCCTTCAATGACTTCTTCGCCGCGTTCGGGGATCCCACGCAGCACGTCGGCGTGTTCGTCCCGCTGGGTTGGGCCAAGAGCGTCCTGACGCCGGCCGAGTTCCTTTTTCCGTATCACAGCCTGACCGGCAGCCCGGGGTCGCTCGTGGGCTCGACTCCGGAGCAGCTCGAGGAGTGGGGCTACGACGCCCGCGAAGTCCCCAGCATCGACGGACGCCTCGATGCGTGCGTCCCGTTGACCGGCGCGCAGCAGTTCGAATGCTGGGCGGCGCTCGACCAGCACATCATGGAAACGTCGTGCCCGTGGTTCCGTACGGCTCGGAGCTGCTCGTCGTGCTCGCTCACCGCGCGTTCTTGGTTACACCCACGATCAGCTGATTGGTGCCCCCGCGCTGGACCACATCGTGCTGGCTCCCTGAGCGCTGCTCCGGTCAGGGCAGGGCGCCGAGTGGCGCGAACCAGACGCGATCTCCGCTCGAGACGACGGCGCCGGGCGCGCCCACGGCGATGCCTGCGAATCCCAGCTGGTGCTGACCGGAGTGCCGCAGCCGGATGTCAGGTGCCCGTCGGCCGATGTCCAGGCTGCGCCCGCCTCCGCCTCCAGACTTCGCATGGCCCGGGCGCGCAGCCCTGGTCGATGACGTAGCGCATCTCCGCTCCAAGCGCGAGAAAACCGCCCGGGATGGCCATTAGCCGCTCCATCTGGTGCATTGGGATGCCGGCCAGCCGGCCTCCTTCGACAGTCGCGGGTCTGGCTGGCGGGCAGAGACACGGGCCATATCTCTCTGATTCATCTGGTTGCCGGGCAGGACCCGGGTCGCGCACACTGAGCCGCATGCGGCGCAGCCCGAGAGGACCGGAACGGCTACTGGCGACCGTCATGTTCACCGACATCGTGGGCTCGACGGAGCTGGCCACACAGCTCGGCGATCGCGGCTGGAAGTCGCTGGTCGCGCGCCACCACGCGATCGTTCGCCGCCAGCTCAAGCGCTTTGGCGGGCGGGAGCTGGACACGGCGGGCGACGGGTTCTTCGTCATGTTCGATCGGCCCGCCCAGGCCATCGACTGCGCGTGGGCGATCATCGACGCGCTCCGACCGCTCAACATCGACATCCGCGCCGCAGTGCACATGGGGGAGGTCGAGGTGATGGGCGGCAAGGTGGGCGGCATCGCCGTCCACGCCGCTTCGCGCGTCCTGGGCCTCGCTAAACCAGGCCAAATCTACGTCACGGGCATCGTCCACGATGTCGTGGCCGGCTCGGACATCCGCTTCGCGGACCAGGGCGTGCACGAGCTCCGAGGCGTGCCCGGTGAGTGGCGGCTCTTCGCGGTCGAGGAAACGGCCACGGACCGCGCCCTGCCGCTCGAGGAGCCGGCCGATCCCACCGCCCGCCGGCGCAGTTGGACGCCGATCCTGGCCGCGCTGGGCCTGGGCGGGCTGGCGACAGCCGGCGCGATCGCGGTCCTCCTGGCCAACTCCGCGCCGCCGCCCGCGCCGATCGAGCCACGGCCGAACAGCGTGCTGCGCATCGAAGGTCCATCGCGCGCCTTCGGCTCGCTGGTCGAGATCAGCGATCCGACCGACATCGAGATGGGCGAAGGCGCGCTGTGGGTGATCAGCCAAAGCGGGCGGACGCTGAATCGCGTCGATCCTGCGACGCGGGCCGTGACGCCTATCGGCTTGCCTGCCTCGCCGACGGGCATGGCCATTGGCGGCGGATCCGTGTGGATGACGGCTGGCTTCGGCACTGCCGGCGGCGGCGGGAGCCTGCTCCGAGTGGGCCTCAACAGCCGCACCCTCGAGCCGTCGATGGCGCTGGGTGACGGCGTGGAGGGCGTCGCGGTCGGTGAAGGCTCGGTGTGGGTCACGAACCGCGTGCGCAACACGCTGACCCGGATCGACTTGACGACACGTGCCGTCAGCGGCGAGATTGACGTAGGACAACAGCCACAGGCCGTGACGGCCGGGGAGGGATCGGTGTGGGTGGCGAACGTCATCGACCGCACGGTGTGGCGCATCGACCCCCAGACGCTGGCCAGCACCGGTGAAACCGCGCTTTCCGATCCGCCGCAGGACCTGGTGCTGTGCCATGGGCGGCTGTGGGTGACGAGCGCGCTGGGCAACAAGCTGACGATCATCGACGCCGCTACCAACGCGCTGCAGCAGACTCTCGACATGCCCGGACCGCCGCGCGGCGTCGCGTGTGGGTCGGACGCGGTATGGGTTGCGGTGAGCTCGGGCGAGGTCGTGCGAATCGACCCGACGGCGCGGGCGGACTTCGAACGCATAGAGGTGGGCGGTGCGCCAGAGGACGTGGCCGTCGACGGAGTTGCCGTGTGGGTCTCGATTCGTGAGTAGGCCGCGCTGGTTCAGGCCGGTTGCAGCGGGTGTGGCCCTTCTGCTCGTCGCCGCGAGCTGCACGGCCCCGCCCAGCGAAGTCGCCACTCCCAGCCCGACGGCCGAGGTTCCGTCCGGTGGCACGCTGCGCATCGTCATGCCTTCTGACCAACTGGCTTTCGGAAAGTTCGTGGTCGCCGAAGGTGATCCGGCGTCGCTCGACCCTCATCTGGATCCCTTCTCGGCGTACGACACGTGGGAGCTGATGCGCTGCTGCCTGACCCGGGCCCTGCTCTCCAACAACGGCCGCTCGACGGAGGAAGGTGGAGCCCGCATGCATCCCGACCTGGCGAGCGAGATGCCCGAGATCTCGGCCGACGGCCTGAGCTGGACGTTTCGGCTGAAGGAAGGGCTGCGCTACGGCCCGCCGCTGGCCGATGTCGAGATCACCGCGCCCGACCTGATTCGCGGCTTCCTCCGATTGATGGCGCCCTCACTCGCCGAAGGCAGCTTCGGCAGGACCACGTACGCCGACATCGTGGGCGCCCAGGCCTACCTCGACGGTGAGGCAGCCTCGATCTCTGGACTCGAGAGTCCGGATCAGTACACCCTCGTAATCAGGCTTACGAGACCGGCCGGCGACCTCGGTGCGCGTCTGGCGGTCTCACTCCCGATCCCCATCCCACCTAGTCCGCTCGACCCGCAGGCGCCCTTCGGCATTGCCGACGGTCACGATGACGGCTACGGTCGCTTCCTCGTCTCATCCGGGCCATACATGTTCGAGGGATCGGAGCAGCTTGACTTCACGCTGCCACCGGCGCAGCAGACGCCGGTTGCCGGACTTGTTCCCGGCCAGTTCATCAACCTCGTCCGCAACCCATCGTGGCAGGCGGCGACAGATGCGCTGCGGCCCGCACGGCCGGACCGCATCGAACTGAAGATGGTGCCGACAATGGACGACGCGGTTGCCGAAATCTATGCACGACGGGCCGATCTCCTGCTCCGGTGGGGCGCAACGGGTGGGCAGATCCCGGTGGAGATCGTGAACGAGGTGCGGGCCGACGCCAGCCTGGGCCGCGTATTCGTCGACGATGCGGACTTCATCGCGGGCATCCTGATGAACCTGGCTGAGCCGCCGTTCGACGACATCCACGTGCGCAAGGCCGTGAGTTACGTCACCAACAGGCAACGGATCGTGGACCTGCTGGGCGGGCCGCTGGTTCTGCGCGTTGCGCATCACATGGTGCCCGACGCCATGCAGGACAACCTGCTCGTCGACTACCGGCCGTACCCGTCGGCGGGCGACGCAGGCGACGTAGCAGCGGCGATGGCCGAGATGAGACAGTCGGTATATGACACCGACGGCGACGGGATGTGTGATGCGCCCGAATGTCGCGGCGCGCGTGCCCTGGCCCGCGAGCTGGAGCCGTTCCCACAGGTTGGCGAGTCGGTGCGCGACGACCTGGCGAAGATCGGCATCGAGGTTGCGCTGGAGCCGGTGCCTCTGGACGACTTCTTTGCTGCCTACGACGATCCGTCGCAGCACGTTGCCATCTACATCCCGCTGGGCTGGTCGAAGGACGCCCTCTCTGCCGCGAACTTCTTCGCGCAGTTCTACAGCCCGACCGCACTCGCCGAGACGGGCAACGGGTCGCTCGTTGGTGCGACTTCGGCGCAGCTGACCGAGTGGGGGTACGAGGGCGTCGAGGTGCCCAACGTCGACGCCCGGATCGAGGCGTGCCTGCCGCTCACCGGAACGGCACAGTTCGAGTGCTGGGCCGCACTTGACCAGCACATGATGGAGAACGTCGTTGCATCGGTTTCGTACGGAGCCGGTGTTGGGGTTGTGCTCGCCTCCACACGGGTCACGGGATTTGCATGGGACCAGCTGGCGGCGGCACCGGCGTTCGATCAGATCGTGCTCGACCCGGAGCCATGACAGCGGTTTCGCACCAGACCCCGTGCTCGGGCGCACCGGGACTTCGCGCCGGCGGTGCGCAGGCGCCCAATTCGGCGCTGCAGTTCCTAGAGTGCCCGCAGGGGGACGAGGGGGAGTGGAGTGGGAGCGAGAGGGAGTGACCGTGGACATGATTTTCGCCGGGCCTGATCCTGTACGGCATTGCCGTCGTGCTGTTTCTGCTGGCAGCCATAGGTGCCAACGTGGGCACGTTCGGCATTGCCAACCTGGGCCTGGCAAGCCTCGCTGCCGGCCTGTTCGTGGATAAGTGGGTTGCGGCGAAAGTACGGCGCGCCGGTGTAGCGGAGCGATATGCGGTCGATGAACGCGAGTCCGTCGTCGGGCCGGATCTCCGTCACAAGGCCGCGCACAATGACATAGCGCCACGGATCGTCTTGATCCACCACCCGGGCGGCTAGAGCGGACTCTCCTGCACAAGCAGGATGAAGGCCGCCGCAGACAGCCAGCAGAGCAGCGCCAGGCTGACGCTGGCCGGCTCGCCGATAGCCACAGCTACCACGAAGACGAGCAGGCCCAGCAGGCCGGCGAACGCCGGCTTGACCAGGCGCAGCAGGAGCTCCGCGACCAGGTTGCTCACCGGTGGCCGTTGCCCTCAAACTCGCGCCTGCCCTGCATCGCCCGCACGAGAGTCACCTCGTCCGCGTACTCCAGGTCACCGCCCACCGGGATGCCTCGCGCGATGCGCGTGATCAGGCGCACATCGGGGGCCAGGCGCTCGGCCAGGTACATCGCCGTCGCCTCGCCCTCGAGGGTCGGATTGGTGGCCAGCACGACCTCTTCGAACGGCTCGCCCTCGGTGCGGCGGCGCGCGGCCCGGTCGAGCAACTCGCGCACCCGCAGGCGGTCGGGACCCACGCCGTCCATGGGCGAGATCGCGCCGTGCAGGACGTGGTATGTGCCCCGAAAGGCGCCCGTGCGCTCCAGGGCAAGCACGTCGAGTGGCTCCTCCACGACGCACAGCCGCGCGGCGTCGCGCGCCGGATCCGCGCAGATGGGGCAGGTGGGGCCGGTGCTGATGTTGAAGCAGGACTGGCAGTAGACAACTTCGTCGCGCACGGCCACCAGCGCAGTCGCCAGCGCGCGGGCCTCGCTGTCGGGTGCACGCAGGAGGTGATAGGTCAGCCGCTGAGCCGTCTTGGGACCCACGCCGGGCAGGCGGGAAAAGGCCTCGATCAGCCGGGCGACCGGCTCGATCAGAGTCGTCACGCCTCAGCCCATTCCGGGCAGGCGCATGCCACCGGTCACCCGAGCCATCTTCTCCTCGGCGGTCTGGCGTACCTGGCGCAGCCCGTCGTTCACCGCAGCAGTGATCAGGTCCTGCAGCATCTCGACGTCCTCAGGATCGACGACCTCAGGATCGATGCGCAGCGAGACCAGCTCCTGGCGGCCATTGACGCCCGCGGTCACGGCGCCTCCGCCGGCCGTGGCCTCGAGAACCAGCTCGTCCAGCTCAGCCTGCACGCGGGCCATCTCTGCCTGCATCTGCTGGGCCATCTTGGCCAGGTTGCCCATGCCCATCGGTCGTCCTCCTCCTATTCCACTTCGGCCACTTCGAGCAGGTCGTCGCCGAAGATCTGGCGAGCGCGCTCGACGAGCTCGTCCGAGCCCTGCCCCTGAGGCGAGGCCGGTGTCGGTTCGATGTTGGTCGCCACGCAATGCACGGCCACGGCCCTGCCGAGCACCCCACCAAGGGCCTCCTCCAGAATGGTCCGCTTGCGCTCGGCGATGTCGCGCAGGAATGCCTGGCTTTCAGGGAAACCGAGCACGACGACTCCGTCGCGCACCTCCAGCGGGCGGCAGGCCATGATCAATGGCCGGTTGGCCGGATTGCGGCCGATCTGCTCGACGACCTGCGGCCAGGCGGCCTGGAGTTGCTCCAGGGCGCCGGCCGGGGCCGGAGCGGGCGGAGTTGCGGCAGGCTCCTGAGCCGGGACGGCGGCCTCGGGGGGCTGTCTCGGGCCTTCGGCCGCTGTCGGACCCTTCGCAGGCGGCGGCCTGGAGGCCGGACGCGCCGGCTGCGGGTCGGGTGAGCCGTCGGCCACTGGGGCGGAAGTCGCCTCGTTGGCCGGCTGCCGCTCGTCGGCCGGCTGGCGCTCGGCGGCTTCCAGCAGGGACAGCTCCAGCTGCAGCCGATAACCCCCGGCGGCGCCGCGGTTGACGTCCAGGCCGGCCAGGCGGCGGGCGGCGCGGGCGAGGGCCGCTGAGTCGCCGCCTCGCTGGCGCAGGCTTTCCAGCAGCCGCTCGCGCAGCCTCGACACGACCTGCTCGGCGAAGGCGACGAGGTCTCGGCCGTCCCGCTCCAGCTCGTCCAGCAGGCGGATGCCGTCGAGGGGGTCGCCGGCGGCGAGGGAGCCGATGAAGCGGTCCACCGACACCGCGTCGGCCAGGCCCAGCAGGTCGCGCACGTCGTCGGCGTCCACCGACTCCGCGCCCGAGGCGAGCACCTGGTCGAGCATCGATTCGGCGTCGCGCATTCCGCCCGCAGCGCGCTGGGCGAGGAGGGTGACGGCGGCATCGGTCACGGTACGGCCCTCCGCCTCGGCGATGCGCCGCAGCTTGCCCTCGATCTGCTCGACGGACAGCGGCCGGAAGGTGAAGCGCTGGAGGCGGGAGACGACAGCCGGCCGGATGCCGCTCGGATCGGTCGTGCAGAAGACGAAGAACACGTCGTCGGGCGGCTCCTCGAGCGTCTTCAGGAGCACGTCCCAGCCTTCCTTGATGCGCTGGACCTCGTCGATGATGAAGACCTTGCGGCGCAGGTCGGCGGCAGCCGTGTAGACGCGCGGCAGCAGCTCGCGCATGTCGTCGACGCGGTTGTTCGACGCGGCGTCCAGCTCGACCACGTCGAGCGCGCGGCCGTCGCGGATGGCCGCGCACGGCTCGCACTCGTCGTCCGGCTCGCCGTCGAGTGGGCTGAGGCAGTTGACGGCCTTGGCCACGATGCGCGCCATCGATGTCTTGCCCGTGCCGCGCGGCCCGACGAAGAGCAGGCCGTGGGCCAGCCGATCAAGCCGGACGGCGTTGCGCAGCGTCTCGACGACGGCCTCCTGCCCGACGATCTGGGCAAAGTTCTGCGCGCGCCAGCGCCGATAGAGGGCCTGGTGGGTGATGCGGGCCGGGGCGCTGGTCGACATGCTTCCCTCGGATTATCGCTCCCGGCGAGTGACTTGCCGTGCACCCTCCGTCGACCGGAGGCGGCCGCGTGCCCAACGAGGCGATCGACTCGGACCAGGCCGATCCGCGGCACCCGGCGAGCAGCGCTTATCGCTGCTTCCTCCCGGACCTGACGAGGTTCGCGCGTCGCCGCTGCGCGGGACCCGGATCCTCAACGTCGATCACTCCGTCGGCATCCGCGAACGCGGGCCTCGGGAGGGGATTCAGCCCTGCTTGAGCGGATTGCAGGTACAGGGCACCGCTAGTTCCCCGCCTAGCACGGCGCGTGAATCATACCCCTTCGGCGGCCAAGGGCCGGTGAAGCGGTGAGGTGGTGGGCGCGCGCCGTGGCTGCGGTGGCCGGCTTGTCGTGCACCTGGCTCGGCGTGCATGGGGTGCACCTAACGGCCACGCTCTGGCCGGATGTGCTCGCGGGTGCACGCGGCGGCCAAGAAGGCGGGTCAACTCCAGGGCGGAGCTTCTCCGGTCGGTGCATGGAGGTGCACACTCGGCGACTGTCTGGCCGTTAGGTACACCCGGCGAACACAGCGCGACGGATGACCGGTCGACTGCTTAGCCAGCTCGGAGTCCGCCGGCCCCGGCGGACCATGGTCAAGGAGCGGATGGCGGAGAGGGTGGGATTCGAACCCACGACGAGTTGCCCCGTACGGCATTTCCAGTGCCGCGCCCTAGGCCTCTAGGCGACCTCTCCAGAGCGAGCCGGACGACCCGGAAGCGGGAGATGGCGGAGAGGGTGGGATTCGAACCCACGGTGCTTTCGCACACCGCTTTTCGAGAGCGGCACCATCAACCACTCGGACACCTCTCCGCGAAAGAGGATAGCAAAGGCGGCTCGGCGCCCAGTTCGAGGGCCAGGCTGGGCGCGCGGCCCGCGCGGGGCCCGCGGCCTGGCATCGATCAGGCTCGGACGGCGCTTCGCTGGAGCTCGGCGGCCTCCGCCTGGAGGATGCCCGACACGACGTGCAGCCGCTGGGGCAGGCTGCTATTGCGGGCCAGCTGGATGGCAGAGCCGGCAGCGCCGGCGTGCGGGTCGGGCTGGGCGAAGACCAGCGCATCGGCGTCGCTGGCCAGCATGGCTCCGACGCACATCGCGCAGGGCTCGCTCGTGCTGAAGACGGTCAACCCGCCGAGCGACGTCCGGCCCAGGCGGCGGGCAGCCTCGCGCAGCACGATCATCACGGCGTGGGCCGTGGGGTCACCGCTGGCCACGACCTGTTCCTGTGCGCGGGCGACCATCGCGTCGTCGAGCACGGCCACGGCGCCGTCGGGTCGCTCGCCGCTGGAAGCCGCTGCGCGAGCCTCGGCCAGCGCAGCGCCCATGTACAGCTCGTAGTTCACGCTGGCCATGCTAGCACCGGGGCATCGAGCAACGGAGCCACGGCGATATCATCGGCCAAGGGGCGATCCGGCCCGGTCGCCTGACCATCACGAACGTGCCTGTCGCGAGGATGGGCGAGCAGGGGGCATAGATTGACGACCGAAGATACAGAGTTCCCGGCATCGATTGGCAAGGTCGCGCGTCGTGAGCTGGCAGTCCACGGCCTCACCCAGCTCGCGCAGCTCGCTGATCGGTCGGAGCGTGAGCTGCTTGACATCCATGGCGTTGGCCCCAAGGCCATCCGCATCCTGCGTGAGGAGCTGCGCTTAAGGGGCCTGACTTTCCGAGAGTGAGTTAGGGCGCCAGCTTCCCCGGGCAGGACGTGAGGGAGCTCCGACTTCGAGGGAGTGGCGCGCCCGGCGAGACTCGAACTCACGACCTTCAGGTCCGCAACCTGACGCTCTATCCACTGAGCTACGGGCGCACGCTGGCGGAGAGGGAGGGATTCGAACCCTCGGAGCAGGTTACCCCACTCAACGGTTTAGCAAACCGCCGCACTAGGCCTCTATGCGACCTCTCCCGCCGACGCCCGATGATAGCACTGCCCTCCCCACAGTCGGTCGGCCTGAGTCTGACGCCGGGTGGGCCGAGAGGGCGACGCCTGACGGCGCGGTGGGTTGGGGGCGTCATTGCGGCCACCACCATCCGCCCGTATGATCCTTGTTGATCCACTCGCCCGCCGGAGCCGGACCGAGGTCCGGCTTCTCTGTTTAGAGGTCCGAGGTCCACAACATGGCCAAGCGCGTCGTTCTGATCGGCCACCCGGTGGCACAGTCGCTGTCAGGCGCCCTCCAGCAGGCGGCCTTCGACGCGGCCGGCATCGACGCGCGCTACGAGCCTCTCGACCTGCCCCTCATCCAGCTGCCCGAGGCGATCGACAAGCTGCGCGGCGACGACTACCTGGGCGCCAACATCACGGTGCCCTACAAGGAGCGGGTCGCGCCCATGGTCGACCGGCTGACCGAGGAGGCGCAGGCCACCGCGGCAGTCGACACGATCACCCGCGAGGGGGCCCGGCTGGTGGGCCACAACACGGACGTGCTCGGCTTCCGGGCCGCCCTCGACAGCCTCGTCGGGCGCCAGAAGATGCCCCGTGCGGCGGTCGTGCTGGGCGCCGGCGGGGGCGCTCGCGCCGCCGTCTACACGCTCATCACGGAAGGCTTCCAGCGCGTCGTCGTCTTCAACCGGCATCTGCATCGGGCCGAGAGCCTGGTGCGCCACTTCGGCCGCAGCGCGTCGCACATGGAGCTGCGCGCCATGCCCTGGCACGAGTCGGTCATCGAGGCCGAGCTGGCCAAGACCAAGGTGCTGATCAATGCCTCGGCCGTGCCCGAGCCGGCCGAGACGTCACCCATCCCGGCCGAGCTGCTCGTGCCTGAGCTGCTCGTGCTGGACCTGCTCTACATGCCGGCCGAGACGCGGCTGCTGCGCGACGCGCGCAGCGCCGGGGCCATGTCGGCGGCCAACGGCGACCTGATGCTGCTGCACCAGACGGCGGCGGCCTTCCGGCTGTGGACGGGCCGCGAGGTCGCCCTGGACGCCCTGCGCGACGAGCTCGAGGCCGCGCGAGGAGCCCAGGCTGCCGGCACTCCGCTCGAGGTGACCCAGGGCGCCGACTGAGAGGCAGGCGGCGACGGAGAGGTCGGGCGGCCAGTAGGCCGGGAAGTGGGCCTCATCAGCGGGTCAGTGGACCGGCTGCTGCACGGCACGGCGCTCACGTCCGACGCCTACGGCGCGGCCGGGCCGGCCGCGCGCGAGCTGCATCGTTCCGGGCCGGTTGTCGACCTGGTGGTCGGCACGGCGCTCTTCCGGTCCTCGCTGCTTTCCGCGACGCCGCGCGGACACGTCGACTTGCCCCGGCTGCGTGCCGCGGGCGTGCAGCTGGTAGGGCTCACGCTGGCCACGCGCTTTCCCGATTTGCGCGGCACTCTCTCTCGCTTCCACTTTCGCTCGCTGGGCATGCCGCCTGAGGCGCTGCGCAGCGGCATGGCCACGCTGGAGTGGCTGATCGGGCGGGTCGACAGCTGGTGCGCCGCGTCGGACGGAGCGCTACGGCTGCTGCCCACCCGGCAGGCGCTGCAGGCCTGGTTAGCCCAGCCGGCCGAGGCCCGTCCGGTGGGGGTGTTCCTGGGCGTGCAGGGTGCCCATGCGCTCGACGGCGAGCTTGCCAACGTGCAGCGCTTGCGAGAGCGGGGCGTACGCATGCTGGCCCTGGCACACGTGATGGACAACGCCTTCGTCGGTTCGGGCACCGGCCGGCGGCGGAGAGGGCTGAGCGCGTCCGGCCGCGAGCTGATCGCCGAGCTGGAGCGGCAGGACGTGTTGGTCGACTTGGCCCACATGTCGCAGACCGGGCTCAGGGCCAGCCTCGCCGCAGTCAGTCGGCCGCCGATGCTGAGCCATACCGGGCTGCTGCGTCACAGCAACAGCCGAAGCCGATGGAGCCCGTTCAGCCCGGCCACGCGCAACGTTCCCGACTGGGCCGTGCGCGAGGTGGGCCAGGCGGGCGGAGTGGTCGGCGTCGTCCTTTCCACGCAGCTGCTCGGTGGCAGCACCATAGCCCAGGC
>DATKBB010000027.1:0-8125 GCA_035514295.1 Candidatus Limnocylindria bacterium | reverse complement strand
GTCCAGGCCCAGGCGCACCGGCACGCGCTTCCAGCGAGCGTAGATGACGATGCCCAGCAGGGCGCCGGCTATGCCGCCGTAGAGGCCCAGGCCGGCGTAGGGCGGCAGGATTATGCGCAACGGGTCGGCGGAGTAGAGCGGCCACTCGTGAATCACGTGGTAGAGGCGCGCTCCGATCAGGGCCAGCGCGCCAACGAAGATCATCGCGTTGACGAAGTGAGTCGGGTCGATCCCGCGCCGGGCCAGTTCGCGCTGGCTGACGATGAGCATCACCGCGATGGCCAGCACGTAGGCGATGGGATACCAGCCAATGGCCAGCGGCCCGATCTGTATCGCGATCGGATCGGGCGTGATGGGGATCAGCGGGAGCACCCCAGCAGGATACCTATACTCGGCCGCATGACCGAGCCGTACATCCTCTGGGCGCTCGTCGTGGGCTGTGCCGTGGGGGCGGCGCTCACCTGGCTGGCCATCGGCCGCTTACCGCGGCAGACGGAGGACGTGGGGCCGGACGAGCGAATGGCCGAGGCAGCCTGGATCAGCAGCGTCGTTGCCGGGAGAGGCGGGCAGGCGCCGGCGGAGACCGTCGAGGAAGTGCTGGAGCTGCACGAGCAATACCTCTCCGGGCCCGCACCTGATCTGAGCCCGGAAGAACGGGCGGGTTTGGCCACCGAGCGCGCTCGCCGGGCGGAAGAGATCGCTCGCGCAGCCGACGGCCGGCCGGTACCGAGAGACAGCCGGAGGCGCTAGCGCAGCCGCCTCAGAACTGGCCCCATACGGCCGGCTCGTCCTCGCTGTCGAGCATGACCACGAAGCGGTCTCCCTCGCGGCCGGCATCCGCCGGTCCGCCAACCGGGCCGGCCCAGAAGGCCGTGTCTCCCTCGAAATGCATAGGGCCGATTAGAACCCTTTCGCCGTCACGCTCGAGGTAGCAGTCGTAGCGGCTGCCGGAGGGTGGCTCGGCCATGCTGCTGATGACCGCCAGCTCCTGCCGCGCCGGCGAGTGAACGACCAGGCCGGCCGGTGCCGATGAGCCATCGACGAGGGCCACCCGCTGAGCATCGGGCTCGGACAGCAGCTCGCCCAGCATCTTGGCCGCCCCCTCCAGCCGCGGGCCGGTCTCCTGCGCTGCCTGCGGGAAGCCCAGGCCCAGCAGCGCCCCCGCCCCGAAGGCGACGAGCAGGATCAGCAGCCCGGCGGCTATCGGCAGGATCGAGAAGCGCGAGCCGGCCGAGCCGGTGGCAACCGATGCGCGGTTAGTAAACCCAGCGCTGCGCTGCCTGCCCAGCAACCTGACATTGGCGAGCATGCGCTCCTCGGCGGCGGGCGCGATGCCCATGCTCATGTCGAGCGCCACGCCGGTTGCCCGCAGCGAGCGAAGCTCGGCCCGGCAGTCGGAACAGCCGCGCAGGTGCTCGCGCACGGAGCCCAGGATCGCATCGTCGCCGTCGCCGCCCTCGTCGAGCTGGCGCAGCGCCCCGGGCTGGAAGAAGCCCTCCTCCAGGAAGGCCCTTACCTCAGCGTGGTCCATCGCTCTGCTCCTGGCGCACGCCGGCCAGCGATTCGCGAAGCCGGGCCAGCGCCCGGCGAGTGCGTGTCTTGACCGTCCCCAGCGGCCAGTCCAGGCGAGCAGCGATCTCGGTTTGGGACAGCTCCTCGTAGTAGGCCAGCCGGATCACCTGCCGTTCCATCTCGGGGATGTCGTCGAGCGCACGGCTGACCTCCGTCCGTAGCCAGGCCCCGTCAAGCGCGGCTTCGGGCTCGGGGACCGAGTTGCCGCCAGCCACAGCCGCCCTGCGCAGGGCGCTCTCGATGCTGGCGTTGCCGCTCTGGTCGTCGGGCAGCATGGCGCTGAGCGGCACTGACGGCGCGCGGCGACCGGCCTGGCGGAACATGTCCACCGAGCGGTTTCGGGCGATGACCGACAGCCAGCCCACGAGCGTGCCCCGTCGCGCATCGAAGAGCTCGGCGCGGTTCCACAACGCCAGGAACGTGTCCTGCACAACTTCCTCTGCCAGTTGCCTGTCTCCCAGGCGCAGCACTGCGGCGCGAAAGAGGTTGTCAGCGTGGCGCCGGTAAAGCTCCAGCAACGCCTCTTCGCTGCCGCTCAGCAGCTCGCGCACGAGGGCCTCGTCCGAGCGCTCCGCTGCGGGCCGCCCTGCGTCTGGTACGCCCGGTTGGAGCCCGCCGGTTTTCACCACTCGTCCCCGCGGTGGCTCGGCTCGCGCCCCAGCGTACCCGCCGGCAGGTGCGCCTCGAGGCAGGTCACCCCTGTGGGGCCGACTGTCGCGGCGTGAAACGTGCCGGCCGGCAGCTCCAGGCGTTCGCCGGCGCACAGCTCGACGTCACGCCCGTGCTGGCGCAGGTGAAACGTGATCGAGCCGTCCGTTGCGACGAGCACCTTGTCGTAGTCGTGGCGGTGCTCGCCATAGCGGTCGCCGGGACCGTTGCCCCAATTGGAGGCCGATAGGCCCTCGCCGGCCAGGCGCGCCTGCAGACCCTCTCGAGCGGTCGACCCGTTCATCCGACCTGCATCCCGATCAGGCTGCCGATGGCATAGGTCACCGCCGCAGCGATGGCGCCGATGGCCACCTGCCGCGAGCCGCTGAAGAGCAGGCCGCGGCCGGTCACCAGGCTGACCAGCGCACCGACCACGAAGAGGGCGACGAAGGAGGCCGCCAGCGCGCTAACGAAGGCGGCCATCCCGCTGAGCAGCAGGAACGGCGTGAGTGGCACGATCGCGCCCGCGGCGAAGGCGATGAACGAAGACCAGGCCGCGCCCCACGGTGAGCCCAGCTCGTCGGGGTCAAGGCCCAGCTCCTCGCGCACCTTGGTGTCGAGCGCCTTCTCCGGGTCCTGCATCAGGTGGGCGGCGATACGGTCCGCCTCCGCCCGCGGCACGCCTTTCGAGCGGTAGATGGCGGCCAGCTCGCGTTCCTCTTCCTCCGGCATGACGCGCATCTCCTCGCGCTCGATGGCGATCTGGCGCTGGAAGAGCTCGCGCTGGCTCTGCATGCTGATGTACTCGCCGGCCGACATCGAGAAGGCACCTGCCAGCAGGCCGGCCACACCGGCCAGCACGATCAGGTTGTTGTCCGTCACGGCGCCGGCCACACCCATCACCAAGGACAGGTTGCTCACCAGGCCGTCGTTGGCGCCGAAGACGGCGGCGCGCAGCGTGCCCGAGCGACCGGCCGTGTGCCACGCTTCGCGCCCCTTGGCCGCCTGTCCGCGCCTGCCCTCGGCCGCTCCACTGGCGTCATCGTTGGACCCAAGGTCGTCCCAGATCTGGGCATGCTCGCGCTCGTCGGCCGCGATGGCGGCCGTCTGCGCGTCGAGCTGCTCGGCGTATGCCTCCTCCTCGTCGCCCTCCAGCGCGCGCACGAGGCCGGCCACGCGGCGGGTGCCGAAGCGGCGCGCGAGCCAGATGATCAGCTTGACGCGTGCCCGCGGCGCATCGGCCGGCGGAACCGTGACGCCGGCCTCCTCCAGGCGGGTTGCCCAGATGTCGGCGTGTCTCCTCTCGTTGGCGGCGATACGGCGGAAGGCGGCCTGGCGGGAGGCCTCCGACTCGATCTCGGCCAGCCTCTCGTAGAGCACGACGGCGTCGCGTTCCAGCTTGAGATTGGACAGGCTGCGCTCGCGTTCCTGCTCGGTCAGCTGCAGCGGCCTGGTGGTCTCCACGCCGGCAAGGGTAGCGAGCGGCGCAGCGGAGCGCTGGCGAGGCAACGGCGGTTAGGCTTCCGGCGTGAGCAACGTGCCCTCCGAGGCCCCTCCGCTGCGTTACCTGGCGGCGGCCGACGTCGACGCCTGCCTGCCTGCCGTAGGCCGGCGCATCGAGCTGGCCGGCGTTGCATTACGAGCCCTGAGCGCTGGCGCGGCCGAGATGCCGCCCAAGATCGGCGTCCACCCGCGGCCGGGGACGCTGCTCCACGCGATGCCCGCCTGGCTGCGCGAGACAGACCTGGTGGGGCTCAAGTGGATCGCCGCGTTCCCAGGGAACAAGGCCCGCGGCCTGGCCGCGATCAACGGCCTGGTCGTGCTCAACGATCCCGATACGGGCCTGCCGACCTGGATCATGGACGCGGCGCGGATAACGGCGGTACGTACGGCGGCAGTCAGCGGTGCCGCCATCCGCCTGTACGCCCGCCGCGCCCAGCGGGTGGCCATCGTTGGTGCCGGCGTGCAAGCGCGCAGCCACCTCGAGGTGCTTGCGGCGGAGCTGCCCGCGGCCCAGGTCTCGGTCTACGACCGACACACCGAGCGGGCAGCCGCAGTCGCGGCGGCAGCCAACGCGGCCGCCGGCCGTGAGTGGGTCAGCGCCGCAACAGACGTCCGGGCGGCGGTGGGGGCGGCCGAGTTGGTGATCACCGTCGCCACGATGGGCGCGGCCAAGCAGGCCATGACGACCGACTGGCTGGCTTCCGGAGCGGTCGTGGTGGCCGTCGACTTCGCCACTTACGCCTCCGCTCAGCTGGCAGAGGCCGCGCGTGCCTTCGTCGTGGACGACCGCGAGCAATTCCTCTTCTACCGCTCCGGTGGCCACTTCGACGGCTTCCCGGACCCCACGACCACGCTGGGCGCCGACCTCGTGGCGGCCGCATCCGGCGCGGAGCCGGGATCGTCGGCCGATGGGCCGCTGCTGGTAGTGCACCTGGGTGTGGGTCTGGCCGACGTCGTGCTGGGCGACGCCATCGCGCGCGAAGCGCAGGGCAAGGGGGTGGGGCTGGAACTTCCACGCTGATCGGCGCAGGATGGAGCCGGCATGGGCGACGACGGCCTGCAACCCGGTACCGAACGAGTTGGGGGTGGCATCAAGGCGCGCCTGGCAGCCGTCGGCGCCGTCGGTCTGCTGGTCGGCGTGATCTGGTTTGGCGCGACAGGCCGGACCAGTGTCCCGGCCACGGATTCAGCGGACCTCGTCGCTGCTGCCACCCCGGCTTCCGCGACCGCGCCAAGCCCGCCGTCGGCAAGTCGCACGCCAGCCCCAGCGCCGACGACTTCCGGGGCAGCCGATCGGCCCCCGGACAGCACGCCGGTGCCGCCGGCACGCCGGTACGGTCGCCTCGAGCAGGACGCCTTCGCGGTCATGTTCCGCTTGAATGGTCACTACTTCCTGGATGTGCTCCGGCCGGAGGCGCCGGGCCTGCTGACGGCCGTCGTCCGTGTGCCGCTGTTCGGGGAGCTGCCAACCACGCCGATCCAGATCCTTCAGCTCTGGACGCGCGAGGACCGGCCGGCGCTGGCGACCGTGGCGAACTACGAGTTGATGTTGGGCGAGCTGCTGGCCGACTCGCCCCCGCCCCTGCTCCTGGACGCGCTCGCCGATCCCCACCCGCGCAGGCGCAGCGCGCCACGGCTGGTTCGCCTGGGCTACCGGCTGATCGTCACGACAGACGTCCGCACCGACCACGCCCTCCTCCACTTCCGCATGGCCGTGGGCGACGGTGACGAGCAGGTGCGTCCGAGTGGACTGCCGCTGATCCTGCTGGCGGGCCAGGCGGGCCAGGCGGGCCAGGCGGGCACGCCGCGCGGCAAGAGCCTGACGGGCTATGGCTGGGTGGCCGGCTACTGAAAGGGCCGCTACTGGTTGACGGGGATCGCGCCGTCGGGCAGCTCGATGGCGATCTGGCCGTCTTCCACGACGACGGGGTAGGTGGCCAGCGGCAGCTCGGCCGGCGGGTCGAGCGCCTCGCCCGTCTCCAGGTCGAAGCGCGAAAGGTGGAGTGCGCAGGTGATCGAGTCACCGGTCAGGAAGCCTTTGTCGAGCTCGAAGTACTCGTGCGAGCAGATGCCCTGCATGGCGTACAGCCCGCCGCCGTTGTTGACGACGAGGATGTCCGTTCCGTCGACCTGCACCATCTGCATGGTGCCCTCGGGCAGGTCTGCCAGGGCGCCGACGACTACGCGCCTCACGCGGGCTAGGCGGCCTCGGCCGGCGCCTCCGGCCACTTGGCTTCGAGCAGCTCGCGCAGCCGATCCTGAGCCTCGGGCAGCGGGATGCGGGCGACAACGGGCTCCAGGAAGCCCATGACGATGAACTTACGGGCCAGGTCGCGCGGCAGGCCGCGGCTCATCAGGTAGAAGACCTGCGCCTCGTCGATGGGTCCCACCGAGCTGGAGTGGGCTGCCCGGCGCACATCGGGCTGGTCGATTTCCAGGCTGGGAATGGCCACCGAGCGCGCCTTACGGGTGAGCAGCATGGCGAACTCGCCCAGGAAGCTGTCCGTGCCCCTGGCACTGCGCTGAATCTCGATCAGTCCCTTGAAGTAGCCCCGCGCGCGATCCGTGAACACGCCCTTGCTGAGCAGGTCGCCGGTCGTGTCCTCGCCGATGTGGCGCGTGTAGCTGGTCAGGTCGAAGAGCTGGCTGCCGCCGCCGAAGCCGATCTCGGCCTGCTGGACGGACGCACCCCGGCCCACCAGCCGGTTGTCGATGCGGCTCTTCTGGAGCTGGCCGCCCACGCTGGCCAGGGCCCACTGCAGTCGCGCGTCGCGGCCCAGCGTGGCCTGGCGGTTGACGAACATCAGCGTGTCCGGCCCGAAGTCCTGCTGCGCCGCGAAGGAGAGCTGCGCACCGTCGCCCAGCAGCACCTCGCTGGTGCCCCACCACAGGCTCTGTCCGGCCTGCGCGCCGCCAACCGCGGGCACCTGCTCCTCCAGCGCGCTGGCACGAGCGTTCTCGCCGAGCGACAGCACGGAACGTGCCACGAGCCCGCGGCCGGGCTTGCCGACGCTCCAGCGCAGCACGATGGGCTGCTCCAAAACGACGCCGTCCGGCACGTGCACGAGCACGCCCAGCGCCGCATGCGCGCGGGCAAACTGGGCGAACTTGTCGTCCGTGGGGAGAGTCGTGCCACCGGCCAGCGCGTCACGCAGCAACGCCGGGCGCTCGCGCAGCACGTTGGCAAACGTGTCCACGATCACGCCCGCATCGCGCGCCGCGCGACTGAGGGCGCGGGCCACGACGCGATCCTCGTCGACGTGGAGCAAGGCGGCCGCACCTTCGGGCACCGTCGCGGAGACCTCAGATGCTTCGCCCGTTTCCGTGTAGGGCTCGATCTCGGAGAAGCGCGCCGCGCGCAGGTCCAGGTAGGTCGTGAAGAGGGGGTTGATCTCGGCCGGTAGCTCGGCGTAGCGCCGGCTGGCGTCCAGACGCTCGTCGAGGAGCCAGTCCGGCTCCTCGAGGGTCTGCGACAGCCGGCGGGCGATCTCCTCGCCGGCGAAGGGAAGCTTGAGCGCGTCGGTCAACCCAGCGCGCCCTCCATCTCCATCTTCACCAGGCGGTTGAACTCGATGGCGTATTCCATCGGAAGCTCCTTGGTGAAGACCTCCAGGAAGCCCTGAACGATCAGGTTCTGGGCTTCGTTCTCAGAGAGGCCGCGGCTCATCAGGTAGAAGACCTGGTCCTGGCTGATCTTGCCCACCGTCGCCTCGTGCGACATGTGGGTGTCGTCTTCCTGGATGTCGATGTAGGGGTACGTGTCGCTGCGGCTCTGGTCGTCGAGCATCAGCGCGTCGCAGCGCACGCTGGCCACCACGTTCGTGGCCCCCGGCGCGACCTTCAGGTGGCCGCGGTAGGTGGCCCGCCCGCCGTCCTTGGAGACGGACTTGCTGACGATGCGGCTCTTGGTGTCCGGCGCCAGGTGGATGGCCTTGGCACCGGTGTCCTGGTGCTGACCGGCACCAGCCACGGCCACGCTGATGATGTCCGCCGTGGCGCCGCGACCGCGCAGGTAGATCGAGGGGTACTTGACGGTCTTGCGCGAGCCGGTATTCGCGTCGATCCACTCGACCGTCGAGTCCTCGTACGCGTGGGCACGCTTGGTGACAAGGTTGTAGACGTCGTTAGACCAGTTCTGGATGGTCGTGTAGCGGACCTTCGAGCCCGGCAGCGCGACGACCTCGACCACCGCCGCATGGAGCGAGTCCGTGGCGTAGATGGGGGCAGTGCAGCCCTCGATGTAGTGCACCTTGGCGCCCTTGTCGACCACGATCAGGGTGCGCTCGAACTGGCCGGTGTTCTCGCCGTTGATCCGGAAGTAGGCCTGCAGGGGCAGAGGCACGTCGACGCCGGGCGGCACGTAGACGAACGAGCCGCCGCTCCAGACGGCGCTGTTCAGCGC
>DATKBB010000026.1:0-5504 GCA_035514295.1 Candidatus Limnocylindria bacterium | reverse complement strand
TGGACGCTGGGCATGGTCAGCTTTTGGACGACGCGCGTCGGGCCGGTGTTCGAGCTGATCTTCATGGCGGAGCTGCTGCTCTCGGGGCGGCTCGTGCCGCTGGCCCTGCTGCCTGCCTGGGCGCAGGACCTGGCCGGCCTGCTGCCCTTCAAGTGGACGTTCGGCTTCCCCATCGAGACGCTGGTGGGCAACCTGACGGAGGCCGAGTTGCTGACCGGCTTGGCCATGCAGCTGCTGTGGATCGTCGTGGGCGCCGTCGCGCTGCGCCTGGTCTGGAAGGTCGCGATCAAGCGCTACAGCGCGGTGGGCAACTAGGCGTGCGGCTCCTGACTTTGGTCGGCGTCTTCCTGCGCGTCGGCGTGATGAACGAGCTGCACTACCGGGTCAACTTCTTAGTGCAGCTGTTCCAGTCGGCGATCTCGCTGGTGACCGCGCTGGCCGTGCTGGGCCTTGTCTTTGGCCACACGCAGGAGCTGAATGGCTGGTCGCAGGCTGAGCTGCTCGCGGTTATGGGCGTGCACATCGCCATGGGTGGCGTCATCGGCACGTTCATCCAGCCCAACATGAACCGGCTGGTGGAGGGCATCCGCAACGGTACCTTCGACTTCCTGCTGACCAAGCCGGAGGACGCGCAGCTGCTGGCCAGCGTGCAGGAGATTCGCATCTGGCGGGCGGTGGACATCGTCGTCGGCGCCGTGGTGCTGGGCGTGGCGCTGAGCCTGCTGGGGGGAGGTGTGGGGCCGCCGGCCGCCCTGGCCTTCGGGATCGCGCTGGTGCTCGGGGCCCTGATGATCTACTGCTTCTGGCTGCTGATGACGATCGCCGCCTTCTGGATCGTGCGCATCGACGAGATCGCCGAGCTCTTCGAGGGCATCTACCAGGCCGGCCGCTGGCCCGTCTCGATCTATCCCGGCTGGCTGCGCATCGGGCTGACCTTCCTCGTGCCGCTGGCCTTCGCCATCACCGTCCCCGCCGAGGCGCTGACAGGCCGGTTGACGGTGGAGACGCTCGCGTTGGCGGCCGGCTTCGCGCTGTTCCTGCTGGTGCTCGCGCGGCTGCTCTGGCGTGTTGGGCTGAAGCGCTATTCAGGAGCCTCGGCCTAGCCGGATCGTGGGGCCCTGCCTTTGCACGATCAAAGGACGCCGCGGGCCAAATTCAGAGGCCGCAGGACTCTCCTGAGCCGCCGACGCTCCGGTCGCAGGCCCCGCCATGCACTGCAGCCCGACTAAACGCGACGCCTGCGGCCCAAGTGGCGAGCCCCAACGCCTGTCCGGCCCTCACGCGTCCTCTGATCGTGGAAAGTCCCGAGCCGGCCGCGCGCGACCGGCCGCCGCTATCATCGGCCCACCCAGCACAAGCGGAGGTGGGCCGTGCCCCGCGAAACCTACACCGACCAGCAGTGGCAGCAACTCGTCGAGGCCGCGCCGGCCATCGCCCGCGGCGTGGCGGCCACCTCCGGCTCGGCCGGCCAGACCGAGCAGGAGCTCGAGGCCTTCCTGCGGCTTCTCGAGGAGACTCGTGCAGACGGCCAGGGACTGCTGGGCAGCCTGGTCGCGGACATTCACTCGCGACTCAGCTCGGGCACGCTCGCCCTTGCCGCCGACGATGTCGTTGCCGACGGCATCCACGCCGCCCGCACGGCCGGCGCGCTGCTGGCCGTCGAGCCGGACGAGCAGCAGTCGCGGGCCGTCCGCTACTGGCTGATGGAAGTGGCGCGCACGGTGGCCGGCGCAGCACGGAGCGGTGGCATCCTGGGCCTGGGTGGCCAGGACGTCGACCGGGCCGAGCGCGATACGCTGGCCGCTATATCGGATGGACTGGGTATGACGGAGGGCACCGACATGCAACGCGAAGCCAGCGAAGAGGAGGCCACCGAGCCTGCGGCCGGCAGCCAGCGGACGACCGGCGAGGAGCCGGAGATGGGCCCGGACGGCGAGCCTATCGGCGCCGACAACATCCGCGACGGGACAGTCGGCGGCGTGATGGGCGGCCCGCACCGCCAGGGCGGCGAGGGCCAGGGCGGCTAGCGGCCCGGGTCCACCTCCGCGCCGGCCCGCACATTGGCTTGCGCGGGCGGGTAGCACCTGGGGGACTAGTTCCAGCACAAGCTAACCCATAAGCCCGCTCCGGGCGACCGCTCCGTTTCCCTGCTCATCGTGGCCCCGCACGATCCCCACGCTCGCAGGCTGGCCGGACGCTCTCGCGGTCCCTTATCGGCTCCGCTGTGCGCGAACTAGTACTGCAGGTGCTAAGGCGGGGTCTTTTCCTGGGCCGCCGGCCATCATCGGAAACCATCAGCCAGCTCTTCGGGTGGGCGCACGTGGCGGAACGCCCGGAAGACGAGCAGGTCGTAGGCGATCTTCAGGCCGCCGGCGATGAAGAAGGGAGCGCCCAGCGCGGCCGTGCCCATGGCCAGGCCGGCGAGCGCCGGGCTGATCGCGCTGGCCGTGCTGCGCGCGACGTTGGTCAGGCCTGCTGCAGCTGTTCGCTCGTCCGGGGCAACGACAGCCATCGTGTAGGACTGCCGGGTGGGCACGTCCATCTGCGAGATGCTCATGCGGACCAGGAATAGCAGCACCGCCAACTCCGCGCTGGGGGCCAGCGGCACGAGCAGCAGCAGCACATTGGAGGGCAGGTGCGTGAAGACCATCGTGTTGATGAGCCCGATACGCCCGGCCAGCCAACCCGCCGCCAGCAGCGACAGTCCCGACAGCACGCCCACCCAGAAGAAGACAACCCCCAGCGTCTCGACACCGAGGCCCCAGCGCAGGCTGAACCAGTAGGCCACCAGCGAATGGACTACGAAGCCGCCGGCGAAGGCGTCCAGCCCGAACAGCACGGACAGGCGCACCACCGTGCCACGCGAGCGGTGCAGGCCGACGAACCGGCGCTCGGCGTGCAGGCGCACCGCTTCTACCTTGTCTGACAGGCCAGCGAACAGCAGCAGGTTGGCCAGCCCGATTAGCGCATACAGCACGAACAATGGACGGTAGGCGTCGGCGCCGGACAGGCCCAGGCCGGCGAAGACCGCCACTGAGCCGGCGAACAGCGCGCCCGCCGCACCGGCCAGGCTGGCCAGCGTGTTGTAGACGCTGAAGGCCCACGTCCGCCGTCGATCGGGGGCGGTCTGGGGGAGGATCGCCTGCTCGATGGTGTTGAACACGCCCACCTCGCCGCTGGTCGCGCTGATCGTGCCCGTGAAGCCGGCCAGCAGCAGGAGCCAGAAGTTGTCCGTGCCGGCGAAAAGCAACCCGCCAACCGTCATCAGGCCGGCCATCGTCATCGCCGTCCGGCGCCGCCCGAAGCGATCGGCGGCGAGCGACCAGAAGACGGTCATCGCCGCCGAGCCGCCCACCGCCGCGGTCAGCACGATCCCGATCTGGAAGGTGTCCAGTCCGAGCTCGGACAGGTAGAGGGCGAGCACGACCGCCAGGTAGCCGTATCCGAAGCTGCGCAGGACGCGCGTCAGCAGCAGCTTCTTGCCGTCGCTGCTCAGCCAGTCGAGGCGCCAGGCGGAGCTCATGCCGTCATCATGGCGACATGCAGACGGAATCTGGCTTCATCGATGTGCCGGGCGGGCGGCTTTACTACGAGATCGAGGGGAGCGGCCCGCCGCTTCTGCTGATCCACGGCGGGCTGGGGAGCCTGCGCATGTGGGACGAGCAGCTGCCTGCCTTCGCGGAGCATTACCGCGTCACTCGCTACGACGCCCGGGGCTACGGACGGACCGAAACGGACGACGTCCCCTTCTCCAACCGGGCCGACGCGGCGGCTGTGCTAGCCCACGTCGGCGCTGCCTCCTGCCACTTGGTCGGGCAGTCGCGTGGTGGGAACATCGCGCTGGACCTGACCCTCGAGCGGCCGGAGCTCGTGGCCTCGCTGGTGTCTGTGGCTGGGGGCGTGGGCGGCTACGAGCCGGAGCTGCCGGAAGGAGTCGAGGCTCCGCCGTGGGACGAGATGGAGCGGCTGTGGGAAGCGAAGGAGTGGCCCACACTCGCCGAACTCGATACGCGCGTCTGGGTCGACGGCTGGGGACAGCCGCAGGACCGGGTCAGCCCGGCGCTTCGGCGCCGCGTGCACGACTGGATCCTGGACAGCTATCGGGCGGAGAGGAACGAGGGACAGCCGCAGCCGCTGGATCCGCCGGCGGTGGGGCGGCTAAAGGAGGTCAGCGTGCCCGTCCTCGTGGTTATGGGGACGGCCGACGAGCCCGGCTCGCTGCTCACTTCACGCAGGCTGGCCGAAGGCGTCGCGGGAGCCCGGCTGGAGGAGTTCGCGGGCGTCGCGCATATGGTCCACCTGGAAGAGCCGGACCGCTTCAACCGGCTGGTGCTGGAGTTCCTGGCCGGCGTGGATAGCAGGGGCTAGAGGGGCGAGTCGAGCTCCGAGCGTGAGCAAAAGGCGCGCCTCCCTTCAGGAAAGCGGGCGACAGCCGCTAGCGGCGTGCCACCGTAGCTGTCACAGCGACGAGGCAAGCTGTGCGGCATGGAACGGCTTTCGGTCGACCTCGATTTCACCCTCCACTCTTCGGACGCGGAGGTGGAGATGCGCCTGCGCCGCTTCGGCGAGCGCTGGGTGGCTCAGGCGCGACACGGGACTGCTCCCTCCGGCGTGGGGCTGACGCCTCGATCGGCGCTGTCGGCGGCCCTCGAGCCCTTCGGTGCCAGAGCTCGGGTGGAGTTCCTGGCGGACCTCTGCCTGCTCGAGCCTAGCGTGGAGCTGGCGGCCCCCGCGCGGCTAGATTCCGGGGGCCGTTGACGGTTGGGCGTGGAATTCCGATAATGTAGGTCGGAATTAGCCGTGCCCGACACGCCTAGCCGATCAGCGGAGAACTGATGACCCTCAACCAGCGCCAGATGGTCGACAACGACCGCTCACGCTTCGACTTCAAGGACAACATCGCCTACTTGACCGAGACCAAGCGCGGCCTGACGCGCGAGACGGTCGAGGAGATCAGCGCGCTCAAGAACGAGCCGGCCTGGATGCTGGAGTTCCGCCTGCGCGCCTACGAGCACTTCCTCAAGCGGCCCATGCCCATGTGGACGGACGGGCTGGACCGCATCGACTTCGAGCGGATCATCTACTACCGCAAGCCGTCGGAGCGCGAGGAGAAGTCGTGGGACGACGTGCCCGAGCAGATCAAGGCCACGTTCGAGCGGCTGGGCATTCCCGAGGCTGAGCGCCAGTTCCTGGCCGGCGTGGGGGCGCAGTACGACTCAGAGGTGGTCTACCACTCGGTCAAGGAGGAGCTGACCAAGCTGGGCGTGGTCTTCATGGGCACGGATCAGGGCCTGAAGGAATACCCCGACATCTTCAAGAAGTACTTCGGCACGATCATCCCGGCCGAGGACAACAAGTTCGCGGCGCTGAACAGCGCCGTCTGGAGCGGCGGCTCGTTCGTCTACGTGCCGCCCGGCGTCGACGTGCCTCTGCCCCTGCAGGCCTACTTCCGGATCAACGGCGAGAACACCGGCCAGTTCGAGCGCACCCTGATCGTGGTCGAC
>DATKBB010000025.1:0-4002 GCA_035514295.1 Candidatus Limnocylindria bacterium | reverse complement strand
GCCTGCGAGATTTTCGCGGCGGCGGGGTGAGCGCGTTCAGCTTGATTTTTGTCGTGCTTTTGAGCGAAGTGCTTGATCATGTACGCGTCGTTAGAGGTTCAAGAGACCCGTCCGGCCCGGAGCGGCTGAGCGCCGCTCCGGAAACGGAGGATTACTTGACCTCTACCGCCGCGCCCTGCTCTTCCAGCTTCGCTTTGACCGTGGCGGCCTCGTCCTTCGACACGCCGGTCTTCACAGCCTGCGGCGCGCCGTCAACGAGATCCTTGGCTTCCTTTAGGCCCAGGCCGGTCAGCTCGCGCACGACCTTGATGACGGGGATCTTGTTGGGACCCACCTCAGTCAGCACGGCGCTGAACTCGCTCTGCTCCTCGGCGGCAGCGGCTCCCGCCGCCGGCCCCGCGGCGCCGGTCGCCGGCGCGGCGGCAGCGGCCACCGGCGCGGCGGCGGTTACGCCGTAGCGCTCTTCGAACTTCTTGATGAAATCGGACAGCTCGAGGACGGTCATGCCGTCGATTGCCTCGAGGATCTGGTCCTGGGTCAGGTTGCTGGCCATGTCGGGTCTTGTCTCCTGTGAGTTGGGCAGGCTTCAGGCCTGCTGCTGTGCCTTCTGGTCGGCGAGCTGCTGTAGGGCGTAGCCGAGATTGCGTAATGGCGCCGCGAGGAGCGAGGCCATGCCGGCGAGCGGCGCGACCATGCCCCCGGCCAACTGGCCGAGCAGCACCTCCCGCGAAGGGAGCGTGGCCAGCCGGCTGATCGAGGCAGCGTCCAGCTGACGGTCGCCGATGAGCGCGCCCCGTACCGTCACGGTCCGGAAGGGCCGGACGGCGTCGAGGAACGTGCGCGCCAGCGCGACCTCATCTGCGCCACCCATGGCCAGGGCCGTCGGACCGTCGAGCAGCGAATTGAGCTCGGGCCGGCCGGCTTCCTGTGCCGCGATGCGCGCCAGGCGGTTCTTAACGACGCGATAGGTGATGCCCTGCTCACGCAACGCGCGACGCACGGCACTGATCTCGGACACGGTGAGGCCGCGGTAGTCGGTCACGATCGTCGCCTGGCTGCCGGAGATGACCTCCTTCAGCTCGGCCACCGTGGCCCGTTTGGCCTCGGTCGGCATGGTGCCTCCTTTCCTGCTGGACGCCCGGCGCGCCGGATGCCCTGCGCTCTGTTCCGCGCTGGGCGTCGTCGGCGCTGCGACTTGCAGCGTCCGCGGGGAGACCCCGGAGACATTCCCTGCCTCGGCGTGCCCGCCGGCGTCCCCGAGGAGGTTGCTCCCCGGTCCGGTCGGCGATTTCGGTCCGGTCCGACACACCCGGCCAGCAGGCCGGATGAGCGGCGAGCGATCCGCCAGAATCGCCTTTCGGACGCAGCGCTGTCTGCGGCGGAACGATCTTCTGTTTGCCGGCCGGCCTGTCCCGGCCCGGATGCTGTCTGGCCTAGGCCGCGGCCGCCTGGGCGAGGAGCGCCGGCACGTCGATGCGGATGCCGGGGCCCATCGTGGCCGCCACGGTGAGGCTCCTGAAGTACTGGCCCTTGGTTGCGCTGGGCCGGGCGCGGTTGACCGCGTCGACCAGCACGGCCAGGTTCTCGTTCAATTGCTGAGGCTCGAAGCTGGTCTTTCCGAAGGGGACGTGGATGATACCGCCCTTGTCTACCTTGAACTCGACACGGCCGGCCTTGACCTCCCTGATCGCCCGCTCGAGATCGAAGGTGATCGTGCCCGACTTGGGATTGGGCATCAGGCCACGCCGGCCGAGGATGCGCCCTAGCCGGCCGACGACGCCCATCATGTCGGGCGTGGCGAGGGCCACGTCGAACTCCAGCCAGCCGCCCTCGATGCGCTTGGCGACGTCCTCTCCGCCCACTTCGTCGGCGCCGGCGCGCAGCGCCTCCTGGGCCTTCTCGGCCTGGGCGAATACGAGCACACGCACGCGCTTGCCAGTGCCGTGGGGCAGGACGACCGTGCCGCGAACCATCTGGTCGGCGTGGCGCGGATCGACGCCCAGGCGGATGTGCGCCTCAGCCGATGCGTCGAAGCCCACGTAGCTGGTCTGCTTGAGCAGCTCCATCGCCTCGCCCGGCTCGTAGGGCCGGCCGCGCTCGACGAGCGCTGCCGCCTGCTGATACTTCTTGCCTCTGTCCGACATGAACGATTCTCCTTTCGCGGCCCGCTGCGGGCCTCCCCTCTGACGCGGGGTGGACGGCAACCCATGTGGCTGCTGTTGCTAGCCGACGACCTCGATGCCCATCGAGCGGGCCGTCCCTTCGACGATGCGTGAGGCACCCTCGATGTCCGTGGCCGACAGGTCGGCCATCTTGATCTCGGCGATCTCGCGGACCTGGTTGCGCGTCACCCGTCCAGCAGCCTCCCGGCCGGTGGTGGACGAGCCCTTCTCGATGCCCGCCGCCTTGCGCAGCAGGTCGGCCGCCGGAGGCGTCTTGAGCACGAAGGTGAAGCTGCGATCCTCGTAGATGGTCAGCTGGGCGGGGATGACCTGGCCCGTCTGGGCGGCGGTGCGCTCGTTGTAGGTCTTGCAGAACTCGACGAGGTTGATGCCGTGCGGGCCCAGCACGGTGCCCACCGGCGGGGCAGGCGTGGCCTTGCCGGCCGGCAGCTGGAGCGTCACGACTGTGCGGATCTTCTTGGCCATGGGCTTGTTCCGGTTGTTCCTTCCTGATCCCTAGAGCTTCTCGACCTGCAGGAAGTCGAGCTCGACGGGCGTCTCGCGTCCGAAGATGCTGACCAGCACCTTGAGCTTGTTGCGCTCCGGGTTTACCTCGTCGACCGTGCCGATGAACTCGGCGAACGGACCGTCCGTCACGCGCACGCTCTGGCCCTTGGTGAAGGCCACCCGGTACTTGGGCGTCTCGACGCCCATCTGGCGCAGGATCTGCTTGACCTCGTGCTCCTCCAGCGGCACCGGCTCGTTGCGGCTGCCGGGGATGTTCCCGCCGCCCACGAAGCTCGTCACGCCGGGTGTGTTGCGCACGACGAACCAGGAGTCCGGATCGAGGATCATCTCGACCAGCACGTAGCCCGGGTAGACCTTCTTCTGGACGGTCACCCGCTGGCCGGAGCGAATCTCGATCTCGTCCTCCTCCGGCACGAGCACCTGGAAGATCCTGTCTTCCATGCCCATCGACTCGATGCGGTGCTCGAGGTTGGTCTTTACCTTCTTCTCGTAGCCGGAGTAGGTGTGGATGACGTACCAGCGCTTCTCACGCGTCTGGGTCTCGGTTTCCATCAGCCGATCATCTCCGCCAGCTGAGCGACGATCTGCGTGAAGAGGAAGTCGAAGACGGCGATGTAGGCACCGACGGCCGCGCTGACGATGAAGACCAGCACGGTCAGGTTGCGCGTGTGCTCGCGGGTGGGCCAGGTCACTTTCTTGAGCTCTGACCAGGACTCTTCCACGAAGCGTCTGATTCGGGTCACTTGGACGATCTACCTCGACTGAGCAGATGTGGCAGGCGCGACAGGACTCGAACCTGCAACCGCCGGTTTTGGAGACCGGTGCTCTACCAATTGAGCTACGCGCCTACTGGTCCTGGCGGCATGCGCCCGCCCGGGCCGATGGCTCAGCAGACAGCATGAAACTACATTCCATGTTGGGGGACAAGGGGGTGAGCGGCGCTCAACGGACAGAGTAGCACACCGCCTGCCCTGCACCTGCCAACGAAGCGCGCCAGCCGGGAGGCCGGCGCTACTTCGCCTCGCGATGGAGCGTGTGGCGGCGGCAGCGCGGGCAGTACTTGCGCAGCTCGATCCGGTTGGGATCGTTCTTCTTGTTCTTCTCGGTCGCGTAGGTCCGCTCCTTGCACTCCGTGCAAGCGAGGTGGATGACCGGCCTGTTCTCTACCTTGGCCACTGCCCTACTCCACGATCTCGGTGATGGCGCCGGCGCCGACGGTGTGGCCGCCCTCGCGAATGGCGAAGCGCTGGCCGGTCTCGAGCGCGATGGGCGTGATCAGCTCGACGTTCATGTCGACGTTGTCGCCGGGCAT
>DATKBB010000024.1:0-14085 GCA_035514295.1 Candidatus Limnocylindria bacterium | reverse complement strand
TTCGCGCGGCGCGGTATCGAGGCGCAGCTCCACCTCGACTTCGTCGCCAGCCTTGACGCCGGCCTTCTCGCGGTTCTCGGCGCTGAACGAGATGATCGGCGCGCCGTCCATGGCGGCCACCGAGCTGTCGGCGAGCGTGACCGTCACGGCCGGCCGGCGACCGCCGCCCAGCTGCGCCAGCACCTCCTCCGGCACGGGGATGCCCGTGGTGTTCTTGCCCGAGGCAAGGATCGTCGTCCGATAGCGCGTCATTCCGGAATCTCCAGCACGGCCAGGACGTTGCCCGCCGGGTCCGTGAACCAGGCAATGGGCGGGCCATGCTCGGGGCTGGGCGGTCGGGCGATGCCCTTCTCGTCCTGCTCGAAGCCCTCGTAACGCTCGAATCGGACGCCGCGCCGAGCCAACTCGTCGACAGCGGCGTCGATGTCGTCTACCGGCAGGTTCAGAACGGTATACGTCGCCGGCGCGTGGTTTTCCTTCGAGTAGAGCATCAGCTGCTTGTCCTCGGCCAGCTGGACGGAGAGCAGGCCCATCTCCGGCTCCTCGCCGACCGTCAGGCCCAGCGTCTGGCCGTAGAAGCGCCCGGCTGCCGCCAGGTCGTCAACCGAGTAGCTGCTGAAGGCCCGTTTGCCGTCGAACATCGTTCAGTCCTCCATGTGACCCATCGCCGAGCGGTGCTCCTCGCCCAGCTGGATGACCTGTACGTAGTTGCCGTCGGGGTCGACGGCCGTTGCCCACAAACTGCCCTGGCGGTCCTCGAGCGGCGCCAGCCACTCGACGCCCATCTCGTCCAGGCGGGTTACCACCGCGCGGGCGTCCGGCACGTCGAAGTTGAGGATCATCCGGCCGGGCTCCGGATTGCGCTCGGAGATGTCAGAGCGGGTATCGATGATCAGGTGGAAGCCACCGTAGCGAAGGATGCGGTAGCCATCCATCTGGCTGCTCTCGTCGGGCTCGAGGGCACTCACATACCAGGCATGCAGCCGCTCGGGGTCCACGCTCGAGAGGAGCATGCTGTCCAGGCTTGGTCTCTTCACTGCCCTAGTGACCGCCAGACCGGCGCGAAGTCATCGCAACTTGTGCGCCGGTGAGCGCGGAAGACGCGCAACAGGGCGTCCTTGGGGCGCCGACCGACCGGACGGACGGCGAGCAGGCGTACGTCTCGCGGGCCCACGTTGCGCAGCCGACGCAGGGGCAGCCAGCCGAGGACCAGCAGGTCGCCTTCCCCAAAGGTCCGACTGCCGCCGGCCAGGCACTCGACCTCCAGCTCGCCCTGCTCTATGAGCACCATCGCGCCGGCCCACTCGGCGGCATCCGTGGGATGCTGCCGGCCCGCCCCCAGCTCGACGCGCCAGCGCTCGAAGCCTGCCGGCAGCCGCGGCCGCTGGAGAAGCTCGAGCAGCCCGCCGGACTCGCCCGGATCGCCCATTGCCGCGCCGCTCAGGCGTCTGCCCGATCTGTGGTGACGGTCACTGTGCTGGCTCCTCCCCGCTGATTGGCGTCGCAGTTAGGACGGCACTCGGAGCCTGAAGTCATCGCCGACACTCGGCCGAACTCCAGACAACGTTTGTCAGGCATGCGTGACATAGTCGCGCCAGCCGTGCGGGGCGATGAGATTCGGTCAGGCGGTCCGTCTGACCTCCCGACAGCCGTGTTCCCGATATGCGAGAAAACAGATGCCCGCTGCGAACTCACCTGAGATAGCCCCCAAGGCCACCCTGCGCGAGTGGGTCGGCCTGTCCGTGCTGGCCCTGGCCTGCCTGCTGTACGTGATGGACCTGACCGTCCTGCACCTCGCCGTGCCCCAACTCAGCGCCGCCCTCCAGCCCACCAGCGCGCAGCTGCTCTGGATCATCGACATCTACGGCTTCCTGGTCGCCGGCTCGCTGATCACGATGGGCACGCTGGGCGATCGCATCGGGCGGCGGCGGCTGCTGATGATCGGCGCGGTGGCGTTCGGCGCGACCTCGCTGCTGGCCGCCTTCTCGACCTCGGCCGACATGCTCATCCTCAGCCGGGGCCTGCTGGGCATCGCCGGCGCGACGCTCGCCCCGTCGACGTTGTCACTGATCTTCCACATGTTCCAGGACCCGCAGCAGCGCCGGGTGGCCATTGGCGTGTGGATCGGCAGCTTCTCAGCGGGCAGCGCCGTTGGGCCCGTGCTGGGCGGCGTGATGCTCGAGTTCTTCTGGTGGGGCTCGGTCTTCCTGCTGGCCTTGCCGGTGATGGCCGCCCTGCTCATCCTCGGGCCAAGAGTGCTGCCCGAGTACAGGGACCCGGCCGCCGGACGCCTCGACGTGGTCAGCGCGGTTATGTCGGTGGTGGCCATCCTGGCCGTCATCTTCGGCCTCAAGGAAATTGCCCAGGACGGTTTCGGGCCGGTGGCGATCGCGGCCATCATCGGCGGCCTGCTGGTGGGCGTCCTGTGGGTCGTGCGCCAGCAGCGCCTGCCCGAGCCCATGATCGACGTGCGCCTCTTCCGGCTGCGCACCTTCAATGCGGCGCTGGCCGTCAACTTCCTGTCCATCTTCATGATGGTCGGCTACTTCCTGTTCGTGGCCCAGTACCTCCAGCTGGTCGTGGGCCTCTCGCCCTTCGAGGCGGGCCTGTGGTCGTTGCCCTCGGCGGTGGCCTTCATCGCTGGCTCGCAGCTCGCGCCGCGCATAGTCCAGCGCGTGCGCCCGGCCTACCTCATCGGCGGCGGCCTGGGCGTGGGGGCGCTGGGCCTGGCCATGCTGGCCACTGCCGGCACGACCGATGGGCTGGCCACGGTGGTCATCGCCTCGATCGTCATCGGCGTCGGGCTGGCGCCGGTCTTCGGGCTGACCACCGAGCTGATCGTCGGCTCTGCCCCGCCGGAGAAGGCGGGCGCGGCCTCGGGCATCAGCGAGACGGCTTCAGAGCTGGGCGGCGCGCTGGGCATCGCCATCCTGGGCAGCGTGGGCGTGGCCATCTATCGGGCGCAGGTCAACACCGGGCTGCCTAGCGGCATCCCCGCCGATCTGGCCGCCGCGGCGCGGGACACGCTGGGCGGCGCCGTCGCCGCAGCGACGCAGCTGCCGGCTGAGCTGGGGGCGGCGCTGCTGGGCGTGGCGCAGGCCGCCTTCGTGAGCGGCATGCAGGTGACGGCCATCATCGCCACAGTCATCGCCATCGTGCTGGCAGTGCTGGCAGTGGTGGGGCTGCGCTCGGCCGTTGCACCGTCAGAGTCGGATTGGCAGTCAGAGCAAGCCGACACTATCCCCCAGCCCGAGGCGCGCCCCGGCGCAGTCCTGGGGAGTGCCGAGTAGACCTGCGCTCAGGCCTTGGGCCGTTCCCCGCGGGCGAAGACCACCGGAGCGTGCCAGCGGAACTCTTCCGCGGTCAGCCCGGTCAGCCGGTTGCGCGCCTGCTCCTCTAGCCGCCGGCGCTGCTCGTCGGTGAGCAGGCTCATCAGCGCGCGCTCGTCATAGCTCAGCTTGTACTCGAGATAGGCCTCGAGGGTCCAGTCGTAGACGAGCTGCTCCTCGCGTGCGTCCACTCGCCGGAAGCCTGCCCCGCGCAACTCGCGGACTGCCGAGCGGAGGGACGGCACGTCGCCGGCCGGCGGCTCGTCCTCGTCGTACTCCGGTTCCTCCACGCCCAGCTCCAGGACTGCCTCGTCGAACTCCTCCCGGGGCCGGAACGGCTTGCGCGAATCGCGGTCCAGCCAGGTGACGTAGGCCAACCGGCCGCCCGGCCGCAGCACGCGCAGGGTCTCGCCCAGCGCCGCGGCCCTATCCGGCACGAGCTGGAGCACGAAGGACGAGACGACGACGTCGATTGAGGCGTCGGCCAGCGGCAGGCGCTCAGCCTCGCCCACCACGAAGGACAGCTTTTGACTGTCCGCGACCCCGGCCGCGCGGGCCTGCTCTCGAGCGACCTCGAGCATGGCCGATGCCGGGTCGGCGGCGAGGATGCGCGCCTGTGGCCAGCGCTCCGCCGCCGCCAGGGCCAGCACGCCCGTGCCGCTGCCCAGGTCAAGGATGCGCGGCGCCTCCTCCGAGCCGCGCGTCGCCCCCGCCGGGCCGCCCGCCGCCCGCGCCACCGCGGCGTCGACGTCGTCGAGCAGCCGCCGCGCCGTCTCCTCCAGCACGGGTCCCCAGTAGCGGGCGTAGTCGCGCGCGAAGGTCTCGTAGCGGTCGACGATGGCGCTCACGGCGGGCCTTCCCTCGCTCAGGCCTGCCGGGCAGCCGGCTCAGCCGGCAGCCGTCCCTCCGGCTCGGGCTCATGCTCGACGTGGCTGAAGCCCAGCCTGTCGGCAAGACGGCCCAGCGGCCCGGGGGCCCACCAGTTCCAGCGGCCCATCAGGCGCATGGTGGCCGGTACGAGCAGGATGCGGATGATCGTGGCGTCGACGAAGACGGCGATGGCCATGCCCACGCCGATGCTCTTGATGGTGATCGTCTCGGCCAGGGCAAAGGCAGCGAAGACGCAGATCATGATCGCCGCTGCACCGGTGATCACCGCCGCCGTGCGGGCCAGGCCCTCGGCCACCGAGGCGGTGTTGTCACCCGTCCGCCGGTAGGCTTCCTGCACGCGCGAGAGCAGCAATACCTCGTAGTCCATCGACAACCCGAAGATGACTGCGAACATGATCACCGGGTTGCCGGCGATGGTGTAGCCCAGCGGCTCGAAGTCGAGCAGGCCGGCCAGGTTGCCCTCCTGGAAGATCCACACCAGCGCGCCGAAGCTGGCCGTGATCGAGAGCAGCGTCATGAACACGGCCTTGATGGGCAGCACGACCGAGCCGAAGAGCAGGAACAGCGCCACGGCACTCACCAGCATGGTCATGCCCACCGCCCAGGGTGTGCGCTCGCGCATCGAGCTGAGCGTGTCGTAGTTGCCGGCGATGAAGCCACCGACCTGCACGTCCAGCCCCTCCCCCGACTCGATCTCGCGCAGCTGGCGGGTCAGCGCAAGGCCTTCGCTGCTGGTCGGGTCGGCCGTCGTGTGGACCTCGAGTCGCACGCTCGAGCCTGCGATGTGGCGGCGCAGCTGCTCACGCGCAGCCTCCAGCTCAGGCGGCAGCATGGGAGCGGCGTAGAAGTCGGCAACGCCCGCGGCGTCGAGCGGCTGGCCGGTGGCCGGGTCGCGCAGAGCGAAGGGGCTCTCGATGGAGGTCACCTGGGGCAGCGCCTCTAGGCGAGCGCTGTAGTCCAGCACGGCCGCGATGCTCTGGGCCGAAGTTGGCTCGCCGGGGACGTCGACCAGCACGCTGAACGGATTGGCGGCGCCGCCGGGGAACTCCTCGCGCAGCGCGATGTAGGCGTCGCGGCTCTCCCGTCCGGCGGGCAGCACGGACGCGTCCGGCACGGCCTGGTTGAGGCTGAGGAATGGTGCCCCGGCGGCCAGCAACAGCAGCAGCGTGGGGATGAGCACCAGCACCGGCCGGCGCATGACCGCCCTGGCCACCTGCTCCCAGCGGCTGTTGCGCGCGCCGCTCTCCGGCGGGGCCAGGCCCACTCGCCGGCGCAGCCGGTTGAAGCCGCCGCCCAGGCTGAGCGCGTCGACGCGAGGACCCAGCATGCCCAGCACGGCGGGCAGGAAGGTCAGCCCGTAGAGAACCGAGCAGAGCACCACCAGCGAGCCGGCGATGCCGATCGAGGAGATGGCCGGCGACTCGAAGAAGAGCAGTCCCAGCAATCCGATTGCCACGGCCAGGCCGGAGAAGGCGACCGCCTTGCCGGCCGTGCTCACGGCAATCTCCACGGCCAGGCCAACCTCGCGGCCCTTGCGCAGCTCTTCTCGGAAGCGACTGACCAGGAAGAGGGAGTAGTCGATGGCCAGGGCCAGGCCCAGCATCGTCGCCACGTTGATCACGTAGATCGTCATCTCGGTCTGCTGCGCGACCATGTAGATCAGCGCCAGCGAGCTGGGGATGGCCAGGCCGGCCACCAGCAGCGGCAGGCCCGCGGCGACGATGGAGGCGAAGACGAGGATCAGGATCAGCAGGGCCAGCGGTAACGAGACCAGCTCTGCCCGTAGCAGGTCCTCCTCCGACTGCTCGTTGACGTCGTGGGCCAGCGGCCCGTAGCCGGTCAGCTGGAAGGCCAGGCCGGGCTGAAGCAGGATGAGCTCGCGCAGCGACTCGACCTGCTCAATGGATTCCTCGTCGGTCGCGTGCAGCTGGACGACGACGTAGCTGGCCGTGCCATCGCGGCTGATGAAGCGCTCGTCCCCGCCGGCGTCTCGATAACCCACCACCTCGTCGACGCGTGGGTCGCCGCGCAGCGGCTCGACGGCTTGTGCGATGGCCTGCTGGACGTCAGCCGAGGCGGCGTCCCGGCCGTCGGTGCGGAAGAGGACGATGAGCTGGCTGCGCCCGGCACCGAACTCGCTTGACAGCCGATCGCGGACCTCGGCCGACTCCGAGCCCTCGACCAGCCAGCCGCCCGAGCTGAGCACGCCCGAGGCCTGGCCGGCCAGCGTAAGTGAGGCCAGCGCGCCGAGCAGGGCCAGCAGAGCCACCCACCGGCGGCGGCGATAGACGAACCTACCCCAGGCGCTGAACAAGCTAGAGGCCCCTCACGACAGGTACACGGCGGGCCGCGATCATAGAACGAAGCGGGCATATGGCCGCCGCCAGATCGGCTGGTAACCTGCTGCGGTGAGCGAGAGCGCTCCCGTCACTCCGTCCCCCCGCCGGTTCGACCCCCGAGGCGCGCTGCGCCACCGCTGGCTGGTCCTCCTCGGGGGGCTGGCGCTGCTCCTGGTCGCGGCCTCGGTCTCGGCCTTTGTGTTGCTGCGCGGCGAGCCGGCCGTGGCACCGCCGCTCGAGCTTGCTCCCCAGGCCCAGCTGGACCGGCGTTGGGGCACGTACCTCTCCGAACGCGAGTGGGGCAATCCGCGCGAGGCGATCGGCAACAACGGCTGGGGCCTGAGCTGGCGCGGGGCGATCGACACCGAGTACAACTACAGCGACGACGGCATCGCCGGTTTGACCGATCGCGACAACGAGTTCCGCATCGGCTGGGCCTTCTGGGACGGCCGCCAGGAGCACGTCACGGAACGACTGCTGGGCGTGTCCAACCCGCAGGGCGAGAACGGCGAGGCAATCACCGACGATCGCGTGTTCAACGAGAACACCCCCAGTGGCTCATACAGCCGGCTGCGGTACAGCTATCCGCCCGAAGAGCGCACCTTCGATATCCAGCTCGAGACGGCCAAGTACGACTCCAACCGCATGGTCCTGACGGCGACCGTGACGAACTCCGGCTCGATGTCACGCCAGCTCGACGTCGTGCTCAAGGGCTGGCTGGCCCCCGGCGGCGAGGTACAGCCGCTGGTCGCCGCGGACGCAACAGCCGGCGGAGGCAACGACGGCCTGCTGCTGGTAGGAGAGCAGAGCAGTGTGGCCATCGTCGGCCGCCCGCCCGCTGGCTGGCAGATCAGCGCCGAGAAGGGAGCGCTCAACGAGAACCTGCGCGACGGGCTGGAGAGCCTGACGCAGGGCGACGGTCACATAGGTGCGCTGGTCTACCGCCTGCGGCTGACGCCCAACGAAACCCAGACGGTCAGGCTGGCCATCGCCGAGGGTCAGACGGGCAATCCCGCCGGGCTGGCCGCGACCGCGCGCGACCTCCTGGAGCAGGCTACCGCGCTAACCGGCGCGCGGCGATCCGAGGCGCGCGCCCTGTTCGACGACGTGGCGGCCTATCCGGACCTCTACCGCCAGGCGCTGATGAGCCTGCTCTGGAACCAGTCCTACTACCGCTGGGACGGCACGAGCGGCGTCAACCCGAGCTGGTCCGGCCTGGTCGACGCGCACGACGTGCTGATCATGCCCGACAAGTGGGAGTTTCCCTGGCCGGCATCCTGGGACCAGGCCTTCCACGCCCTCACCGCGGCGCTGGTCGACGCGACGATCGCGCAGGACCAGCTCCGTTTCCTGCTCTCCGAGCGCTGGCAGCAGCCGGACGGGCACATCCCCTGCGCCGAGTGGGTGATGGACATGGAGTGCCCACCGATCTTCGCCTGGTCCGCCTGGCGCGTGTACGAGACGACCCGCGATCGCGAGTTCCTGGCCGAGATCTACCCTGCCCTACAGCGCCACTACGACTACTGGTGGCAGAACCTGCTGGTCAACGACGGCCTGTTCACGGGCGGCTTCCTGGGCATGGACAACCTGCCCCGCAGCACGGGCCGGGCGCAGGCCGACGCCTCGGCCTGGATGGCCCTCTTCGCGCGCGATATGGCGCGCATCGCCAGCGAGCTGCGCGACCCGGCCACGGAGCGTTACTGGATCGACCGCGGGCGCATCCAGGAGGCCATCAACTCCAAGCTGTGGGACGAGGAGAGCGGCTTCTACTACGACCTCGGGCCCGGCGACCGCTTCATCCAGCCCAAGTCGTACAGCGGCCTCATCCCGCTCATCGCCGGCGTGGTGCCGCCCGAGCGCCTGCCGCCCATCCTCGAGGCGTTGCGCGACGAGGAGCAGTTCCTCTCCGTGGCCGGCATCCGCAGCATGTCCGCCGAGAGCCCGCTCTACCGCCCCGGAACCGGCGGGCGGGGAGTCAACTCGAACTGGCGCGGTCCGGTCTGGGTGCCCATCAACTACATGCTCATCCGCGCCCTGCAGGACGTCGATCCCGGCCTGGCCGCCGACCTGCGCGATCGTGTCGTGGTGGCGGTCGAGGCCGACTGGCGCACCACCGGCCGGTTTCGAGAGCACTTCCACGGCGACACCGGCGAAGGGCTGGGGGCCGACGCGCAGGCCGGCTGGACGGCGCTGGTGGCCAACCTGATCCACGAGAGCTGGCCGCGGCCGGCGGCCGACTGAGCCGAACGGCCTAGCGCGGTCGGGCGGCGATGCGCAACACTTCGCCGGAGTGGCCCACCAGGTACAGCTCTCCCTCCTCGTCCTCACCGAAGGCTGAGGGGCGCAGTCCCGCGCTGCCCATCTCGAACACCTCGGCCTGCCCTGAGGCGAGGGCGGAGGCCATGTCGAAGGCCCACACCAGCCCGCTGCAATGGTCGGCGAAGAAGTACGCGCCGGCCAGCCCCGGGAACTCCACCCCCCGATAGGCGTAGCCGCCGACGACGGCGCACTGGCCTCCGTGGCTGGCATACCAGGCAAGCGGCGCGGTCAGCCCGGCAGTGTCGCAGCTGTCGGCTCGATAGCAGTCCGGGCCCTCGGTGATGTTCCAGCCGAAGTTCAGGCCGCCGGCGCCGGCCGGCTGGAGGTTGACCTCCTCCCACGAGCTCTGACCCACGTCGGCGATGAGCAGCGCGCCGGTCTCCCTATCGAAGCTCATGCGCCAGGGGTTGCGCAGGCCCCAGACCCAGATCTCCGGCTGGGCCTCCTGCCGGCCTACGAAGGGGTTGTCGGCCGGCACGACGTAGGGCTGCCCGCCGTCCACGTCGATGCGCAGGATCTTGCCCAGCAGCGTGCCGAGGTCCTGGCCCGCCTCGAGCGGGTCGCCGCCTCCTCCGCCGTCGCCCAGCGAGACGTACAGGTAGCCGTCCGGCCCGAACACGACCATTCCCCCGTTGTGGTTGCGGAACGGCTGCTCGACCCGCAGCACGATGCGCTCGGTGGCCGGGTCGGCGACGGCCTCGGCCGACCGCCTGAACTCGGCGACGACGGTGTCACCGTTGTGGTCGGTGTAGTTCACGAAGAGCCGCCCGTTGTCGGCATAGGCCGGGTGGAAGGCGAGCCCCAGCAGGCCCTGCTCGCCGCCGGCGCGCACGCGATCGGTGAGGTCGAGCAGCGGCTGGGAGCGCAGCGAGCCGTCACGCTCCAAGACCCGTACCACGCCGGCCTGCTCGACCGCGTAGAGCAGGCCGCTGCCGTCGCCGGCATGGGTCAGGTAGGTGAGCGCGCCCATGCCCGAGGCAAAGGGCTCGAAGGCCAGCGACACCGCCGCCGGATCGAACGGGCTGGCGGCGGGCGTGTCAGGCGAGCCAGGGGCGTCGGGTGTGGCAGGCGTGCCCGGGGAGCCGGGTGGCGTGCCGCCAGCCGGACTGTCGCCCGGGGCCGTGGGCCCGGCCGTGGGCAGGCTGCCGGGCGTGGGGCTGGAGGTGGCCGGCCCGCCGGGCTGGCCGCCGGTGGTCGGGCCGGGTGTCCGCTGGCCGCTGCTGGCGCAGGCGGTCAGCAGGGCGAGGGCAATGGCCAGGGCGAGGATCCGTCGCGGGGACACGCCGGCAATCGTGCCCCAATTGCCGCCAGACCGTCTGCGCTCACCTCTGATGAAGTCGGCGGGGTGGCACTCAACTCCTGCGAGTCGGCTCGGAGAGCAGCTGTGAGTCGGGTCGGCCGGCGTGCTCCGCTCGCACGCGCTTTCGGCGGGCTCCACCGCCGGGTTGCTGCGACCTCCTTCCGAGTCGACTCGGAGACCACCTGTGAGTCGCCGGGCGACGGCCGGGCTCCGCCGTCGTGGGCGACTCAGAGCACGCTTCCGAGCCGACTCGGTGGATGGGAGGACCACCCCCGCCGACGGGGCTGGCTTCGGCGTGGTGCCGCCTGGTGGGCTCGGTGCGTTAGTCCGCGTCGCGATAGCGCAGCGCGACCAGCCGGCCCGCGTCGACCTTGTACTCAACTTCGATGAGCTGCCCGTCCAGGCGGTGCTCGCGCAGGTGTGGCCCCGGCTTGCCGCCGCCCGCGAGCTCCAAGCGTTCCACCGCGAAGTCGAGCACCTCGCCGGCTGACGTGCGCAGGCTGAACCCGTTCACTTCGGCCAGGCTGGACCCCTCGACGGTCAGCACGACGCCGGTCGCTCGGGCGCAGTCGGTGACGCTGCCGCCCACGGCACACAGCGGCCGCTCCGGCAGCAGACCGTCGAGCGCGCCCGTCGCGAGCGCGGCCGCGAGGACGATCAGCGCCGCCGCCAGGGCCAGCGCCAGGCGGCGCAGGTTCAGCTGCGCAGCGAGAAGGGCGCCTGCGGATCCAGGCCCAGCTCGCCGATGGCCTTCTCGGCCTGTCGCCCGTCGATCCGCCCGCAGCGGGCCAGCTCGGCCAGCGCGGCCGCCGCGACGTGCTCGGCGTCGATCTCGAAGAAGCGGCGCAGGGCCTCGCGCGTGTCGCTGCGCCCGAAGCCGTCCGTGCCCAGCGAGCGCCACCAGCCGCCGGGGATCCAGCGCGCCACCAGGTCGGGCCAGGCGGTCAGGTAGTCGCTGACGGCGATGATGGGGCCCTGCTCGGCCGGCTCGCGCAGCAGCTCGGTGACCAGCGGGGCGCGCGGCGCCTCGTCCGGATGCAGGCGGTTGTAGCGATCGGCCTCCAGCGCCTCGTTGCGCAGCAGCTGGTACGACGGCGCGCTCCAGACCTCCGCCGCCACGCCGAACTTGTCGGCCAGCAGCTCCTGCGCGCGCAGCGCCTGCAGCATGATCGAGCCTCCGCCCAGCAGCGTGGCGCGCAGTGGCGCGCGGCCGTTGCCGCCCTTGACCTTGGGCGCCTCGCTGAAGCGGTACAGCCCGCGCAGGATGTCCTCGTCGCTGATGCCCTCCGGCCGCGGCGGCATGGCGTAGTTCTCGTTGTACAGCGTCAGGTAGTAGAAAACGTCTTCGGGCTTCTCGCCGTACATGCGCTGGATGCCGTCGCGCACGATCACCGCCACCTCGTAGGCAAAGGCCGGATCGTAGGCGCGGATCACCGGGATAGTCGAAGCAAGCAGCAGGCTATGGCCGTCTTCGTGCTGCAGCCCCTCCCCGTTGAGCGTCGTGCGGCCGGCAGTGGCACCCAGCAGGAACCCGCGACCGCGCGCATCGCCGAACTGCCAGAACATGTCGCCCGTGCGCTGGAAGCCGAACATCGAGTAGAAGATGTAGAAGGGGATCATGGGCTCGGCGTGCGTGGCATAGCTCGTGCCAGCGGCCTGGAAGGAGGCCGCCGAGCCGGCCTCGGTGATGCCCTCCTCCAGCACCTGGCCGTCCTTCGCCTCGCGGTAGGAGAGCACCAGGTTGGAGTCGACCGGGTCGTACAGCTGGCCCAGGGCGGAGTAGATGCCCACCTCCTTGAAGAGCGGGTCCATGCCGAAGGTGCGCGCCTCGTCCGGGATGATCGGCACGACCCGCCGGCCCAGCCCCTTGTCGCGCAGGAGGTTGCGCAGCAGCTTGGCGAAGACCATCGTGGTCGACGCTTCCTGCTTGCCCGAGCCGGCCATGAACTCGCCGTAGACGGTGTCACCCGGCAGCTCGAGCGTCTTGGTCACGACCACGCGCCTGGGCAGCGGCCCGCCCAGCGCCGCGCGGCGCTCCATCAGGTACTGCATCTCGGCCGACTCCGGGCCGGGGTGGAAGTAGGGCGCTTCCTTCAACTTGGCGTCCGGGATATCCAGCTGCAGGCGATCGCGGAAGATCTTCAGCTCTTCCGCGGTCATCTTCTTGGCCTGGTGGGTGATGTTCCGCCCCTCCACGCCGGTGCCCAGCGCCCAGCCCTTGACGGTCTTGGCCAGGATGGCCGTGGGCCGATCCTTCGTCTTCAGTGCGGCGTCGTAGGCGGCGTACACCTTGCGGTAGTCGTGGCCACCGCGGCGGAGGTGCTTCAGATCGTCGTCCGACAGGTGGGCAACGAGGTCCTTCAGTCGGGGATCCGGCCCGAAGAAGTGCTCCCGCACGTAGGCGCCCGACTCGACCGAGTACTTCTGCGACTCTCCGTCGAGTGTCTCGTTCATCTTGTCCACCAGCACGCCGTCCACGTCGCGGGCAAGCAACTCGTCCCACTCGCGCGCCCAGATAACCTTGATCACGTTCCAGCCGGCGCCGCGGAAAACCGACTCCAGCTCCTGGATGATCTTGCCGTTGCCGCGTACAGGCCCGTCGAGGCGTTGTAGGTTGCAATTCACGACGAAGGTGAGGTTGTCCAGCCCTTCGCGAGCAGCGATCGAGATGGAGCCCATGGCCTCCGGCTCGTCCGTCTCGCCGTCACCCAGGAAGCACCAGACGTGGCTGTCGTCGGTGTCCTTGATGCGCCTGTCGCGCAGGTAGCGATTGAAGCGCGCCTGGTAAACGGCAGCCAGCGGCCCGAGGCCCATCGAGACGGTGGGGAACTCCCAGAAATCGGGCATCAGGCGTGGGTGGGGATAGGAGCTCAGGCCCTGCCCGGGCACGACCTCCTGGCGGAAGTTGTCGAGCCGGCTCTCCGACAGGCGGCCCTCGAGGAAGGCGCGAGCGTAGATGCCCGGCGCGGCGTGGCCCTGGAAGTAGACCTGGTCGCCCATGCCCTCGGCGTCCTTGCCCCGGAAGAAGTGGTTGAAGCCCACCTCGTAGAGCGTCGCCGCGGAGGCGTAGCTGGCCAGGTGGCCGCCGATGCCGGGCGCCTTCGAGTTGCCGCGCAGGACCATCGCCACGGCGTTCCAGCGGATCATGCGCCGGATGCGCAGCTCGATCTGCTCGTCGCCCGGGAAGCCCGGCTCCTGCTCGGGCGAGATGGTGTTGATGTAGCGCGTCTGGGTCAGCGGCGGCAGGCCCAGATTCAGCTGGCGGGCTCGCTTGAGGGTGCGATAGAGGATGAACTGGGCGCGTGTCCGTCCGGCGGTCTGGACGAGCGAGTCGAGCGAGTCGACCCAGTCGCGAGTCTCGTCCGGGTCACGGTCGGGCAGCTGGCGCTTGAAGTCACTGTACTGATCGAACATTACCCGTCAATCTTACGCGGAACCGGGAGGCTGGCCCGTCCGTCGAGGGGAACACCAAGAGTCGGATGTCGCGCATCGTCGAGAGGAGGGGCCGCGCGCCGTGATCCGCTGGCTGGGCCTGTGGCGGCTCGTGCTGGGTCGCCTGCGCAGCGACTGGCCGTTCCTGCTCGCGTTGTGGTTGCTGATCGTGAGCGCCACCACGCTGCTTGCCGCTGGGGCGTTGTACGCCGAGACGGTGGAGATCGGCGGGCTGCGCCGGGCACTGGCCGAGGCGCCAGCCCACGAGCGCGGCGTTTCCGTCCGCTTCAGCGCCACGCTCGCGGAACTGGTCGACGTCGAGCCGCGGGTCAGATCAACCCTCGACAGAGCCTTCGCCCCGGCTGAAGCGGAGACGCGCCTGACTCTCCGCTCCAGCAGCCTTCGCGTCATTCCCGGATTGGACGAGCAGGCCCCCGCTGAGCCGCCGGAGCGGCGGTTGACCGTGCTGGGCGCG
>DATKBB010000023.1:0-12793 GCA_035514295.1 Candidatus Limnocylindria bacterium | reverse complement strand
ATGAGTTTGTCCAGCGCTTCGGCTGCATCGGCGAGACGGTCCGGATCGGCCGGCGCCGCCCACTGGCCCTCGATTACCAGTCGGATTTCCTGCTCGGTCGGCGCGGTCATCGGGCCGCTCCAGCCTCATCCACGAGGCGGATGGCTGCTTCTCTGATGGCTTGGTTCAAGTCCGACTCCAGGTCGCGCCCTGCCCACAACCCATTCTCCTGGTCATGGATCGTGTGCGTCAGTCCTACGAGGATGTCGCCAATGACCCTGAAAAGCCGCTCCTGCAGCTTGCTGTTATCGACGCCGACGTAGATCAGGCCTTCGTAGCGATCCTCCAGTATCTCCCGGCTCACCTTGGCCGGTGGCTCGTCTCTTCCGGCCTTCCACGCTTCCTCGACCGGGATGCCGTTGCTAGTGGTGCGCATCGCGCCCTCCTAGATAGGGTCGCCCCCGCGAGGGCTGACTCGACGGGGCGATGATGGGAGCCGGTCAGCCCAGGCGAAGCCTACGGTAAACCCGACGCTTGACGGACGTGCGCCGGGTGCTCGACCTGGCCGCCCGGCTGCCCGGCCTGCGCCGCATCGACCTGGTCACGAACTATCGCTGTCCACGGCAGGTCGTGGAGCGCGCCGTGCGCCTGATCGAGGGCAACCGTGAGCGCTTCGCCAAGGTCATCCGGGCCGGCCCGGCGGCGGCCGGCGAGTTGCTGCTGGCCCCGGACAGCGGCGACGACCTCGCCCGTGCCCGCCGCCTGCTGCGCGACTGGGTCGGGCACGCGCCCGGAGTCCATGCGGTACTGGCCCGGACGAACGCGGAGCTCGCGCCCTTCGCCGCTGTCGCGCTGGAAGCGGGCGTCCCCTACCGCGCCGCAGAAGACGGGCTGCTGCTCGACGACGCCAACGTGGATGGGCTGCTGGACGAGCTGCTGGACGCCCTCCCGACTGACCAATCCGCACTGCCGCCGCCGGCCGTTCTGGCCGGCAGGGCCGGCGGGAGTGCGATCGGCCGGGCGCTGGTGGCCTGGTCCGTGCCCTACCTCACGCCGGCTGAGCTGCGAGCTGCCATCGAGCACGGCCGTCGACGTCGGGCGGAGCTTCGCCGGGACGACGCCGAGCTTGTGCTGGCCACCGCTCACGGCACCAAGGGTCTCGAGTTCGACCACGTGGCGGTCATCGGCATGGACGAGGGCGTCTTCCCGTCCCGCCGCACGCTGGAGGAGGCCGAAGATCCGACCCGCGCGCTGGAGGAGGAGCGCAGGCTGGCTTACGTCGCCTGGACCCGTGCCCGCCGCTCGCTGCTGCTCGTCTACGACCCCTTCGCACCATCCGTGTTCATGCGCGAGGCCTTCAGCTGCGCAGAGCTCGGGGCATTCTCGCCCCAGGGCATGGCCGCCGCCGACCACAACCGACCGCCTACCATCAGGGGTTGATCGTGACGAAGTAGCCCTCCCACACGCTCCACCTGGCAGAGCCGAAGGGGTTGTCGTAGCGCGAGAAGAACCTGCGCTTGAAGGTCGCGGCGGTGTAGCGCGTGTTGGGCGGGGGATCGTACTTTGGGTAGTCCGGCCAGAGCGAGCCCATGACGCGGACCGCGGTCACCTCATAGTCGTCCGTCGTTGCCGGATCGGCGGTGGCCTCGAAGCCGTTGAGCACCATGGCGTGGTCGCCGGCGCGGGCCAGGATGCCCACCGGCCGGCCGGTCAGGCGCATGCGCTTGGCGGCTCGGCGCATGGCCGTTCGAAAGCTGGGTGAGTTGACATCCTGGTACGTCCCGCCGCCGTACCGGCTCAGGGCCAAGGCCCAACCCCGCGGATCGGCGCCCGGGATGCGGTCGGGCGTCAGGTCGTTGGCGCGCGCGTAGAGGTAGTACTTCTTCTGGTTCGAGCGCGAGCGATCGCTCGTGCCCTTGATGATGTTGAGCATCATCTGGACGCTGGCCGCCACGCACCAGTCCCACTTGTGCTGCGAGCTGAAGACGCCCTTGCGGTACAGGTTCAGCTTGCCGGTCCAGACCTTTAGCGTGCGCAGGCTGGGGCTCGTCGCGCTGTAGGTTGTCTCGCCGGCGGTCAGCGTGACGGTCCAGCGGTAGCAGCGGTTCACGGTAAGCTCGAGCTCCACGCTTGTCGCTTGCGGCTCGCTGGCCAGGACCGCCTGCCAGGCGGCGCCGGCACAGCCCCCGTCGATGTCGAGGGCGGCCTCCTCCTGCTGCAGGCTGCGGGTCGTGGACTCGACGTTCTCCTGCCAGCTGAGCGTGAAGGGCTGACCGACGACGTGGTAGGCGGGCTCGGCCGGCGGACTGGTGAAGGCGATCTCGGCCGTCGAACCCCGAGCAGCACCAACCCCACCCACGGCCCCAAGCACGAGGGCCAGGCAGAGCGACAGAGCGATGGAGCGGAGAAGTGCTGTCATCGAGCGGCTAGCGTGCGTGGCAGAAGACGCGCCGTCAATGCGACCTGAGTCCCACCCGCCGGTAGCCCGGCCAGCGACCGAGCCGCTGCCGTAGCGCCGCGCTACTCGGGCCAGAACAGCTGAAGGGCGACCGTGGCGGCGCCCAGGAATACGAGGGCAATGCCCGCCCAGGGCAGGACCATGCGCAGAATCCTGCCTTCCTGCCCAACGATGCCGGCGGTGCCGGTGCCCAGCACGACATTGGCCGGTGAGACGGAGTTGCCCAGGGCCCCTCCGGCATTCTGAGCGGAGATGACGGTTGACTGGTTGAGCTCGAGAGCCCCCGCAGCCTGGTCCTGCAGCGGCGCGAACAGGATGTTGGAGGCTGTGTTGCTGGAGGTCATGAACGAGCCGACCATGCCGATCGCGCCGGCCAGGAAGGCGAAGACGATTGGCGGCGCCACCTCGGCGATGCCCAGCGCCAAGACATCGGTCTGGCCCGAGTCGTCCATGATCACGCTCATCACCAGGAAGGCCGCCACGGCGACCGACGCCGGCAGCCCGTCTCCCACCACGCCGCGCAGTACAGGTGTCGGCTCGGCCACCTCAGCCCACCGGCGGTAGGCGCCGCGCAGCCGGTAGATCAGCCAGGCCACGCCTGCCGCGACGAGCAGGAACGTGCCGGGGTGGGTCAGTGGCGCGAAGGGTGAGTAGGGCTCCTCCGCCTCGACCTCCTGGCCGAAGCCGGCCTCGACGGCGGGGAACGAGGGTCCAATCTGGAACTGTGCCAGCGCTTCCTCTACCGGCGGGTAGATCAGCGCTCCGACCGTCAGCGCGGTGAGCACTAGATAGGGCATGAGTGCCATACCCAGGCCCATCACGGGCTCCGGCGCCTCCTCCTCGGCGAAGCGCTTCTCGTCCATCACCGGACGCTGGGAGATCTCCTCATTAGGCTCGCTGTAGCGCTGCCAGCGTGACAGCGGGTACAGCGCGATCAGGGCGACGGCGCCGGCGGTGAAGCCCGCCAGGACGGGGCTGATCAGGACCATGCCCAGTTGGACCCCGCCATGGAGCGCGCTGACGATCAGCACCAGCGGCAGCCCGGCGGCGACGCCCTTCATCCGCCCGAAGAGCCAGCAGATGGCCAGCCCGGCCAGCAGGTTGGGAATCCACAGCAGCAAGCCCGATTGGATCAGCGTCGCAGTCTGGTCCTCAAGACTGACGACGCGCTCGGTCGCCAGCCAGGCCACGGCCAGCGTGCCGAAGAGGTTGGCCCAGGCATGGCCGATTAGCGGGATGACCACCGCGTAGAGCGGGCGCACCCCCAGCCCGATGAGCAGCGGCGCGACGACGGCGATGGGGACGCCGAAGCCGGTGATGCCCTGCAGGAACGAGACGAACACCCAGCCGAAGGCAAGCACCAGGAACAGCTCGTTACGGCTGAATCGCTCGATACCCGCATGCAGGGCCTCGAAGGCTCCGGCGCGATCGACGACGCGATACAGCAAGAGCGCCGGCCAGATGACGTAGAGGATGAAGATCGCGTCCCACACGCCCTTGCCGGAGGCCACGGCCAGCACTTCCAACGGCGTCTCGAAGGCGATGATCGCGACGCCGGCCGCGATGAACAGGCCGATGGGGCCAGCTTCGGGTGCCTTCCAGTGCAGGCCGGCGAGCAGGATCAGCAGGACGACGAGGGGCAGCAGCGCCAGCGCCCAGTTGAGCGGCTCGACGGGCAGCTCAGGCACGCCGGCGTCCAGTGCCCCTCATCGCCGTCCGCCGGTCAGTAGCCAGCGGCTGCGCCGTCGCCGCGTGGGTCGGCGCCGCCTTCGAGGAAACCGCTGTCGCGGTCGAGCCTTATCGCGGCCGCGTGACCCATGTTGTCGTCCCAGTCGGCTAGCACTTTCACCGGCTGACCGCGCAGCTCCAGCTCGCGCAGCACGTTGTCTGGGACACGACCCTCGATCGACAGGTCGCGCGATTCGACGCCCCACGTCCGGCCCATCAGCCAGCGCGGCGCCTCGATTGCCTGCTGAACGTCGTAACCGAAGTCAAGCACGCGGGTGAGCAGCGCGGCATGCGTCTGCGGCTGGCCCTCGCCACCCATCGAGCCAAAGGCCATCCGCGGCTCGTCGCCATCGAGCAGCATCGCCGGAATTATCGTGTGGAAGGTGCGCTTGCCCGGCTCGAGGCGGTTTGGATGGTCGGCGTCGAGCGAGAAGAACGACCCCCGATTCTGCGGAATGATCCCCGTGTCTCCGGCGATCACCCCGGCGCCGAAGTCGTGATAGACCGACTGGATCGCCGACACGACCAGGCCGTCGGCATCCACCGCGCAGAAGTAGACGGTGTCGCCGTCGGGCGACCGTCGACGGGCGCCGCGGCCGGCGCCGGCGCCGGCCGCCTCGCGCCGCCGATCGGTATCCCACTCGACGCCCGGTTCGACGTCCTCCATGTCGAGTGCCCGCTCGGCGTCGATCATCTCGCGCCGTTCCCTGGCGTAGTCCTTGCTGATCAGCCTGTCGAGCGGGATGTCGACGAAGCGCGGATCCGTCAGCCAGGCGTCTCGGTCGGCGAAAGCGACCTTCACGGCCTCGGCCATGTGGTGGTAGTAGTCGGCGCTGCCGTCGCCCCAGCCGGCGATGTCGTAGTCCTCGATGAGGTTGAGCACCTGCAGCGCGGCGAAGCCCTGCGTCGCGGGCGGGAACTCCAGCACACGGTGGTCGCGGTAGGTCGTCTCGATGGGCTCGACCCACTCGGCGCGGTAGCCGGCCAGATCCTGCGCCTCGAGCGGCGAGCCCTTGGCGGCGAGGGCCGCGCAGACGCGGGCGCCCAGGTCGCCCTCGTAAAAGCCGGCCCGCGCGCCGTCGCGCGCGACCATCTCGAGCGAGCGCCCCAGGTCGCGCTGCACGAGGCGCTCGCCGTCGCGTCGCGCGCGCCCATTGTCGAGAAGAACGGCAGCGGCATCCTCGTCCTCGCTCAGCACGGGCACATCCTTGGCCAGCCAGTCGGCCAGTGAGCGGCTGACCGGTAGGCCCTGCGCGGCGTAGCGGACGGCGTCGTCGAAGAGCTCCCGCCAGCTCAGCTTCCCGTACGCCTCATGAGCCTCGCGCCAGCCGTCAACTGCACCGGGCACGGTCAGCGCCGCAAGCCCGCCCCGCGCCGGCAGCTCATCGCCGTCGACGCGCTCGCTGTACCAGCTGCGTGTCGCGCGCGCGCCGGCCGGGCCGCTCGCATCCAGCGCACGGACCTGCTTGTCGCGCGGGTCGTGGATCAGCCAGAAGCCGTCGCCGCCGAGACCGGCCATGTGCGGATAGGCGACGCACAGCACGGCATTGGTGGCGATGATCGCGTCGACTGCGCTGCCGCCGCGCTGCAGCATGCGCAGGCCGCTCGCGGTGGCCAGGTAGTGGGAACTTGAAACCATGCCGAGCGGGGCACGGGTAGGCGGTCGGCCGGTACGCGGTCCGTTGGCGTGGATCATGACCTTTCCTCCTCGTCGTGCTCGCGCCTGGCGAGCTCGCGCTGCTCCTCGACGCGCGCGCGCCGCGGCTCACGGCCGAGACTCGCGCCAGGCGGGCCCACCGGGCCGGCGCTGGGTTCGCGCGGGTCGTCGCGGCCGCTTCGATCGTCGTTGTCGCGCTCGGCCTTGTCGTCGTCGTTGTCGTCCTCCGCCTTGTCGTGAGCGTCGTCGGCCTTGTCGTCGGTCCCGTCGTCGGTTGCGTCGGCGGTCTCGTCCGGGCCCACGAAGCGGGCCAGCGGCGGCAACACCCCGGCGACGACCACCATGGCCAGTCCCGTGTACCAGAGCAGCTGCTGATCCTGGAGCGTCCCGAAGCTGAGCAGCGGCAGGGCCAGCAGGAACAGCACGAAGGCCATTGCCTGCAGAACGGAAGGTTTCAACAGGTTCATCTCTAGGGCACCAGTTCGATGTTCATCAGCAGCAGAGTGATCGCGCCGACCAGGATTGCCGCCGCGCCGGCGTAGGGCAGTGTGATACGCAGCACGTCGCCTTCCTTACCCACGATGCCGGCTGTGCCGGTCCCCAGCACGACATTGGCCGGCGCGATGGCGTTGCCGATCGCGCCGCCCGTGCTCTGGGCAGCGATGATCGTGGCCTCCTGGATCTCCAACGCCCCGGCGGCTTCCTGCTGCAGCGGCGCGAAGAGGATGTTGGAGGCCGTGTTACTCGAGGTCATGAACGCACCCACGATGCCGATGAAGTTGGCGAAGAAGGCGTAGACCGGCGCCGGCGCGACCTCCGAGATGCCAACGGCCAACACGTCGGTCTGGCCAGAGTCGCTCATCAGGTTGCTCATAACGAGGAAGGCCAGCACCGCGACCGAGGCGGGCAACGCGTTCTCGAGAACGCCGCTGAGGATGCCGCGCAGACCGGGCTGAGTTCCCGGGTGGCGCTTGGCCCAGGCGGCATAGAAGCCGCGCATCCGGTAGACGACGAAGGCGACGGCGGCCGCGATGAGCAGCGGCGTACCCGGATGGGCCAGTGGCGCGAAGGGCGAGAACGGCTCTTCAGCCTCGACCTCCTGCCCGAAGCCGCCCTCGACGGCCGGGAATGACGGCCCGATCTCGAACTGCTCGAGGAACTCCTCGACCGGTGCCGGCACGAAGATGAGGAGCGTTACGACGGTCAGCACGGCATAGGGCATGAGGGCCATACCCAGCCCCATCGTCGGCTCCGGACCCTCGTCCTTCTTGCGCTCCTGGCTGGCCATCACGTGGCGGTGCTCGATGTGGTCGGCACGCTCGCCGTAGCGATCCCAGCGCGAGAGCGGGTAGAGCGCCGCGAGCGCCACTGCCGAAGCCAGGAAGGCGGACAGCACCGGGTTGACCAACACCAGCACCGCCTGCACGCCGCCATGGATGAGCACGATGACGCCGATCAGGGGCAGGGCGTGGATCACGGCTTTCATTCGCCCGAAGAGCCAGGCGATGACGCAGCCGGCCAGCGCGTTGGGCACGATCAGCATGAGCGCCGTCTGGAGGGCAGTCTCGGTCGGGTTCGCAAGGTCGACGACCTGGAGCGTGGCCAGCCAGCCGACGGCCAGCGTGCCGAACATGTTCGCCCAGACGTGCCCGATGAGCGGAATGATCACCGCATAGAGCGGCTTCACGCCGAGGCCCACGAGCAGCGGCGCGACGACCGCGATCGGTACGCCGAAGCCGGCGATGCCCTGCAGGAACGAGGCGAAGACCCAGCCAAAGGCCAGCACCAGGAACAGGTCGCTCTTGCTGAAGCGGCTGATGCCCACGCGCAGCGCCTCGAAGGCGCCGGCCTGGTCGGCCACCTTGTAGAGCAGCAGTGCCGGCCAGACGACGTAGAGGATGAAGATGGCATCCCACACGCCCTTGCCGGCGGCCACGGCGAGCATCTCGATCGGCGCCTGGAAGAGGAGCAACGCGACGCCGGCGGCCAGGAACATGCCCACGGGACCGGCCTCTGGGGCCTTCCAGCGCAGGCCGGCCAGCAGCACCAGCAGCACGATGATCGGTAGCAGCGCAGCCGACCAGTGCAACAGGTCGATGGGCAGCTCGTTGGGCATCGGGCGGCGGGCTCCTCCTGTGAGCTGCCATGCTCGCCCGCGACTGGATATCGCCCGATGACGGACTCATGAGCCGCTATTGCAGCGGCGTGACAGCGACCTCAGCGCATCGCCCTGGGGACGATTAGCGGTAGCGGCGCAGGTCCACCGAAAAGTCGACCACGGCGCGCAGGTGAGCCAGTGCCTCACCCCAGCCCTGGAGGCACTCTGCGTAGGCCTCCAGTACGCGCGGGCGGGTGAGGTCGAACGGACCGTCCTCCAGCGTGACGAGGCTGCCGTAGCCGCGCGGCGTGATCGTGACGGTCACGCCGGTGACCAACTCGTCGTCGGGCAGCCAGGGCCAGTTGAAACGAAAGCGGCTGTAGGGCTCCGCCTCCGTGACGTCCCACCACACGCGCTGGTCTGGGAAGACGAGCGTGCTGCGCGTGCCAGGCGTCAGCGAGCCCTCGACCGACTCAGGGAACCACTCCTGCAGGGCGTCGGGCGACGACCAGGCGCGGTAGACCCGGTAGGGCGGCGCGTCGACCCGCCGTTGCAGGCGCACCGTGCGGACCGGGTCGACGATCTCCACGCGCGCCTCTGCCGGGACGCCCGGCTCGCTCGCGCGGCTCACAGCCCCAGCTCCCTGCGAACGCTCTTAAGGCCCTCGACGACGTTGGCCACGTGGTCCTCGAATGGCACTCCTATCTCCTCCGCGCCCTTGGTCAGTTGGTCGCGCGGCACCTGCCGGGCGAAGCCCTTGTCCTTCATCTTCTTGGTCACCGCCCGGACGTCGACCTCGTCCAGGCTGCGGTTCGGTCGGACGTAGGCCACGGCGATGACGAAGCCGCTCATCTCGTCGCAGGCGTAGACCGCCTTGGCCAGGTCGCTGGTGCGCGGCACGCCGGTGTGGTCGCCATGGCCCAGCACCGCCTCGACCACCTCCTCTGGATAGCCGCGTCGGCGCAGCTCCTCCGCGCCCTGCACGGGGTGCGTCTCCGGGAAGCGCTCGTAATCGAAGTCGTGCAACAGCCCAGCGGCCCGCCACATCTCTAGCTGCTGGTCACTCACCCGAAAGTGGTTCCGACCGTACCAGGCCACCGCCCCCTCGACGGCCAGTCCGTGCTTGCGCAGAGCCTCCGACTCGGTCCACTCACAGAGCAGCGCCCAGGCGTCGTCGCGTGACGGACTGGTCATTTCGCGCGATCCTCAGGCCTGGCCGGTGGGCGGCGGGAAGGGCGGCTGCTGGGGCGGCTCCTGTCGGCGCTGGGCGCCGGCCGGCGGCTCACGTTGCTCGACGACCAGCGGGAGGCGCTTGCGCTCCGAGCCGTCGACCAGGATGCGGATGGAGTAGTCGCCGGGCGATGGGAAGCTCAGATTCCACAGGTCCAGGCTGAAGGTCAGCACACTGTCGCGGCCGTCGGCCGGACCATTGGCCATGATCTTGGCCGTCGCGTTGGAGAGGCGCTTGCCGTCCGGCGTGAGCAGGACGAACTGGAGGTCATGCTCGGCGCCCAGCTCGGGCGCGGTGACGAGCAGGCCGCAGACCAGCGCCAGGTGCGGGTGGCGCAGCGGGAACTGCGGGCCGCCCAGGCGGGACACGCCGCCGCCGATGACGGCGAACTTCTGTCCGGGCCGTGCCTCGGCGGCGTCGGCCAGGAAGGCGTACTCGATGTCAGGCACGCCGACAGTGTAGGACGGCTGTCAGTGCCACGCCCCTAGCGCGATCGTCAGTCCGGGCCGCGCTCCGTGGCCGCCACGACGCTAACGGGCCGCGCTGGCGGTACGCTCGACCTTGACCTTGACCGCCCGGCGGCGGCTGCTTCCGTCCCCGCGCCCGTTGCCGCCGGGGCCGGCCCGTCCGGCCTCCTCGGCGAAGGTGACGTCGCTCAGCGGGATGAGCGGCTCGCCACGCAGGATCCGCGCGAGGTATTGGCCGGTGGCCGAGCCCCGCGTGGCGGCAACCTTCTCGGGCGTGCCGGCCACGACCACCTCGCCCCCGCGCTCCCCTCCTTCGGGCCCCAGGTCCACGATCCAGTCCGCCGTCTTGATCACGTCCAGGTTGTGCTCGATGACGATGACCGTGTTGCCGGAATCGACCAGCCGGTGGAGCACCTGCAGCAGCTTTTCGACGTCGGCGAAGTGCAGGCCCGTCGTTGGCTCATCGAGGATGTAGACGGTCTTGCCGGTGGCCTTGCGCGAGAGCTCGGTGGCCAGCTTGACGCGCTGCGCCTCGCCGCCGCTCAGCGTGGTCGCCGGCTGGCCCAGGCGCATGTAGCCCAGGCCCACGTCGACCAGCGTGCTCAGCTTGTTGCGCAGTTGGGGCACGGCGCTGAAGAAGTCGTGTGCCTCCTCGATGGTCATGTCCAGCACGTCGGCGATCGAGCGGCCCTTGTAGTGAATCTCCAGCGCCTCGCGGTTGTAGCGCGCGCCGCCGCAGACCTCGCAGGGCACGTAGACGTCGGGCAGGAACTGCATCTCGATCTTGATGATCCCGTCGCCCTTGCAGTTCTCGCAGCGCCCGCCCTTGACGTTGAACGAGAAACGCCCCGGGCCGTAGCCGCGCATGCGCGCGTCCGGCACGCCGGCGAACAGCTCGCGGATGGGCGTGAACAGGCCGACGTACGTCGCTGGATTCGAGCGCGGCGTGCGCCCGATCGGGCTCTGGTCGATCTCGATGACCTTGTCCACGACTCCCTTGCGCCGGCCCCGCCCGTTGCCGCGGTTGCCGCCTTCCCCAGCGCCGGCCAGCTCCAGGCCCTCCAACGCCCGATGCTCCCCGGGGTCGAGCCGCGCCCCGTTGAGTTCGCGTGCCAGCGCCTTGTAGAGGATGTCGGTAACGAGCGTGCTCTTGCCGCTGCCAGAGACCCCGGTCACGGCCGTCATGGTGCCCAGCGGAAACTTCACGTCGATGCCCTTGAGGTTGTGCTCGGCTGCGCCGCGCACCACCAACGCCGCCCCGCTGCCGCGACGTCGCTCCTCCGGCACAGGCACTGCGCGCTCGCCACGAAGGTAGGCGCCGGTGATCGAGCGCGGCTCGGCCAGCACCGCCCCCAGCGGTCCGGAGGCAATCACCTCGCCGCCGTGCTCGCCCGCGCCGGGCCCGATGTCGAGCACCCAGTCGGCCGTCCGAATCGTCTCCTCGTCGTGCTCGACCACGATCAGCGTGTTGCCCAGGTCGCGCAGCCGGATGAGCGTGGCGATCAGCTTGGCGTTGTCCTTCTGGTGCAGGCCGATCGTCGGCTCGTCGAGGATGTACAGCACGCCCATCAGCGAGGAGCCGATCTGGGTGGCCAGCCTGATCCTCTGCGCCTCCCCTCCCGATAGCGTGGACGACGTCCGATCGATGGTCAGGTAGTCCAGTCCGACGTCAACCAGGAAGCCCAGCCGCGCATTGATCTCTTTCAGCACCTGTCGGCCGATCTGGCGCTCGCGGTCGGACACCTTCGCCGGCAGCTCCGTCGCCCACGCCAGCGCCCGGCTGACCGACAGCCCAGCGACCTGCGCGATGTTGAGGCCATCGATCGTCACGCCCAGCGCGTCGGGCTTGAGGCGGCTGCCGCCGCACGTGGGGCAGGGCCGGGCGACCATGAACTTCTCGAGCTCCGACTTGACCCACTCCGAGTCGGTCTCGCGGTAGCGCCGCTCGAGGTTGGGGATGATCCCCTCGAAGTTCGCGTCGTAGTGGTTGGTCCGGCTGCCGTGGCGGTAGCTGATGCGCACCTTCTCGCCGCGCGGCGAGTGGAGCACGTAGTCGATGTGCTCCTCGGCCAGCTCGCGAACGGGCACGTCCGTGCTGAAGCCGCGCCGTTTGGCCACGCCCTGCACCACCCGCCCGTACCACGAGTCGGTCATGGGCATGCGCGCCCAGGGCACCAGCGCCCCCTCGCTGATGCTGATGTTGCGGTTCAGTACGCGGCCCGGGTCAAACTCCATGCGCACGCCCAGGCCGGTGCATGACGGACAGGCGCCGTGGGGCGAGTTGAAGCTGAAGCTGCGTGGCTCGAGCTCGTCGAGCGTCGTTCCGTCGAAGGGGCACGAGTAGCGCTCGCTGTAACGCTGCTCGTCGAACGTGGCCCGCCCGTCGGCCCCCGCCTCCGCCCCGCTGTCGGCCGGCGCGACGACCATGACTCCCTCGCCCAGTCGGAGCGCCGTCTCGACCGAGTCGGCGAAGCGCCCCAGCTCCGGATTGGGGTTATCCGGGCCGAAAGGCTTCCCGTCTGCGTCGGCATGGCGGACCACCAGTCGGTCGACCACGACCTCGATCGTGTGGCGCTTGTACTTGTCCAGCGCGGGCGCCTCGTCCAGGTCGAGCAGCTCCCCGTCGACGCGGACACGTACGAAGCCCTGCCGCCGGGCCGCCTCGAAGACGCGCTCGCCCTCCGTCTTGCGGTCCTTCACGAGCGGCCCCAGGACCAGGATCCGGGCACCCTCGGGCAGGGTCAAAATGCGATCGACGATCTGCTGCACGCTCTGGCGCGTGATCTCGCGGCCGCAGACCGGGCAGTGCGGGTGCCCGATGCGCGCGAACAGCAGGCGCAGGTGGTCGTAGATCTCCGTCACCGTGCCTACCGTCGAACGCGGGTTCCGGCTGGCCCCCTTCTGGTCGATGCTGATCGCAGGGCTGAGGCCGTCGATCTGGTCGACGTCGGGCTTCTCCATCTGGCCCAGGAACTGGCGCGCGTAGGCGGACAGGCTCTCGACGTAGCGCCGCTGCCCTTCCGCATAGATCGTGTCGAAGGCCAGGCTCGACTTGCCGCTGCCCGACAGCCCGGTGATCACGATCAACCGGTCACGCGGCAGCTCGACGGTGATGTCCTTGAGGTTGTGCTCACGCGCGCCGCGAACGACGAGCGTCTCCTGGGTCATGGTTGAG
>DATKBB010000022.1:0-9004 GCA_035514295.1 Candidatus Limnocylindria bacterium | reverse complement strand
CACCTGTGTTGCCTGTCGTACGGAGCGCCAGAAGCGCGACCTGCTGCGTATCGTCCGCGCGCCGGATGGGACGGTCATGATCGACCGCAGCGGCAGGGCGGCCGGCCGTGGCGGGAGGTACTAATGGCACGAAGTAGAAGTGGCACGCGCAACATGCGCGGGCCGCGCAAGCCGCAGCGCCGGCAGGACCAGGGCGGTGACAGCGCCGTCCAGACGATCGACCCACAGACGCAGGGACCCATCGATATCCCGGCGTCGATCACCGTCAAGGAGCTGGCCGACCTGCTGCGCGTCAACCCGGCCGACGTCATCCGCGAACTGATCAAGAGCGGCATCTTCGCCAGCATCAACCAGCCGCTGGACCGTGACACGGCCAGCCTGGTCACGGGCGAGCTGGGCTACGAGGTGGCCGAGGCGCGGCTGCCCGAGCAGCAGGAGGGCGGCAATGGTGAGGCGCCCACGGCCGAGGCCGCCAAGGAGGTGCTCTTCGAGGCCGATGAGGACGCCAGCCTGCTGATCGAGCGCGCCCCCATCGTGACGGTCATGGGCCACGTAGACCACGGCAAGACCAGCCTGTTGGACGCCATCCGCGCGACGGAGGTGGCGGCCGGCGAGCGCGGCGGCATCACCCAGCACATCGGCGCCAGCGAGGTGGTCAAGGACGGCCGCCGCGTCGTCTTCCTGGACACGCCCGGCCACGAAGCCTTCACGGCCATGCGCGCGCGGGGAGCCAAAGTGACGGACATCGCCGTGCTCGTGGTAGCAGCCGATGACGGCGTCATGCCCCAGACGCTGGAGGCGATCGACCACGCGCGAGCGGCCAAGGTGCCCATCGTGGTGGCGCTCAACAAGGTCGACAAGCCGGACTCCAATCCGGAGCGCGTCAAGACGGAGCTGTCCGAGCGCGGCGTGATCATCGAGGAGTACGGCGGTGACGTGCCCCTCGTGCCGGTCAGCGCCAAGCAGGGCACCGGCATCGAGGACCTGATCGACACCATCCTGATCGTGGCCGACGTGCAGGAGCTGAAGGCCAATCCCAAGCGACCGGCCGTGGGCACGGTCGTCGAGGCAGAGCTCGACAAGGGCCGTGGGCCGGTGGCCACCGTGCTGGTCCAGACGGGCACGCTGAAGGTCAGCGACATCGTCGTGGTAGGTGACACTTACGGCCGCGTCCGTGCCCTGGAGAACAGCCGCGGCGAGCGGGTCAAGAAGGCCGGCCCGTCGTCGGCCGCCGTCGTGCTGGGACTGGCCCAGGTGCCTGCCGCGGGCGACATCCTGCGCGCCGTGCCGGACGAGAAGACCGCCCGGACGATGGTCGAGGACCGCCAGCAGGCCGCTCGGCCGGACACAGGTGGACGCGCCACGCTGGAGGACCTTTACCGTCAGATCCAGGCCGGCCAGACCAAGGAGTTGCGCGTCATCCTGAAGGCCGACGTGCAGGGCTCGCTGGGCGCCATCAGCCACGCGCTGGAGCAGATCCAGAGCGAAGAGGTGCGCATCAACATCCTGCACGAGGGCACTGGCGACATCAGCGACAACGACGTCCTGCTGGCCAGCGCCTCGCAGGCTGTCGTCGTGGGCTTCAACACCAAGCTCGATCCCCAGGCTCGCCGGACGGCCGAGGCAGAGGGCGTGGACGTCCGGCTGTACGACATCATCTACAAGCTGACCGACGAGATGGACGCCGCCCTCAAGGGCCTCCTCGAGCCGGAGGAGGTGGAGGTCGTCGAAGGGCGCGCCGAGGTGCGTCAGATCTTCCGCTCGGGACGCAACGTGATTGCCGGCTGCTACGTGACGGATGGCCGGATCGTGCGCGGCGGCGCGCGTGTCTACCGTGGCGGCAAACTTGTCGTGACAGACCGCATCGAGTCCCTGCGCCGCTTCCGCGACGACGTGCGCGAGGTGGCCACCGGCTTCGAGTGCGGCATCGGCCTGGCCGGCTTCAACGACGTGCAGGAGGCAGACGTGATCGAGTGCTTCAGCCGTCAGATGGTGTCACGCATCGCGTCTGCCTGAGCCAGCCGTGACACAGAGGACAGCCCGGCTCGACGAGTTGCTGCGCGAGGAAATCAGCTCGATCCTGCGCCGGGAAGTGGACGACCCGCGCATCGGCTTCGTGACCATCACGGACGTGGAGGTCAGCCCCGACCTGCGCCATGCCGACGTGTGGGTCTCACTCATGGGGGAGGGCAGCGGCCGGAAGGAGCAGCTGCGTGCACTGGCCGGAGCGCTGCCCTTCGTGCGCCGGCAGCTTGGCCGGCTGCGCCTCAAGCGCATCCCGCAGCTGCACCTGAAGGAGGACCGCAGCGCGGAGCGCGGCACACGCGTCATGCGCATCCTCGACGAGCTCGAGCAGGGCCGCACACCGACAGACACGCCCGCCGGTGAGCCACTCCCGCCGGTCGGCGGCGCGCGAGTGGATGAGGCCGACGAACGGGGTACGGGCTCGTGACGTCAGTCGAAGCGGCCGGCCCGAGGCTCACCTCGCTCACCGCGGAAGACCTCGCGGCGGTGCCGGCCGACGTCGTCCGGCGCATCTCTGGGGCGCGCGACGTGCTGACCGTCTGCCACGAGAACCCCGAGGCGGATGCCCTGGGCTCGGCACTGGCACTGGCGCTGGCGGTGGAGGAGCTGGGCGGGCGGGCGACGCCGATCTGCTCGGACCCGGTGCCACAGATGTACGACTTCATTCCGGGCATGGAGCGTTTCCGGCAGGATCCGGAGCCCGGCCGCGGCTATGACCTGATCGTGGTGGGTGACTGCGGCGACCTGCAACGTGTGGGGCCCGTCCTCGAGCGCAACCGCGAGCTGTTCGAGCGCGTGCCCATCGTCAACATCGACCATCACGTCTCCAACACCGGCTTTGGCGAGGTGGATTGGATAGATGCGCGCGCGGCGGCCACGTGCGAGATGGTCGGCCTGCTGCTGCCCCGCCTGGGCGTGCCGCTCGACGCGGCCCAGGGTGCCATCGCCGCCAATCTCGTGGCCGGCCTGGTCATCGACACGGCCAACTTCCAGCACCCCAACACCACGCCCCGCACGCTGCGCGTGGCAGCTGAACTGGTGGCCGCCGGCGCGCCGCTGTTCGAGACCGCCCGGCGTCTGTACCGCACGAAGCCCAACGCCCAGCTCAAGCTCTTCGGGCTGGTGCTGGCCAGGCTGGAGTCGGAGCTTGACGGGAAGCTGGTCTGGGCCGTCCTGCGCGGGTCGGACTTCGCCGAGACGGCGAGCGCGCCGGCGGATGCCGAGGGTTTGAGCGACCTGCTCAGCCAGTCGGCCAGCGGCGAGCTGATCATCCTCTTCAAGGAGAGCGGCGAGCAGACACGGCTGAGCGTGCGCACGCGCGAGGGCGGCCTGGACGCGACGGAGCTTACCGGCGAGTTCGGCGGTGGCGGCCATGCTCGCGCCGCCGGCGCCACTGTCCTCCTGCCCCTGGCCCAGGCGATCCCACAGGTTCTGGCCGTCGGCCGCCGCCTGCTGAACGACGGCGCCCGTGGCGGCTGACGGCCGCCTCAGCGGGGTGCTGGTGGTGGCCAAGCAGCCCGGCCCCACCTCGCACGACATCGTCGCGCTGGTGCGCCGCCTGAGCGGTGTGCGGCGGGTGGGCCACGGCGGCACGCTGGATCCCTTCGCGGCGGGCGTGCTGCCCGTTTTCGTGGGCCAGGCCACCCGGCTGGCGGAATATCACCTGGCCGATGAGAAGGAGTACCGCGCCCTGGTCTGCTTTGGGGCGCGCTCGACCACCGACGACCTCGACGGCGAGCTGACGCCCAGCGACGCAGCCCCGCCGACGCGTGAAGCGGTCGAGGCAGCCCTGTCCCACTTCACGGGTCCGCTCGAGCAGGTGCCGCCCGACTACTCGGCCGTACGCATCAGCGGCCGGCGGGCATACGAGCTTGCCCGCCACGGTCGCAAGCCGGAGCTGCGCCCGCGCAGCGTGACCATCCACCGGCTGGACCTGACCGGCTGGGACGACGCCGATCCGTCGCGCCCGGTGGCCACTCTCGAGTTGCGCTGCTCGGCCGGCACCTACGTCCGCGCACTGGCCCGCGACCTGGGCGAGGAGTTGGGCTGCGGCGCCTACCTGGGTGCCTTGACGCGGATCGCCAGCGGCCCGTTCCGGCTGGAATCCGCTCATCCCCTGGAGGAGGTGCGCGAGGCGCTGGTCGCGGGGCACGCAGAGAGCCTGCTCCTGCCACCCGACGCCGGTCTGGACGCTTTCCCGCGGCTGGTGGCCAGCCCCGCCGAGCTGGCTGGCCTGGTTAAGGGCCAGCCGGTGCGCTCTGAAGCGGCCGGCGGCGAGGGGCTGCTGCGCGTCTTTGACGACGCCGGCCGGCTGGCCGCGATCGCACGCGCCGAGGGCGGCCTTCTTCATCCCGAGAAGGTCTTCCACACCTCCGCCGGCTGAGCGGCCCGTGCAGCTCGTGGACGGCGTGGACGCGCTGCCCGCCGACCGGCCCCTGGCCGTGACGCTGGGCATCTTCGACGGCGTTCACCGCGGTCACCTGCACTGCCTGCGCGAGACAATCGCCGTCGCGCGGCGGCTCGAGGCGGCGCCGGTGGCGATCACCTTCGAGCCGCATCCGGCGGCCGTACTTCGCGGCGCAGCTCCGCCGCTGATCTGCCCGCCGGAGGAGCGGCTGTCGCGCTTGGCAGCGGCCGGTGTAGAGCTTGGCGTGGTGCAGCGCTTTGACCACCAGTTCGCCGCGCAGTCGGCGGAGCAGTTCCTGCGTCGGCTGGCCGACGGGCGTCGCCTGGCTGGGCTGGTGATGACCGCCGAATCGGCCTTCGGCCACGATCGCGAGGGTACGCTGGCCGAGGTCCGCCGGCTGTCCCGCCCACTCGGCTTTGAGCTGATCGAGGCGGCCCAGCTGGTGCTGGACGGCGGGCCGGTGTCGAGCACGCGCATCCGCGAGCTCATCGAGGGCGGCCGGCTGGCGGCCGCTGCCCGACTGCTGGGCCGTCCCTACGCCGTGGCCGGCGAGATAGTCCACGGCGACGGACGTGGACGGGAGCTGGGCTACCCCACGGCCAATTTCGGCTTCGCGGCGGAGGTCTGCCTGCCGCCGAATGGCATCTACGCGGTGCGCGTCGGCTGGGGCGGGGCAGACCCGCTGGCGCCGGAGCGGCGCGCCGATGGCGTCGCCTCGCTCGGCGTGCGGCCCACCTTCGGCGCCGGGGCGCGCGTGCTGGAAGCCTTCCTCTTCGACATTTCGGAGGACCTGTACGGAGAGCGCATGCGGCTCGAGTTCGTGCGCTGCCAGCGTGGCGAGAAGCGCTTCTCGTCGGTCGCCGACCTGATCGCCCAGATGGAGCGCGACGCGGCGCGCGCGCGTGCCATCCTCCGCCGTCGGAGCCCCGATCGAACCGAACACGTGTTAGACTCCCGCCTGACTGTATAGAGAAGACAGACAAGAGATACGTCGGAGGAACGGGTGCCGCTCACGCGAGAGGCGAAGGAAAGCGTCGTGGCCGAGTACGCCACGAAGGAGACAGATACCGGCTCGCCGGAGGTCCAGATCGCTCTGCTGACGGAGCGGATCAAGGGCCTGACCGAGCATCTACGCCGCTTTCCCAAGGACAACCACTCGCGCCGCGGCCTCCTCAAGCTCGTCGGGCAGCGTCGCCGGCTCCTTGCGTACCTGATGCGCAAGGACAATTCCCGCTATCGCGCCGTCATCAGCCGGCTCGGGCTGCGCCGCTAGCGCAGCTCGGTGGCGGGACGCGTTCCTGCCCAGCAGAAGCGACAACCGGAAACGCTTCCCACACCGTGCCCAGGGCACGGAGCGGGTAGGTTGGGCCGTCCTCCCTCACGAGATGGAGGATTGATGCCAGTCACCACCCTTTCCACCGAGATAGCCGGTCGCACGCTGACCATCGAGACAGGCCGTCTGGCCCTGCTCGCCGGCGGATCCGTCACCGTCCGCTACGGCGAAACCATGCTGCTGGGCACGGCCAACCGCTCCGATCCCAGGCCGGGCCTCGATTTCTTCCCGCTGACCATCGACTTCGAGGAGCGGATGTACGCTGCCGGCAAGATCCCGGGCGGGTTCATCAAGCGCGAATCGCGCCCCTCGGAAGGCGCCATCCTGGCCGCCCGACTGACCGACCGGCCCATCCGGCCGCTCTTTCCGGAGGGCTACAAGGACGACATCCAGGTCGTCCTGACGGTCCTCTCGACCGACCAGGAGAACGATCCTGACGTCCTCGGCACGATCGCCGCTTCTGCCGCGCTGACCATCAGTGAGATCCCTTTCATGGGCCCTGTCGGGGCGGTCCGGGTGGGCCGTATCGACGGTGAGCTGGTGCTCAATCCCACGATCAGCCAGCTGGAGGAATCAGAGCTGGACCTGGTCGTCTCCGGGACGCGCGACGCGATCATGATGGTCGAGGCGGGGGCCAAGATCCTGCCCGAGGACGTGATGGCCGAAGCGATCATGTTCGGGCACCGCGCACTGGCTGCCATCTGCGACCTGCAGGAACAGCTGCGCGAGCAGGTGGGCAAGCCCAAGCGCCTGCCCTACCTGGAGCCCGGTGCGGATTCGATCCTGCAGTTCGTCGAGGCCGCCCAGGGCGACCGTCCGTTCGTCGTGTTTGATGTCGAGACGACCAGCCGCGACGTCAAGCAGGGCGCCATCGTCGAGATCGGTGCCGTGCGCGTCAATCACGGCAAGATCGAGGACCGCTGGTCCACGCTGGTCAACCCGGGCGTGCCCATCGTCGGCCGCCAGCTGCACGGCATCACCAACAAGGACGTGAAGGACGCGCCCAGCCCGGCCGAGGCTGCCCAGCGCTTCCTCGACTGGGCCGCAGACGCTTTGCTCGTAGGTCACAACATCGGCTTCGACATCGGCTTCCTGGAGGGTGCCCTGACAGACGGCCAGCGCATCGAGGCCGGCCGCTACCTCGACACCCTCGTGCTGGCCAAGGAGGCCTACCCGGACGTCGACCTGAAGCTGGCCGAGCTGGCCAAGTTCTTCGAGCTCGAGGTGGAGCCCAACCACCGGGCGCTACCGGACGCCGAGGCCACCGCCAACCTGCTGATCCGCCTCGAGCAGGACCTGCCCGAGCGCATCAGCGTGTACCGCGAGAGCGCCGCCGCGGCCATCCGCTCGCTGCGCAGCGGGGCCACGCAGGCTGAGGCAGACAAGGGCATCGACGACGCGCGCAAGGCGGCGCGCTTCTCCAAGAACCTGGCCGGCCTCCTGCACAAGAAGGTCGTACGCGAGCTGGTGCTCAACGAGGGCATCCGCATGGACGGCCGCGATCCGGACACCATCCGCCAGATCTCGGTCGAGGTCGGGCTGCTGCCCAGGGCGCACGGCTCGGCGCTCTTCACGCGCGGCCAGACGCAGGCCCTGACGGTCGCCACGCTGGGCCCGTCGTCCGACGTCCAGCGCATCGACACGATCAGCCCCGAGGAGTCCAAGCGCTACCTGCACCACTACAACTTCCCGCCCTACAGCGTGGGCGAGAACAAGTTCATGCGCGGGCCCAGCCGGCGCGACATCGGTCACGGCGCTTTGGCCGAGCGGGCGCTGGTGCCCGTCCTGCCCGATCAGGAAGAGTTCCCATACGTAATCCGGCTGGTGTCGGAAGTGGTGACCTCCAATGGCTCGACCTCGATGGCCTCGACCTGCGGCTCCACGCTGGCCCTGATGGACGCCGGTGTGCCCATCAAGGCACCGGTGGCCGGCGCGGCGATGGGTTTGGTCAGTGAGCCGGACGGCCGCTTCGCTGTGCTGGCCGACATCCTGGGCAAGGAAGACGCCTTCGGTGACATGGACTTCAAGGTCACCGGCACGAGCGAGGGCGTGACCGCCCTGCAGATGGACATCAAGGTCAAGGGCATCAACGAGGAGATCATTCGCGCCGGCCTGGAGAAGGCCAGGGCCTCGCGGCTGTTCATTCTCGAGCGCATGACGGAGGTGATGCCGGCAAGCCGAACGGAGATGTCGGCCTACGCCCCGCGCATCATCACCATCAAGATCAACCCCGAAAAGATCCGCGACATCATCGGCAAGGGTGGTGCCACCATCCGCAAGATCCAGGAAGAGACTGGCACGGAGATCAACGTCGAGGACGACGGCACGGTCGAGATCGCCGCGGTCAACTCGGACAACTCCCGGAAGGCCATTACCTGGATCGAAAGCCTCACCCGCGAGGTCGAGGTCGGCTCGCTCTACCTGGGCAAGGTGACGCGCATCATGGGCTTCGGCGCCTTCGTCGAGATCCTGCCCGGCAAGGAGGGCCTGGTGCGCATCGGCGAACTGGCCGACTACCATGTCCCCACCGTCGAGGATGTCGTCTCGGTCGGCGACGAGATCATGGTCGTGGTCCTCGAGATCGATCGCCAGGGCCGCGTGAACCTCTCGCGCAAGGCGGCCATGCAGCGCCACCTGGCCAAGACACCGGCCTAGGCTCGGCACAAACCCGCAGCTCCAACGGCCCGCCGAAAGGCGGGCCGTTTCTTCTTCGTGGCGGCCCGATCCGCCGTTCCTTCGCAGACCATCGAACGGCCCGTCCAGGAGGCGGGCCGTTTCGATTCGCTGCCGTGCCCCGGACTCGCGCTGCCCATGCGCTCGCCGGCAGACGGTTATCCCGACTCCGCCAGCGCCATGTCGACGGCCTGCTCCAGGTTCAGTTGCCGTCCCTCCTCCGAGATGCGCGCGAACGCCTCGGCATCGAGCACGCGCCTGAGCGTTGGCACTATCCGTTCGTTGCGCAGTGCCACGTGGCCTGGCACGTTGAGGCCCATTAACTCGTAGAGGGCCAGGGCGGCGGCCAGCAAGCGCAGGCTGATTACGTGTCGATCGGCGGCGGCGTGCGCTCGGGCCATCCGGGACAGGCCGTCGAGCATCTGTTCGGGCAGGTTCATCTCGCGATGCATGCGCAGCGCCTGGCGGAGCATGGCCAGTGCTTCGTCGGCGCGGCCGTCGTCTATGGCCCAGCCGGCGACCACGTCGAGGCCCGTGGCCTCCATCCGCCGGTTGCCCACGGCGCG
>DATKBB010000021.1:0-146188 GCA_035514295.1 Candidatus Limnocylindria bacterium | reverse complement strand
CCGCCGGCCGTGCCGCCCACCGGGTAGACGCGCACGTCGTCCAGGCCGGCCTCGAGCAGGTTGTCGGGGCCGTTGTCGGCCGCCTCGACCAGCAGCCGGATGGTCTGCCCCGCCCAGGCGTCGAGGTTGACCGTCCGGCTGGCCCAGGCGGCGTTGCGCTCGACCGCGCTGGCGCGCTGCTCGAAGACGGTCGTGGGCGTGCCCGCCTGGAGCACGCTGATGCGGAAGAAGTCGGCGTTGCTGGCGCGCGCGTTGTGGGCCAGGTAGTAGCTGAAGCGCAGCCGGTGGCCGCTGCCGGCGGCCAGGCTGATGGCCGGCGAGCGGACCGAGGTGACCCCGCCGTCGACGTCCTTGGCGTTGGCCTTCTTGCCGGCCTGTGGCCCTGTGACCAGCGCGCGCTGGCCGGAGGGCGTGTTGGCGCGCTGCTTGATGCCCGCCGCCGTGCGCGTCTGGGCAGGCACCGCGCGGGCCCAGATGCCGCGCACCGCGGTGTCCGTGCCGAAGGGGTTGACCTGCCAGCCGCGGCCGGTCTCGAAGTCGTCGTTGAGCGGGCCGCAGTGGGTCGCGCCCAGACCGGCCGCGGCATGCGGGCAGGCGGCCTGCTCGAGCAGGTACAGCACGGCCGGCCGGTTGCGCGTGAAGTCGGCATCGAGCTCGGCAGCGGAGGGGTAGTAACGCTCGTTCTTGCCGGCCGCCATTTCGAAGGCGAAGAAGAAGATGCGGTGGTTGTAGTAGGCCCAGTCGCCCTGGTCGCCGTCGGTTACGTACAGGTCGCTCGACTGCATGGGGCGATAGCCGTTGAGGCGCGCCATCTCCCGACCCAGCGCCACGAAGGCGGCGTGATCGTCGGCCGACATCGTCTTGGGCACGTTGGTGCGGGTGTAACCGTAGGACCAGAGCACCTGCCGGCCGGCGCTGTGCCAGCTGATGGCCGCGCTGATCTGCTGCCGGCCACCGATGACCCGGCTGTTGACGAAGTCGCGGTAAGCGCGCGCCTCGGGTGAGGAGAAGGGCGCCGGCCCGCGGTAGTTCCAGGCACCCGGCGTGCCGCTCGAGCCGCCGCAGCAGCCCCACTTGAAGCCGAAGTTGCGGTTGAGGTCCACGCCTCGCTTGGTCGAGCCGGGAATGGTCTGGCGGTTGCGTCGCCACTCGCGGAACTGGCCGCTGGCGATGTCCCACTCCCCGCCATCCGGGTTGAGCATGGGGATGATGAAGATCTCGGTGCTGTCGACGATGTCCGTGATGCGCTGGTTGCTGCCGTAGTTGTCGGTCAGGATGCGGATAAGGAAGAGGTTCATCTCGGCCGTCGCTCGCTCGCGAGCGTGGATCAGCCCATCGAAGACGACCTCCGGCTCGTCCTCGTCCTCGTGCACGTTGTCGCTGATCTTGAGCGCCCAGATGTGGCGCCCTTCGAAGCTGCGGCCGATCGAGAACTTGCGCGCGATGGCAGGATGGTCGGCCACGGTCTCGTCCAGCACCGCCTCCATCTGGGCATAGGTGTGGTAGACCTCGAAGCCGGCCGGCATGCTGGTCGCCCGCGTCGGCGCCGGCACGGCCAGGCCCAGCACCACAGCGCCGAGCAGCAGGACGGCAGAGATCACGCGGCTGGTCATCGAGCCCCTCCCCCTTCAACACGGCCGCCGGGCCGCTCTCGCGGCGCGACGTGATAGGCGACCGGCTGCCCATGCTGAGCGTGGCCGGCACGGCTGCCTAGTACGTAATACGTACCACGCCGCACGGGACCGGCGTGCGCCCCCTGCGCACTCGGGCTCTCTCGACGCGGGCGTGACAGACTTGGCCGGTGAGCCTGCAGCCGGACGGATCGATGCGCATCGCGTGGCTGGCCGACGGCTACGAGGCCATCCATGTCCTGGCCCGTTTCTGGCCGGACGCCCACCTGCAACAGCTCGCGCAGGGCGTGGCCGACGTGGCCCTCACCAACCGGACGCTGCACGACCTGCGCCGCGGGCTTCGGCTGAGCTTCGGCGGCACGTTCGACATCGAAGCGCCCGACCAGGACGCCCCGGACAGGCGGGTCGTCGTCCGCTTTCATCCGCCGCGCGGCAAGCCACGGCCGGAGGACTGACCCGACAGGGGTCGGCGATCAGCGGTTGTTGACGATCTTCAGGCCGGCCAGGCGCGTGCCGCGGTAGAGGTCCACGTCGACGCAGCCAGAGATGCCCCTGACCTGTCCGCAGTCGCTGACCTGCCACAGGGTCCAGCCGCGGCCGCCCCAGTTCGAGGCAGGCACCGTTGGTTGCCGGGCGCCCCAGTGGGCTATCCACAGGCGGTAGCCGTTGTCGGCGAACCAGCGGCTGTCGTTCATGTGATCGAGCCAGAAGGAAGGCGAGGTGTAGATCATCGGCTTGACGCCAAGGCGCGCCTCCACGCGCCGCAGCCACGTCCGGGTCCACTCGATCAGGCGCTTGGGGCCCAGCCCGCCAGTCACCTCGAGGTCGAGCACGGGTAGCAGGTGGCGGCCGGCCAGGCCGGCGGTGCGCACGAAGTGGTCTGCCTCGCGCAGGGCGTCATCAGTTGTCCTGTCGGGTCGGGCGAAATGGTAGGCGGTGAACGGGATGCCGAGAGCGTCGGCGCGGCGCTTGTTGCGCGCGAACTGGCTGTCCACCCAGCCCTGCGCCTCGGTTGCCTTGGCGATCACAAAACGGACGCCGGCCGGCTTGGCGTACTTCCAGCGCGGGATGCCCTGCCAGTGCGAGACGTCGATGCCCAGCAGGTGGCCGGCTCGAGCGTAACTGCTCAGCCGGGCGGCCTCGACCGGCGAGCTCATGGTTAGGAGCAGGCAGGCCGCCAGCGTGAGCGGCAGGACGAAGCGGCGCGGCGTGTGCGATGGCCTCACGGCAACCCCTCTCTGCGTGAGCCACTCAGCCTGCGGCGCGCAGGCGCTGAGCGCCACCGGCCAAGTGTGGCATGGTCGAGGGCTCCGTTCGTCGCGCCCGACTACACTCAAGCGCGGAGGTCAGCCATGTTCCTGCTCAATCGTCGAAAGTCGACCATGCCCTCGCCGGCCGAGGCGCTGCCCGGCCGCAGCGATCCACTCAAGGCGCCCGAGCGCCACCACGTCAACGGCGAGCGCATCGTGCCGCCCTACCCGGAAGGAACGCAGCTGGCCATGTTCGCCGCCGGCTGCTTCTGGGGCGTGGAGAAGACGTTCTGGCAGGCGCCTGGCGTGTTCTCGACGGCCGTAGGCTACGCCGGCGGCTACACGCCCAACCCGACCTACGAAGAGGTGTGCAGCGGCCAGACCGGCCACGCCGAGGTCGTACGCGTTGTCTTCGACCCGGCCCGCATCTCGTACGACGAGTTGCTGAAGGTCTTTTGGGAGGAGCACGACCCCACGCAGGGCATGCGCCAGGGCAACGACGTGGGCACGCAGTACCGCTCGGTGATCTACGCCTATTCCGACGAGCAGAAGGTGGCGGCCGAGGCCTCGCGCGACGCCTACCAGCGGGCGCTGACGGCGGCCGGCTACGGCCAGATCACCACGGAGATCCACGAGGCGCCCGCGTTCTACTTTGCCGAGGACTACCACCAGCAATACCTGGCCAAGAACCCGGCGGGATATTGCCCCAATCACTCGACCGGCATCGCCTGCCCAGTCGGTCTCGGAGTGAAGGCGAGTAGCGACATTGCCACGCAGTCTCCTGCCTGACGAGCGAAACATCCTCGACGTACTGCTGTCGCGCCCGTTCGAGGGGCGCGAGGAGCTGCGTCAACAGGCGCTCATTGCGTCCGTGACCGGACCGTCCTGCGCGTGCGGTTGTCCGTCTGTCTGGCTTGAGGTTGACCGGTCTGCACCACCATGGTCGGGCTCCGGCTCGCTCCCGTCTGGGTACGGCTTGGACGCCGCCGGGAACCTCGTGGGCGTCGCCTTCTTGGTGGATGCATCCGGGTACATGAACGAGCTCGACGTGTGGGCGGTGGGGTCGGACATCAATGGCCGGCCAACGGTCACGGCACACGGACGGCCATCGATCGACTCGTTGGAACTAGCGCCGGCCGACGGAGAGACGTTCAACCTACTCGATCTCACGCGCGGCCGCGCCAGCCACGGCAAGAACTAGTGCAGAACCCGGCGGGATATTGCCCCAATCACTCGACCGGCATCGCCTGCCCAGTCGGTCTCGGAGTGAAGGCGGCGGACTAGCGTCCCTGAGGTCGACGAGCGCTAAGCGGCCTGGATCCGCTCGAGCGCCTGCAGGACCGCGCCCACGACTTCCGTGGTCGACGCGGCAGGCAGGTCGAGGCGGATGGTCGCCGCCTGGGTCAGCATCGGGTTGTATACGCCCGCGTTGCCGGCCATGGACCGGAAATCCGTCCGGACGAGCACGATCGGCTTCTTGCGGAACGCATAGCCGACTTCCCAGGACGTCCCCGAGTCCGGGTCAGGCCCGTCCATGATCGCCACGAGCCCGTCCGCCCAGTCGATCCCGCCGACATCGGTCGCGAAGACGCCCGGCCCGTCCTTGCCCGGATCCTGTTCCTGGGGCAGGAAGACCTCGTGCCCGGCTGCCCGCAAGGCCGCTGTGACCTCGGCGTTCCATTCGCGCTCGGACGTGGTGAACAAGGGACCGGCGAAATACAGCTTCATCCCGCGAGTATCGCGGACGGTCACCGCGGTCCGCTGGAGGTCCCGGGGCTAGTCGGAGTGACCGGCGGCGGGCTGGTAGCCGTCGTATGAATGTGACTGGTAAATCGGGGGCTTGCACCCCCACAAGGCCCCATCAGCGACCGCAGGCAGGGTGGCTGCGCCTGTCCGTGCGCACGGCGCCGGCGTGCACGGGGGCACATGCATCCGGTAGCGCGCGAGCCGACCAGCCGTTGACAGCCCCTTAGGCCCAGATCTAGGAGCGTGGCTGCTACGGCCGCCTGCAACGCCCGCGCACGCGGCGATGGTTACAGCACGCCCCGCAGCAACCGCTAGGCTTTACGGGGCAGCAACACGGCGGAGAATGCGAAGGGGATAAGTAGTGACGAGCGAGGAAGTAGGCGGACGCTGGATCGAGGGCGACGCGTCCGTGCATCTCGAGGAGCTTGTCGTCGACCAGCTGCCGGAGGTCGGTCCAGCCGACCAGGTCGGCCAGCTGGTCGACGTGGAGCTGGTCGGGCCGTACCTGCGCATGTCGGGCGCCCTCAATATCGGCCAATTTCGGCGCGTGTCGGACTTCCTGAACAACCAGGACGGGCTCCTGGCCCTGCGGGCCGCCAATGTGCTGCGCCGCAACGGCGACCCAACGCGCGTACGCGCCGAGAGCATCTGGGTGGCGCCCCAGGAGCTGACGCTCATCGGCGTGCAGGACGTGCCGCTAGTTCACGACCCGGAAGTTGGCCTGCAGGTGCCCAAGGTGCCCGTGCCGCTGATCGTGGTGACCCCCGGGCACACGCTGACCGGCGAGGTTTACATCAGCGCCGAGGCAGACCTCAGTGTATTCATCGTGTCACCCAGCCCCACCTTCATCCCCATGACCGACCTGCGCACGCGCTCTCTGGCCGACCGACGGGTGATCTCGCGCTACCGCTTTGCGCTGCTCAACAGGCGTCACATCATCGCCGCCACGCGGCTCCTGCCGGGGATGGTTCGCGGCGCGGAAACGCTCTAAGCGGTCGGGCTACTTGCCACGCGTTTGTGGCGCCTTGGGCTGCTCGGCGTAGACGGCAGTCAGCGCGTTCAGCCGACAATTTCTCCCACTCGTACTAACCCGAGGAGAGCGCCCGTGTTGAGAGGATTGTTCAAGCTGTGGATCCTGCGCCGCCTGTGGCGCATGCTGCGCGGCGGCCGCTGAGCGGTCGCCGACCCTAGCGGCGTCGAGCGGAGACTTCGTCCGAGTCGCGGCGTGCGACGCTGGCCACGCGCGCCAGCTGGCGCTTGAAGAAGAAGGGCGCCGCCACCAGCGCGGCAATGACCGCCTGGATGACGAGGCTGCCCGAGCCCGGATCAATGTAAGCAAAGTTCATCAGTTCCTCCACGGCAGACGAGCCGGCTTCGGCGGCCCGCCCGAAGTACAAATATCAACCTATCGGTGGGGGCGAGCGCGTCACTCCACAGACGCCGTAGCGTGCAGACGTGTTGCAACGCCATCTGTGGCGCCCGAGCGGCGCGCCGGGGTGCGTACTTCCGGTCGGCCGGGCAGACTAGGCTGTCATGCCCCGCTCCCTGCCACCGCTGGCCCTCCATCCGCTGCTCTTCGCCGCCTACGCGGTGCTCTTCCTGTACGCCGAGAACATTCAGCTCGTAAGCACCAGCGAGGTGCTGGCGCCGCTGTTCTGGTCGGTCGCGGCAGCGGGCGTACTACTGGTGGTTGCCAGCCTTCTGCTGCGCGACGTGCGCCGTGGCGCGCTGCTGGCCAGCGGGCTGCTGATCGTCTTCTTCGGCTACGGCCACCTGGCCGGCGTGAGTGTGCCGGAGATTGCCGGCTGGCCGCTGCTGACGGCCTGGGCCGCGTTCGTGCTGGGCATCTGCGGACTGCTGCTGCTGCGCTCCGGCTGGCTGGCCCGGCTGACCACCGGTCTCAACGTCGCGGGCCTGGTGCTGGTCATCTTCACGCTGGCTACCATCGTGCCCTACATAGCGGGCCGGCCGGCGCGAGCCAACGACGACGAGGTACCGCCCAGCGGCTTGAGCGCTCAGCGCACTACGGCACGGGACATCTACTACCTGGTCTTCGATCGCTACGGCTCGGAGAGCTCGCTGGCGGCGGAATACGGCATCAGCGACAACGACCTGTACGGCTGGCTGGCCGAGCGTGGCTTCGAGGTGGCGCCGGCCGCGCATGCCAACTATTCACGCACCGCTCTCTCGCTGGCCAGCGTGCTCAACCTGGACTACCTGGACGACGTGGCTGCCCAAGAGGGAGCGGCCAGCGCCGACTATGGCCCCGTTCACGGCATGTTCCAGGAGCACATCGTGGGCCGCTTCCTGCGCGAGCAGGGCTATCGCTACGTGCACATCGGCTCCTGGTTCAACCCCACCCGCCGGGTGGCCATCGCCGACGAGAGCTTGGAGAGCGAGAGCACGACCGAGTTCGGGGCCGTGCTTGACGGCACGACCGCCCTGCCCCTGCTGGCCAGCCTGCTCGGCGAGGATGAGCCCATGTCGCCCGACGACGAGACGCACGTCGAGCACGGCCGCTTCCAGTTTCGCGCGCTGCAGCGAGTGATCGGCGACCCGGGGCCCAAGTTCGTGCTGGCGCACGTGCTACTGCCTCACGATCCATACACCTTCGACGAGGACGGCGAGTACGTGCCGGAGGCGGAACGGCGGGGAGTGCCGGTGGCCGAGCAGTACCGCGCCCAGCTGGAGTACACCAACGGCCAGATCAAGGCGCTGGTCGAGGCGCTGCTGGCTCGCCCGGCGGCACAACGCCCGATCATCATCGTGCAGGCAGACGAAGGCCCGTATCCCGCCCGCTACGACGCCGACGTGCTGGGCTTCGACTGGCGGACGGCGACAGGCGCCGAGCTGGAGATGAAATTCGGCATCCTCAACGCCTTCTACCTGCCCGACGAGGCCGGCCTGCCCACCGGCGCTTCGGACCTCTACCCCAGCATGAGCTCGGTCAACACGTTCAGGCTGGTGCTGGGGCGCTACTTCGGGCTCGACCTCCCGCTGCTGCCCGACCGGTCGTGGGTCTCGGCCAGTCCGCGGCGGCCCTATGACCTGAGCGAGGTCACCCACCGACTGGAGGTCTCGGAGCCCTAGGCTCCCGCGTCGGTCGCCTGTGCGGCTCTCTTGGCTGCCTTGGCTGCTCGCTTGCCTGCCTGGTAGTCGGCCAGGGCGGCCGGCGAGTCGACATCGGCCAGCGTCGGGTGGCGCGGCACGACCTCCTCCCAGCCGAGCGGCCGCACGCCGAAGCGGCGGGTCAGGATGCCCACCAGCGTGGCCGCCTTCATCTCGCCGATGCCGGGCAGGTCCAGCAGCCGGCGGCGCAGGTCGTGACCGTCGCGCGCCTCGCGCCACACGCGACCGGCGTCGCCGCCGTAGCGCTCGGCGACGGCGGCACACAGCGCCTGGGTCCGGCGCGCCATGTTGGCCGGGAAGCGGTGCAGCGCCGGACGGCGGGCGAAGGCCTCTTCCAGCGCCCCGGCGTCCGTCCCGGCGATCGCAGCGGCGTCCAGCGTGCCGATGCGGCGGCGCAGCTCGAGCGGCCCGGAGAACGCCTTCTGGAGCGTGACCTGCTGATCGAGCACGAAGCCGATGAGCAGGGCCAGCGGCTCCGCCGCCAGCAGCCGGTCGGCTTCGTCGTCGCCGGTAAAGGGCAGCTTGTCGGGCGTCGTCTCGCTCATCGCCAGGCGATGGTAGCCGCCCGCGACGGTTCACATCCAGCCGAGTGCCCTGTATCGTTGCCCCAGAGGGGGTTGCAGGGGCGGCCGTCCACGCTCGCCGCCCAGGATGGGAGAGAGTCACATGTCCGGTCCCGAACCTTCAGCGACTCAGCCTGCCGGCCCGCCGCCGGGCCCTCCGCCGGCCGTGCCGCCTTCCGCGCCCAGCGCTGCCGCGCCGCCCCGTGCCGCGTCGCCGCTGGACAGCCTGGTGGCCTCGATGGGCATGGCCCAGCTGCTGGTGGTGGGCGGCTCGGCGCTGCTCGTGCTCATCGACCTCGTCTTCGGCCTGATCCTGCGCGAGTACTCGCTGGCCTACGTCATCTGGGGCGCGGCCGCCCTCATCCTGCTGGCTTACTTCGCCGGCCGCAGCGGACGGGCCATGCCCTTCCGCTACGAATCGGTGCTCATCGGCCTGGGCCTGGTGGTGGCCGTGGTGGGCGCCCGCGAGATCGCGGGCAGCCTCCTCTCCATCCTGCGCTCGGCCGGCGCGTGGGACGCACCGGAGCTGCTGGCCTTCGCCGGCTATGTGGTCGGCATCGTGGCAGTTGGTTGGGGAACATGGCAGCTCTGGCGGGGCCAGCGCTAGAGGTTCGAAGCGCTTTGCAAGGGGTTTGACAAGGGGCGGCGGGCTGCGGGCCTGCCGCCCTTTGCCCGACCCGTGGCAGACTGAACCCATGAACACGCTGCAGCGTCTCTACCAGGAGCATGGCCAGAGCCCGTGGGTTGACTTCGTCGAGCGCCACTTCATCGAGAGCGGCAAGCTCGACGAGCTGATCGGCCAGGGCGTCCGCGGCCTGACCAGCAACCCGACCATCTTCGCCAAGGCCATCGCCGGCGGCGAGTACGACGAGCTCATCTCGCGGCGCCTGGAGGAAGGCGCGAGCAACGAGGCCATCTACGAGGAGATCGTGCTGGGCGACGTGGGTGACGCCGCCGACCACCTGCGCCGGGTATACGACTCGGCCGGCGGGCACGACGGCTTCGCCTCGATCGAGGTCGAACCGGCGCTGGCCCACGACACGCAGGCCACCGTCGAGCGGGCTCGTCACCTCTGGCGCTCGCTGGGCCGGCCGAACCCGATGATCAAGATTCCGGCCACCGAGCAGGGCCTGGAGGCCATCAGCACGGCCATCTCGGAGGGCATCAACGTCAACGTGACGCTGGTCTTCTCGATCGAGATGTACGAGCGCGTGGCGCGCGCTTACATCGAGGGCCTGCGCCGCCGGCACGAGCGCGGCGAGGACGTGACGCAGGTGGCATCGGTGGCCAGCTTCTTCGTCAGCCGCGTGGACAGCAACGTCGACAAGAAACTCGATGCCCTCGACGATCCGCGCGCCCCAGAGTTGCGTGGCAAGGCCGCGATCGCCAATGCGCGACTCGCCTACGAGGCCTTCCAACGGATCTTCGGCGGCGACGAGTTCGCCGAGCTTCGCGCTGCTGGTGCCCACGTCCAGCGCTGCCTGTGGGCAAGCACCTCGACCAAGGATCCGGCCTACCGCGACGTGATCTACGTGGAGGAGTTGATCGGACCCGAGACGGTCGACACGATGCCGCTCGAGACGATCGAGGCCTTCATGGATGACGGCCGGCTGGCGGCCACACTCGATGCCGGCTACGACGACGCCCGGCGCGTCTTCGCCCAGCTTTCCGAACTGGGCATAGAGATGGGCGAGGTGACCGACGAGCTGCTGCGCGAGGGGGTAGAGAAGTTTGCTGCCTCCTTCGACGAGCTGATCGAGACGATCGGCTCGAAGCGAGCCGTTCTGAGCCGCCGTTAAGTCGGGCCCGGGCGTCATTGCCCCGGGTTCAGCGCTGGCCGCTGACTCGCCGAGTGTGCGTGCGCGGCACCTAACCGCCACGATTTGGCTGAATGCGCGCTGCCCTGCACCGTTCGGCCAGGCTCGGGTCAAGCTCAGGCTATGTGCTTGGCCGTTCCGTGCATGGATCTGCACATCTGGCTTGTGTGTGGCCGTTACGTTCACCGGGCGCACACTCTCGGATGCATCGGCTGCGCCGTTGACTTTAACCTTGCCCAGGCGGGCCACACCGCGCCAGGGGCGGTACGCAGGTACGGGGCCGACTCAGCAGAAGGGTCCAAGGCGCTCTTCCACGCTTTGGGCTAGAATTCGAGCAGGACCAGAGACCACCGCAGGTCTGAGCATCCAAACCTCGCTCCCGCGGTAACCGGTCCCGTCACTCGCGCTCCGGCCAGTCGAGAACGGCCGTGGAGCGCTCCACATCAAACAGAAAGCGACCGATGCAAACTCGTACCTTCAATAACAACTTCAGCCAGCGTGCTTCGGCGCGCCGGCGTATCCGCCGGACGGCCGGGAGCCACCGGCTGTACTGCACCACCAACGGCTGCACCACCTACCTCCAGCTCGACCCGCTGGCCCACATCGCCACCTGCCCCGTCTGCGGCGCAACCCGCACGTTGAGCTGACCGCTCGCGCACAATCGCGCGATGCGGGTGACTGAGCAGACCGAAGCCGCGCGCTGGGACGCGCGTTTGCGCGAAAGCGGCGGCCATCCCCTCCAGGCCTGGGCCTGGGGCGCGCTCAAGGAGCGCTTCGGCTGGCAGGCGCACCGGCTCTGGACCGACGACGGCCGGGCGGCCGCCCAACTGCTCATCCGGCCCTACCGGGGGATCGGCGCGGCCTACGTTCCGCGCGGCCCGCTGCTCTCGGGCGAGCCGGCCGCGGCCGGCGACCCGGCCACCAACGCCGACGCTGCCACGGACGCCGCGCTGCTGGACGCCCTGCAGGGCCTGGCGCGGCGCCGGCGGGCGGCCTTCCTGCGCCTCGAGCCGGACGTCATGGCGGGCTCGCCGGCCGAGAAGTCGTTGGATTCAGCGCTGACCGGCCGGGGCTTTCGGGCGGTGCAGCGCACCCTCCAACCGCGCGCTTCCGTGCGCCTCGACCTGGCGGGGAGCGACGACGAACTGCGTCGCGGCCTGTCCAAGGGCCACCGCGCCGACGTGCGCCGGGCGGAGAAAGCCGACGTCGAGGTGCGCCGCGGTGCTTCAGAGGCAGACGTGGACCTGCTGCACGCCATGATGCGCGCGACCCAGGCTCGCAAGACGTTCGGCATCCACAGCGCGGCCTACTACCGCGCTGCCTGGCGGTTGTACGGCGACGACGCGCTTCTCTTGCTGGCCAGGCACGACGGCGCCGTCGTCGCGGCTTCGCTGGTGCTCTCGTTCGGTCGGCAGGCCGTCTACCTGGCGGCCGGTTCGAGCCCGGCCGGCCTGCAGGTGCGGGCCAGCCACCTGCTTCAATGGCACGCCCTGCGCTGGGCGCGCGATCACGGCGCGCAGACCTACGACCTGTGGGGCATCCCGGACGCCCGCGGCCGGCTGGAGCTGGCCGGCACGCCCGCCGGCGACGAGGGTGACACGGCCGACGGCCCGCGAGCCGCCCTCGAGCGCGCCGCCGCGGCCGACCCGTTGGACGGTGTCTTCCGCTTCAAGAAGGGCTGGGGCGGCGAGGTCGTGCGCAGCGTGCCCGCCTACGACAGAGTCTTCTTCCCCCCCGCCTACTGGTTCTGGCGCTGGCGCGGCCAGAGCCTGTAGCCGACCAGCAGCACGCCGGCGACGATCAGCACGACAGGCAGGACCACCCGTCCCAGGGGAGCCATGCCGCGACCGTCGCCGATTCCGATGACGCCCTCGAAGAAGGCGAAGCCGACGGCAAAGATCAACAGGCCCACCGTCAGCGCCCCCAGGCCCTGTCGGCTCGTGCTCCAGCGGCGGTGCAGCGCGCCCCACAGGACCATCGCCGCGCCCACGCCGCCGGGGGCCACCAACGCCCAGGCGTAGGCCCAGCTCGCGAAGTGGTCGAAAGCCGATTGGTAGGCCAGCAGCAGCCCCACGCTGGACACGACTCCACCGACGATCGACAGGCCAAGGCCGGTCTGCGACCGCAGCAGTAGCCCCATGAGCAGCAGCGCCAGGCCCGGGACGACGATGAATACCGGCCAGCCGAGGCGGCCCAGGTCGATGCCCAGGTCGGGCCCGAACAGCTGCAGCACGAGCAGTACCACTCCGACGACCAGCAGCACGATGCCCAGCGCGAGGCTGGTGCCGCGCTCGACCGTCCGTCCCTCGTTCTTGCCCGTCATTGTGCGGCCAGGCGCTCCTCGAGCCGGCGCCTCATGGCAGGCCACTCCTCCGCCACGACGCTGAAGTAGACCGAGTGGCGCAGCCCCGGCGCATGCGTGACCATGTGGTTGCGCAGGGTGCCCTCCTCCAGCGCGCCTATGCCCAGCAGTGCCCGTCGCGACCGCTCGTTGCGAGAGTCGGTCTTGAACTCGACCCGATTGGCGCCCAGCACGTCGAAGGCATGGCCAAGCAGCAGCAACTTGGACTCAGGGTTCACGGCGCTGCCCTGCCAGGGCGGCGCGATCCAGGTGTAGCCGATCTCCAGGCGCCGGTGAGCCGGCTCGATGGACAGGTAGCGCGTGCTGCCCACCAGCCGGCCGCTGGCCCGCTCGATGGTAGCGAAGGGCAGCTGCTCGCCGGCCGCCTGAGCGGCCAGCCCCTCTTGAATAAACTCGCTCATTTCCGCCGGCGTGCGGATGAGCCGCGGCATCCACTTCCAGATGGCCGGCTCGAGACCGACCTCGGCCAGGCCGGCTACATGCTCGAGGGTGAGCGGCTCAAGCCGCACCCAGCGACCTTCCAGCGTGACCGGCTCCACCCAGCCTCGCCGGGAGGTCACCACTTCAGCCTTCGGCGAAGGCCCGCACGCCGATGGAGCGCTCCAACTCGTCCGCCGCCTCGGCCAACTGGCGCGAGAGGGTGGGCAGCGAGCCATCGAGCGACGCCATCATCGCGCGGGACCGCTCGAGCACGTCGGGCTCGGCCCGGTAGGCGGGATACATCGACAGCAGGTAGGCCCGCGCGAAGGGATGATCCCGCGTTTCGAAGACAGTCCGCAGCTCGTCGAAGAAGCGCGGAACGAACGGCTCCAGCAGTCTCTCCTGGTGCGGCCAGAAGAAGCCCTGCATCGCGGCGCGGGTCAGGTGGAAGGATCCGTAGCCGCCGCCGTGGATCTTCTGCCAGGCCTCGGCCTTGGTGCCCTCCTCCGGTCGGGATGCCGCCGCCCGTAGCAGCGCGCGCCGGCCCCGGTCGGATCGATCGCGGGACTCCTCCTGGGCCAGGCGTTCGTCGGCGTCGGGCAGGCCGTGGGCGATCGCCTTGACGGCCACTCCCCAGCGCATGTCCTGGTCCAGGGCGAAATCTCCGGCAGTTTCGCGGCCGTCGGCCAGGAGGGTCAGGCGCTCGACATCGTCGGGCGTGGCGGCAACGGCGACGGCCGAGCGCGCCCACAGGATCTGGGCATCACCCGCGGGCGCCGCCGCGAGCGCGTCGACGGCGGTCCCGAACAGCTCGTGCGCCTCCCGCTCGCGAACCGATTCGGGTAAGTAGCGGGCCAGCGCCGTCGCCGCCCGGTCGAGCATCGTGCGCAGGATGTCCATGTCGGCCTCGCGCGGCAGCCGCTCGCGGCAGACGGCCAGGAACTCTGTCGAGCGCAGCTGGCGATCACGCACCATCTCCCACAGGGACGTCCAGAGCAGGCTGCGCAGCAGATCGTCGGAGACGCGGTCGAGGTGCTCGCGTACGTAGCCGAGCGAAGCCGCGTCGATGGCGATCTTGGCGTAAGCATGGTCGCCGAAGTTGGGGAAGACGAGCACGGGGGCCGGCTGGCCGGCCGCCTCGGCCACGAGCGTCTGCGCCCCCTCGATGACGGCCGGCACGGCCGTCACGACCAGCTTCTCGCCCTCCTCGCGGCCCAGCCCGATGTCGAGCGCGTGCGGGCGCAGCGTCGGGTGGGCGGAGGGCGCTGTCTGGTGCAGGCGGAGCTCTGTGATCGTCGAGCCGTTGGTGCTCCACTCGGCGCTCAGCGTGTTGAGTGACGACGTCTCCAGCCACAGGCGCGCCCAGTCGCCCAGCGGCTTGTCGCCGGCCTCCTCGAGGCAGGCCAGGAAGTCGCGCAGCGTCGCGTTGCCCCAGGCATGGCGGCGGAAGTAGAGGCGCATGCCGTCACGGAAGGCGCGCCGGCCGAGCGTCTTCACCAGCTGCTTGAGCACTGAGGCGCCCTTGCCGTAGGTGATCCCGTCGAAGTTCAGGAAGGCCACTTCCGTGTCCTCTGCCGCGCCGGCGATCGGGTGGGTGGTGACCAGCTGGTCCTGCTGGTAGGCCCAGCGCTTGAGCTCGGCGTTGAACACCTTCCAGCTGTTGTCGAAACGGGTGGCCTCGGTCAGGGCCAGGAAGGCGACGTACGTCGCAAAGCTCTCGTTCAGCCACAGGTCGTCCCACCAGCGCATGGTCACCAGGTTGCCGAACCACATGTGGGCAAGCTCGTGGAGCAGGACCTCGCCCCGATCGAGGCGCTGGCTGTCGGTGGGCGGGTCGCGGAAAAGGTAAGCCTCGTTGTAGGTCACCGCGCCCACGTTCTCCATTGCGCCCGAGTTGTACTCGGGCACGAAGATCTGATCGTACTTGGCGAACGAATAGGGCCGATCGAACAGGCGGCTGAAGAAGTCGATGCCCTGTGCTGTGATCTCGAAGACTTCGGCGCTCTGCTCCTTCAGCTGGCGCTCCATCGAGCGGCGCGCGTAGAGCCCCAGCGCCAGACCGCGGTAATCGTGCTCCTGCCTGACGTAGGGCCCACCGATGATGGCCATCAGGTAGGTACTGAAGGGTTCGCTCTCGGCGAAACGGTGCAGCCGGCGGCCGTCGGTCTGCTCGGTGCTGCTCAACGCCGGCGCATTGGCCACCACCTGCCAGCGGGCCGGCGCGCTGACCTGCAGCAGGAAACGGCCCTTGATGTCGGGCTGGTCGAAGCAGGGGAAAAGGCGGTGCGCTTCATAGGGCTCGAAGTTGGTGTAGACGTACTCCTCCCCGTCCTCCGGGTCGACGAAGCGATGGAAGCCGTCGCCGGTGGTGTCGAAGTCGTTCTCGAAGGCGATGCGGACCAACATCTGCTCGGTCACGGCCTCGGCCGGCAGGGTCAGCCGGTAGCCGGTCCAGTCCGGCTCGAGTGGCTCCCCGTTGACCTCCAGGCTGTCGATCTGGCGACCGCGGAAGTCGAGGAACAGCGGTCCCTCGCCGTTGACGCTGAAGCGCAACGTCACGTCACCGCGGTAGGCAGGACTGCCGGCACGCAAGTCCAGGCGGATGTCGTAGCGCGCCTCGCGCACGCGCTGGGCGCGGGCCATTGCGTCGGCCTGGCTTAGGACGTCGCGCGCGGGCGCGTTGGTCACGGGAGCGGTGTAGGGCACGGTCGGTGTTCACCTTCGCTGGGTGGTGTCAGGGCCGGCTGGGCGGCGGGCGCCGCAGAGTCTAAACCCTCGCTGCGTATCGGGCGTACTGCCCGAAATGACTAGCGCAGCGGAGCCCGGCGCCCAATCGCAGCGTTGAGCGCTCCGGGCAGCACACTGAAGCGCGCCGGCAGGCGGCCCAGCCGCTCCCCGTCGCCCGTCACCTCGTAGGCCGGCTCCGCCTCGATCAGCACTTCGCGGGCCGGCAGCATGGTCACGGCCGGGTGGTCGACATGCGTTCCTCGGTAAACCCGAGGGAAGGCGCGCAGGAAGGCGAAGCTCGATAGTTCGGCCACGATGCACAACTCCAGCCGGCCGCTGGTCAGGCTGGCGCCCGGGGCGACATGCATCCCCCCGCCGTAGGAGGCGCCGTTGGCCACGACCACGACCATCGCGCGCAGCTCGCGTTCAGCGCCGTCGACCACCAGCCGAAAGTGCCCTGCCCTGAAGCGTGGCAACTCGCGCAACACAGCCAGCGCATAGCGCATCGAGCCACGCAGCAGCGGGATCCGATCAGCCGTCGCGGCGACCACGGAGTCGAAGCCTGCACCGCCGACGTTGAGGTAGTGGACGACTCCGAAGGCGCCCTCCACGCGCACGACATCCAGCTGCCGGCGACCGGCACCGAGCAGCAGGTCGACGGCCGCAGGCAGGTCGCGACGCGGCATGCCCAGGGCACGAGCGTAGTCGTTGGCGCTGCCCGCCGGCAGGATGCCCAGGGCCGCCGGCGTCCCCAGCAGGCCGCTCGCGACGGCCCGCGCCTGACCGTCCCCGCCGACCGCCACGACCAGCTCTGCGCCGGCCTCGGCAGCCTGCCGGGCGAGGCGGGCCGGCTCCTCGCCGTTGATGCTGACGGCCACGTCGGGCTGCACGCCGCGGGCCTCGAGCAGGGGCAGGGCGGCATCGAGCACGCGACGGCCCCGGCCGCCGCCTGCCGCGGGGTTGACGACCATGGCCAGCCGCATGCCTTTTCCTCCAGCGTGGCATGCATCGTAGAGGTCTGGCCGCTGGCGGCGCCTGCTTTCGCGAGCCTGTGCGGGTTAGGCTGAGGCCATGGAATCAAGAGTAACGTCCACCACCGAGCAGGGACTCCGCCTGGAACACAAGCACGGCCTCGACGAGTGGTCGCCGATGATGCCCGAGCGCAGCGCGCAGAGCGTCGTCATCGGCGAGGAGCCCGAGGACGAGATGTACCGCTGCCAGCGGATCGGCTGCACGGAGGTCGTCAAGCTCGGCCGGGACGAGCGCATCGCCCAGTAACGGGCCTCGGCGGCGCTCTCCGCCCGCTGTTGCGTTTGCGCAACCCTTAAACGGGTGGGACGGCAGACCGCTGTCAACCGCGCCCATGCTTGAATCGTCAAGTGGAGCAGGTTACTGATCGGAACCAGCGGCCGGACGAGCCGGCGCCTGAGCGGGACACGCCGCGGGCCAAAGGCCTGCTCGGCGGCGGCCGGCAGATCTACCGTCAAGCCATGCGTGACGACGTCATGGGGCTGTCGGCGGAGCTGGCGTATCGCTTCTTCCTCGCGATCTTCCCCTTCGCGATCTTCCTGACCGCCCTGGGCGGCTTCGTGGCCGGCCTGCTGCCGATCCAGAACCCCGCCGAACAGGCGGTCCAGATGCTGGGCGACGCCCTGCCCGAGGAAGCCGCCGCGGTCGTGCAGAGCGAGCTGGAGGGCATCATCCAGGAGCAGAGCACCGGCCTCCTCTCGCTGGGCGCCGTGCTGGCGCTCTTCTTCGCGACCGGTGGCACGAACGCGATCATCAAGGCGGTGAACCGCGTCTACAGCGTGGCCGAGGGCCGTCCCATCTGGAAGCGCTACCTGGTCGCCATCGCGATGACTCTGCTCGCCGGCGCGGCGCTGATCGGGGCGATCATCCTGATCGGCCCGTTGCGCATCCTCGCGCCCGAGATCGCCAACGCGCTCGGCCTGGGTGAGACCGCCCCGCTGATCATCACGATCGCGACCGGCATCCTGGCCTTCGCGCTGCTGCTGGCCGCCGCGGCCTGGGTCTACCGCGTCGCGCCGAACATCCGGCTGCCCCTGAAGTCGGTCTTCCCGGGAGCGCTGCTCTTCGCGATCGCCTGGATCGTCGGCACGCTCGGCTTCTTCATCTACGTCACCAACATCGGGAACTACGGCAGCACCTACGGCGCGCTGGCGGGCGTGGTCATCGTGCTGATCTGGTTCTACGTCAGCGCACTCCTCTTCCTGCTGGGCGCCGAGTTCAACGAGGTGTTCCATGAGATGCGCGACCCGGCCGACGTCGAGAACCGCCGGCAGATCGCCGCGCTCGAGGAGAGCGGCGACAAGGGCCGCAGCGACGATGAGCGCGCCGCCGAGGCCGGACGCCGCCGCACGGCCGAGCGCTCCGAGCGCCGCGCTGAGGAGGAGGCCGACGAGGAGGGCGCCGCTCCCGCCTGACCTGGCCTGGCGCGCTGCGCCACTTCAGCGCTTGGAGCCCACCGCCGAGACCTCGGGCAGGATCTGCCGGCGGGCGAACTCCATGAAGCCTTCCTGGTCCGGCCCGATCTGGTGCAGGTACACGTGCGTGTAGCCGACCTTGGCGTATTCCTGGATCTGGTCCAGCACCGGTTGCGCCTCCAGGCCGCAGTGCATCATCTCGGCGATCTTGTCAGGCGTGACCAGCGTCGAGGCCTGTTCGTAGTGGGCCGGCCCGGGGCAGCCTGACGGACGCCGCGCAGCGCGCCCTTACAGAACCGGCCGCCGGGTAACGGGCTCCTCGCGGATCACAGGTGTCGCAGCGCGGAGGCCTCTTCCTCCTCCACCGGCTGAGCACACGTCGTGCAGTACCACTGCGCCTCGAGGAGTGAGCCGCAGGCCAGGTGGCGCAGGCCCTCGCTGGCCGGCGAGCCCGACGCGCCCCAGTGAGCCAGCAGCCGCAGCACGCCGGCCAGCTCCTGGCCCTCCTGCGTGAGCGCGTACTCCAGCCGCGGCGGTCGTTCGGAGTAGGGGCGCGACACCAACACTCCGCCGGCTTCCAGCCGGCGCAGGCGGTCGGCCAGGATGTTGGCCGCGATGCCGGGCAGCTCCGCCGCCAGCTCGTTGAAGCGCCCAGGGCCGGCGAGCAGCGCCTCTACGAGCAAAAACGACCAGCGATCGCCTACCCGGCTGAGGGCGGCGTCCAGTGCAGAGCCGGGAGCCTGCCTTGGTCGGCCAGGACCGTGTCTTCTGTTCGCCATGTGCGCCATGGTACGTGCCGCTTGCCGGGCGGTGAATGGAGTGGTAACTTGCAACTTGCTATCTACTCTGGCGAACGTACGAGGACAGGGAACAACGAAATGGCATTGCTCGAGGAATTGCAGGACGTCATCGCGCGCGTAGCGCAGAGCGCGGGACCAGCAGTGGTGCGCATCGGGGGCGGCTGGCGCGGCGGCTCGGGTGTCGTCGTGGCGTCCGGCTACGTGCTGACCAACGCCCACAACGTGCGCTCGGACAACCCGACGGTCACATTCGGCGACGGGCGCCGAGAGCAGGCCCGCGTCCATGGCCTGGACGTCGACGGCGACCTGGCCGTGCTGGCCGTCGAGACGGGTGGTAGCCAGGCCGTCGAATGGGCCGACCAGCCGCTCGGGCTGGGCAGCCCGGTGCTGGCGCTGGCGCTCAACGGCGGCGGGCCGCGGGTCACCTTCGGAACGGTCTCCAGCATCGCGCGGGCCTTCCACGGACCGCGTGGCCGGCCCATCAGCGGGGGGCTGGAGCACACCGCGCCGCTGGCCCCAGGCTCGTCGGGCGGTCCCCTGCTCGACTCGCAGGGCCGGCTGGCCGGCATCAACACCAACCGCCTGGGAGGCGGCTTCTACGTGGCGCTGCCGGCCGACGAAGCCCTGCGCCAGCGTGTCGCCGCACTCCAGCGCGGGGAGACGATCGAGCGGCCCCGCCTGGGAGTGGCCATCGCACCCGAGCGAGCCGCCCGCCGGCTGCGCCGCGCGGTGGGCCTGCCCGAGCGCGACGGCCTGCTGGTGCGCGGCGTCGAGGTAGAGAGCCCGGCCGAGCAGGCCGGTATCCAAGAAGGCGATTTGCTGATCGAGGCCGACGGCCAGGCGCTGCGCAGCGCAGACGAGCTGTACGCCGTCCTGGGACGGCTCGAGCCCGGCATGGGTCTCCGACTCGTAGTTGTGCGCGGCACGGAGGAGCGGAGCGCGGAGGTAACCTTCGCCGCTGTTACAGGCGAGGAAGGCGAAGCCGGCCCCGTCCACTGAGGTCCCGAGGCCGGGGTCAGCCTTCGGCCTCAACCCCCTCGTCTGTCGACGTCTGGCTGCCCAGCTTGCCCCGGCCGGGCACCTGGCCGGCGCCAGCCGGTCCCCGCTGGCCGGCCTCCTCGACCCGCTCGGGAGGCGCTTCGTCCTCCTCGCGTGGCCGGCCCTGGCTGGAGCCGACGTCCTGGCGCAGCCCGTCCTGCGCCTGGCCGCCACCCGCCTCGTCCGGCCAGTCGTCCGGCCCCGGCGGGTTGCGCTCTGGCTCAGTCATGACTTCGAACCTCCTTTCGCTCAGCTGCCCAGCAGCTCAATCGCCCGCAGGAGCTGCGGGTCGGGCAGGTTGGGAATGTCCTCCGGTGCCAGGTCGCGCAGCTCGTCCGGCTCGACGGGCCGGTCGGTGGCGGCCAGCTCCACTTCCTGCGTCGGCGTGATGCCCTGGCCGAAGATGAGCTCGCCGTCCGGCGTCAGCCAGCGCTCCACGGCCAGCCGAACGGCCGAACCGTCGGACAGCTCGTAGGTCAGCAGCACCGTGCCCGTGCCGAACGTGGTCGCGCCCACCAGCTCCGCCCGGCCCGCCGAGCGGAGCGCGCCGGAGACGATCTCGGCCGAGCTGGCGGTGCCCTCGTCGATCAGCACGACCATGGGCAGGTCGCTGGAAGGCACGTTCTGGTCGACCGGCTCCGGGATACGGCTGCCATCGGCCTGCTCGCGGATGTAGACATTGCCCTCGTCGAGGAAGAGGCTGGCCGTGTGCACGGCCTCGTGCACGATACCGCCCGGGTTGCTGCGCAGGTCCAGGATGAACGAGCCCGCGCCGGCGGCGACGGCCTGGTCGCGCACCTCCTGCAGCGCGTCGCCCGCGCCGTCCGAGAACTGGATCAGGCGAAGGACGGCGATGTCCGTGCCGGGCACCATCGCCCAGCCTGCGGCAGGGATGCGGATCTCCTCGCGCACGATGCTGAAGGTCAGCCGCTCCCCGCTGGCCGGCCGATCGACCACGATCTCGACCGTGGTGCCAGCCTCACCACGCACGCGCGTGGCTATCTCCGCCGGCTCGAGATCTACCACGCTCTCGCCGTCGACGGTCACGAAGGCATCCCCCGAGCGCAGCCCGGCGCGCTGGGCAGGGCCGCCGCTGATGACCGACACGATGATCGGCCGGCCGGCGCGCTCGCCCAGCAGGGCTCCCACGCCGACGATCGTGCCGCTGAGCGACTCGCGCTCGCGTTGCAGTTGCTCTGGCGTCAGGAAGACCGTGTGACCGGTGTCGCCCAGGGCCTCGACCAGGCCGTCGATGGCGCCGTAGGTGAGCTGCCGATCCTCCAGCTCGTCCCGCCCCACGAACTGCTGGCGGATGATCTCCAGTGCCTCCCAGAAGAGCCCGAAGTCGGCCGGCGCATCGGGCGGCTGAGTAGGCGTGGGGCCGGGATCCGGCGTGACGACCGGCACGGGTGTCTCCAGCCGCTGAGTGGGCGAGGGAGCCGTTGTTGGCTCCAGGCTGGGTTCGTCGGTCGCCGGCTCGGGCGTCGTTGGGTCCGCCGTGCCCGGCAACGCGCTGGCCGGCGCGAGGGTTGGCAGGGGACTGATGGTCGGTGCAAGTCCGGTACCCGGTGAGCGGAGCAGGCCGCTGTGGCCCAGCAGCAGGCCGGCCACGAAGACGATGGCCAGCGCCAGGAGTCCGCCCACCAACAGCAGTGGACGGACCCCCGATCTGCCATCCCGGGCTGGCGGAGCCGGTGTCCAGGCCGGCGGTCCGGCAGGCGGCTGCTGCTGGTAGGTCATGTGCCGGACATCATCGGGCAGCCGGCGATTCTGCGCCGAAAGCCGAGGCTGTGGACGGCCGCTTGGGGCGGGCCGTGGATAACCGGTGCAGGCCGGCCGGATTCGTGGACAACTCCCCTTGCGATCCACCCGGGGGAACCGCTACATTTGGGTCGTCCCGAAGGGGCCACGGAAACGGAGCCGACGATGGTGGTTCGCCACTGTCGGCGGTCACCGGACCGGACGGCTCCTTCGGGCGTTTTCGTATGCTCGCTGGGCCCGATCAGTCGGCCGGCTGCAGGTCGACGATCTCCGCGCTCCAGGGGCAGAAGCGATCGCCCTCGAGCGTTCCGTCCTCCACGAACGAGGGCAGCCCGTCGCACAGCTCCATGGTCATGTCGGCGAACTCGACCGATTGCGGGTCGATGTGCCAGCTGTAGCCCGTATTGACGCCCGGGTCGCCTCGGACAATCAGCCCATTGGGAATGCTGGGCGCCTCCTCGCCGGCCAGCAGCCGGCGCGCGATCTCGATGTCGGCCGGGTCGGTCAGCAGGATGCGGTACTGCTCGCCCACCACTGCGATCGTCGCGACGTAGGCCTCTGTGTCCGGGCTGGCGCTGGGCGGCGCTGGGCTGGGTGGGCTGGTGGGGCTCGGTGTGAGGCTCGCATGCGGTGCCGCGCTGGGGCTCGGGCTGACGGCCGGTGCGCCGCAGGCGGCGACCAGGCCCAGGGCAAGCAGCAAGGCCAGGCGGCGGGGAGTGGTCGACACGCGCGTTCTCCAGTGTTGAGTGCTGTGAGGGCTGGGGGTCGGGGGCTAGACGTGAGCGAAGACGCGCCGGTTCCTTGCCCGCTCGTCAGTCGACCGAGCTCAACTCGCCACCGGCCGGCGCCATCCCGGCGGCGGGCTTCCCCTGCTCTGCGTGGCGGAACCACAGCCAGTACAGGCCGGTGGCGATGCTGTAGAGCACGATGATCGTCACGAAATTGACGGTGTAGCCGGCCTCGAAGCCGAGCGCACCCTGCACGACGCTGTAGTACAGCCCGGCGATGACCCAGCCGGCCGACCAGAGCAGGCTCATCGCCGCCGCCACGGTGGCGCGCTCCGCCGGCCGGACCTGTTCCATGACGAAGGCGTTGAGGATCGGGTTGCCGGCGTTCATCAGCGAGTTGCGCACGGCCATGGCCATGATCACCAGCCAGACGATGGGTGCGAAGCCGAGCACGATCAGGAAGGGGATGCTGGCGGCCTGAACGATGACCACCGAGCCGATCTTGCCGTAGCGCTTGGCCAGCGCCGGCTGGAGCAGGATGGCCAGCATGGTGCCGAAGGCGGTCACCGCGAAGACGGCGTTGACTGCGCCAAGATCGAGCTGGAAGCGGCCCTGGATGTACAGGTTCAGGAAGGGGATGACCTGGCCCGCACCAAGGGCAATGAGGAAGCCGGGCAGCAGCAGCTTGACCAACAGGCGCGGATTGCTGATGCGTATGCCCAGTCGGTCCAGGCGGCGGAGGGCGGCCGCACCACGGGTCGCCGGCGGCTCGCCCTGGGCCACGGCCCTGGCGCGCTCGCCGCGCGGCCGGTCGTCGCTGAGCCGGAACAGGCTGGCCAGCGCGGCCAGCATGAGCACGAGCATCAGCCCTAGCAGCACCCGGTACGCCTCCGGGCTCTCCGCGCCGTGACCGGTCGCGGCAGCCACCGAAGCGGCCAGCGCGCTGCCCGCCAGGGCGGCCACCACCTGCGTGCCGTTGGTGATCGCGAACTGCAGCGCGAAGAGCTCGTTGCGCTGCTCCGGCCGGCTGCGCTCGGTCATGAACGGCACGGCCACCACGAACAGCGTCTGCTGGCCCGCGCCGTAGGCCACCGCCAGCAGGAAGAGCAGCGGCGTGGCTTCGACGACCAGCAGGCCGGCCAGGGCGAGGGAAGCCAGGGTGGCGCCGATGACCATCGCCAGCCGCCGGCCGATGCGGTCGGCCAGCACGCTGGCCGGCAGGGCCGCCACTGCCGAGCTCAACGCGCCGGTCGTCGCGATCAGGCCGATGGTCGAGCGATCCAGGCCGAGCGCGGCGAGGTACAGGTTGAAGTTGATCCAGAACAGGCTGATCGCGCCGCTGGAGAGCAGCGTGGTGAAGAGGAACACGCGCGCGTCCGGGCCGAAGCCACGGAAACCTGCGATGTACCGTCCCAAACGCCCTGTCATGCCCCAATCCACGTGCTCGAGCCGGCTATCACGCGAGCCGGCTCTGTGAACTACGTATTACTTCCGTTCGACAGTTATCTTACACATCGGAAGCGCGACACTGTCCGATGCCACCCGACCCGGCGGACTCGGAGTGGGCCTATTCGATCTTGATGTTCTCCCGCGTCCGATCCGGGCGCTCGGGCTCGTCGCGCAACCGTCCGATCCAGTAATCGAGCAGGCTGCGCACGGCCAGCAGCTGCTCGCGGCCGGCTGCGCGCAGGTGCCGGCGCGTCTCGCCGGGCACGAGCGTGGTCATCGCCGAGCGCGACCGTTCGACGGTGCCACGTCGTTCCTCGAGCTGGCCGATGCGTTCCTCAAGCTCCTCGAGCCGCATGTCGCGGTCTGACGTGGCGGTTCGTCCTGGATCATCCATTGCGCTTACCTCCCCTGCTGCCCCGCGCTGGCTCCGCGAAGCGGACCTTCAACACTCGATCCTCCATCCGCGCTCCTTCCGTCGGCGCGTCGAGCAGCAACCGTGGCAACACGAGGTTACGGCGCCAGGCGCCGACCTGCAGCACCAGCTCGTCCGCGTTGCGCGACAGGCTGATCGCGTCGCGCGTCGCGAAGGGCAACTCGAGCGACAGCGTATAGCCCCCATTCTCGCGGACCACCCGGTAGGGGCGGCCGCGGTACAGGAAGACGGCCGGATCGGCATCGCCGAAGAGCGCCCGGCCCAGCTCCGTCAGGCGCTCCTGCCCCACCACCTCGTGCTCGAAGAAGGGCACCGTGCGCACGGGCACGGGTGCGAACTGCTCCTCGACCAGCGGCAGGTAACGCGCCTGGGCCTTGCGCCAGGCGTCGAAGTAGGAGCCCACTCCGGCAGGCAGCACGCGATTGGCCACGATCAGGTCCGTGGGGTAGCCGTAGAGGTGGAAGTAGGTGAAGGAGCGTTGCGCCTCCTGGATCGAGACGCGCTCGAGGTTGAGCACGAGGCGCACCGACGAGCGCTCCGGGTCGGACAGCAGACGGTGCACGTAGCGCAGGCGGTCGAGCAGGTACTCGGCCGACTCATAGACGTCGTCGCTGGGCATGGGCACGCCCACGATCTTGCGCAGCACGGGCCCGCCCAGGCGCTGTACACGGCGGCCGATGGGGGCGATCTTCTCGATCCACCAGCGGCTGGCCTCGGGCAGCGAGAGCAGGCGGACGGTCTCGCCGGTTGGGGCGGCATCGACCACGATCAGGTCGTAGTCGCCGTGGTCGACGTGGTCGCCGATCCAGAGCAGGTTGCCCAGCTCGTCCATGCCCGGCAGGACGGTCATCTCCTCGGCCATCACCTCGTCCAGGCCGCCCCACGAGAAAAGGCTGGCGAAGTACGACTGGATGGTGCGCCAATAGCGCGAGATGTTGAAGAAGACGTCAGGCTCCTGCGCCCACAGCCCTTCGGCGATCTGGGTCGGCTCGGGGCCGATGGCGTGGTCCAGCGTGTCGCTCAGGCTGTGCGCGATGTCGGTCGAGACAAGCAAGGTGCGCTGACCCCGGGCTGCGCAGAGCACGGCCGTGGCCGCGGCTACGCTGGTCTTGCCAACGCCGCCCTTGCCGGTGTAAAGCAGGATTCGGGTCATCTATCGCCGCTGCCTCCGCTGGCGAGTCGCGTTCCAGTCGGGTCGCTGGTCAGCCTTGGCGGATAGTACCGGTCTGGGCTTTCGAGCATGCCTGCCGCCGCGGAAATAAACCGCCAGCCTGACGTGTTCATCCACTGGCGCGACGTGCGGCTCAGCACGTGGACGCATGCGGCCGGCGGACTGACGCGTCGCGACATCAGGCTGGCCCAGGCGATCGAGGACGTCGCTGCAGCTCGATCAACGCAGCGCCGGTGACGTTGACCAGGGTCGTGCCGTCCAGTTCCGTGCGCCAGTGCTTGGCCGCCGCCATGGTGGTGTGGCCGTGCAGCCAGAGAACCGGCGAGAGGCGCCGGCACAGCCAGCGATAGGCGGCAAAGCCGCGGTGGTAGGGGTCGGCGGGGATGTCGCCCACGCCCCGCGGGGGCACATGACTGAGGACGACGTCCGGGCGCGCCCCGCGCAGGCGCAGGCGCAGGTAGACACTGATGGCCTGCTGCCAGGCTGACGTATCGTCGCGCTCTGCTCGGCCGTGGCGCCGCGATGGCCAGCCCAGGCCCGCGAAGCTCAGCCCGGCGGCTTCGTGCAATCCGCCGGCCAGCGGCTCCGGAACTTCCTGGTGGGCGGCATCCCACGCGCCGCCCTGATCGTGGTTGCCGCGCACGTAGAGCAACGGGGCGCGAAACGCGTCTCCCAAGAACGAAAGATAGTCCGGTTCGAGGTCGCCGCAGCCCACGATGACATCGACCGGCTCGATGGCCTGCCGGTTGCGAATCTCCTCCAAAGCGGCTTCGCGCTCGTCGGACACCGCCAGCAGGCGCACGCTGGTGGGGCCGCTGCTGCCTGACGACCGCCTGCCCGACCAGTCGAGCGTGAGCCGGCGGATCACTCCCTATCGCCGTCGTCGACCGGCTCGTCGGCGGGGCGACCGGGCGGGCGGGCCGGGCCGCGCAGGACCTCCGGCCGGCTGCTGGTCCGGCTGAGCCGGCCGCTGCCCACGTCGCGCAGGTCTCTACTGCCCTCGAGGTAGGGCGCGATGCTCGTAGGCCCGGCGTGCGCCCTGATGCCGGGCATGCGCAACTCGTAGACGACCGCGTCGATGGCGACCTGCCCGCTGTAGAGCGCGGCCGCCATCCGGTTGTGCCCGTCGAGCACCCAGTACTTGTCGCCGAACTTGAGCACCTCGATTGGCGGCAGGTGGACCAGGCCCTCTACCGCCTTCAGGATGCGCTGCCAGCGGGAGCGCCAGTCCGCGCTGCGCCGGTCGCGCAGGGGCAGGAAGTCGCCGCCACGCTGGGCCGAGCCCTCGACGGCCGTACCTGCCACACCTTCGATGGGAACGGTCTGGAGGCCCAGCTCACGTATCGAGGCGCGGCGCGCCTCGGGGTGCACCTCCCACAGGTTGCGTAAAGGCTGGTGACCCATGCGCCGCACCTGGCGCACTCGCGCGCCGCTCCGCTCGTCCAGCATGCGTCGTGCGCCACTGGCCAGCTGGTCGACGGGTCGCCGGGCCGCTGATATCACCGGACCGGCGGCGTCGGCGATCGTGGTCGCGACGCTGACCAGCCCCGCCGCCAGTCGCTCGGGCGCCTCGCGGGGCTTGCCGGAGGCCGGTTCGTCGTGGCTTGCCTTCGCCTGCTGGTCGGCCGCCTCCGCCAAAGGTTCAGCCCGTCCGGGCCGCTGCTCAGCCGATTCTCCCGCCTTGGAGCTGCCCCCAGCGCTGTCGCGCTCGTTCATCGCTCCGAGCGTACAGCAGTGACAGACAAGCTGGCGCAGGGGTGCCCGATCTTTGGTACGACGAGCGGTCAACGGGTGCCGCCGCAAGCGTAAGGTAAGAGCGATGCAAGACATGGAGTGCCCCTGGTGCGAGGAGCGGCTCACCCTGCCGGACGACGCAGACCAGCACGAGCAGACCTGCCCTTACTGCCTTACGCGGTGGTCGTACGTGACCGTCGCGGAGGAAGCGGAGCTGGCGCTCGCGGCCTAGGTCTACCGGTCGAGCGGCGGCGACGCTCTCAGCTGCGCAGGGCTCCCGCCGCGCCGGCGTAGGTGGACTCGGCGAGCAGGCGCGCATAGCCGGGTTTGATGACGCCGTTGATCAGGCGCAGCCGCTCATCGAAGGGGTTGAAGGCACTCTTGATCGCATTGAGCGTCAGCCACTGCATCTCGTCCAGGCCGAAGTCAAATGCCTTCGAAAGCGTCTCGAACTCGTCGCTGAGCGTGACCCCGCTCATCAGCCGGTTGTCGGTGTTGACCGTCACGCGAAAGCGCAGCCGGCGCAGCAGGTCGATGGGATGGTCGTCCAGGCTGGGCACGGCACCGGTGTGAACGTTGGAGGTCGGGCACATCTCCATTGGCACGCGCGTGTCACGTACGTAGCTCGCCAGGCGGCCCAGTCGTACCTCGCCGTCGGGCAGCCGCTCGATGTCGTCCACGATCCGGACGCCGTGGCCAAGGCGCTCGGCGCCGCACCACTGCAGAGCCTCCCAGATGGAGGGCAGTCCGAACGCCTCGCCGGCATGGATGGTCAGGTGAAAGTTCGCCTGGTGGATCAGCTGAAAGGCGTCGAGGTAGCGCGTCGGTGGAAAGCCTGCTTCGGGTCCGGCGACATCGAAGCCCACGACGCCTTCGTCGCGATGGCGGATGGCCAGCTCGGCGATTTCGACCGAGCGCGCGAACTGGCGCATGGCGGTCACGATGAAGCCGAGCTCGATTGCTCGCCCCGCGCTGCCCAGGCGGAAGCCCTCGAGCACCGCTTCGACGACCTCGTCGAGACTGAGTCCGCCCCGCGTCGAGAGCTCGGGCGCGTAGCGCACCTCGGCATAGACGACGCCGTCGGCGGCGAGATCCTCGGCACACTCGCTGGCCACGCGCACCAGCGCGTCTCGCGTCTGCATCACCGCCACGGTGTGTTCGAACCCGTCGAGATACAGCTCGAGGCTCTTGCGGTCGGCACCGGCGGTGAAGAAGCGGGCAAGCTCGATGGGATCCGTGGTGGGCAGGCCCTCGTAGCCGGACTCGCGCGCCAGAGCGATGACTGTCGCCGGTCGCAGTCCACCGTCGAGATGGTCGTGCAGCAGCACCTTGGGTGCGCGTCTGATCAGGTCACGCTCGATCATGCCCATACAGCTTATACACCTGGCCGGCCCTCAGGCGAGGGCCCGGCAACTGGCCGGTAAGCGGGCGATGAGCCGTCGATGAACGTGCAAACTCATGATGCGCTTAGCCGCCGCGCCCGCCATACTCGGCCCGTCGCGAATGCGATACAGAGGGAAGCAACTGCATAGCCGTCCGAGAGGCGCGTCGCGCGTTCCCCCAGGAGCGCCCCGCGCGGCCTAGGTCAGCCCCCAGGCTGATGGGCACAGGTTCCAGCAGGCGAGGTCAGCTTCTTCATCGGCCGCGGTGTCGGTCGTCTCTCTGCAAGCCGGCGAACCCGGCTCTGCCTCTCGGTCGGTCACGCGGCGGGCCGCCGTACGCCGTGAACGGGGCCCGGACGAGGGGAGGTAGTCACATGTCTCAGGCCGTGGCCGGAGCACTGCCGGCAACTCGAACGCTACTTGCGACTTTGGCACCACCGCGCCGTGCGAGCCGGCTTGCGCTCGTGGGCCTGCTCGCCGTTCTGATTGCGCTGGCCGGACTGCTGGCCGCCACGGCGGATGTCGCGCGCGCTTCCTCCGGCGAGAGGTTGAAGGCCGTCGTGATCGTCGGGCCAACAGGCAACCTCACCTCGCAGAACCTGACCAACGGCGAGAAGATGGCCAGGGCCGCCGAGGCGCAGGGAATGGAAGTCCACCGCGTCTTTCACCCCAAGGCTACATGGGAGAACGTGCTGGCCAAAATCCAGGGCGCCAACCTGGTCGTCTACATGGGGCACGGCAACGGCTGGCCCAGCCCCTACGGCCCGTTCCAGGAGCGGACCAAGAACGGCTTCGGCCTGAATCCGTTCGAGGGCTCGCGGGCGGCCGACCACAAGTACTACGGCGCCGATCCCATTCGTGAGCGCATCCAGCTGGCCGACAACGCCGTGGTCATCCTCGTACACCTGTGCTACTCGTCGGGCAATTCCGAACCGGGCATGGCCATCCCGCGCGAGGACATCGCCCGCCAGCGGGTGGACAATTATGCCGCCGCCTTCCTGGCCGTCGGTGCGCGGGCGGTCTTCAGCTCCAGCTACTACCAGAGACTGGACGTCATCGGCGCGCTGCACACCACCGACAAGTCGATGGACGAGCTGTTCTCCACGCCTGCCGGCGGCGGACCGGCCGGCTTCATCGGCTGGCGCAGCAAGCGCTTCGCCTCCGAGCGCACGCCGGGCACCAGCAACCACCTCGATCCGCACTCGTCATACGGCTATGTGCGCGCGCTGAGCGGCGACCTCTCGATGACGGCCGCGGAGTGGCGCGGCGGCGCCGCCCTGGCGGAGCTGGCCCCGCCCGACGTGACGCCACCCAGCGCACCGGACGGCCTGGCCGGCGAGAGCCGCCCCTACCGCCACGTGGCGCTGAGCTGGCTGCCCTCGACGGACGACCGCGACGGCGTCATCCGCTACCGCGTGCTGCGCAAAGGCAAGCGGATCGCGACGGTGACGGCGACCGAGTTCGTCGACCGGCCCAGCGCAGGCTGGCACAGGTACAAGGTCCGGGCGGTCGACGCGGCGGGCAACCGGAGCGCGTTCTCGACCGTGATCCAGGTGCAGGCCGTCAAGGGCGCCTTCTAGACGTTCAGCTCGCCGATTCAGCCGCCGAGGTCGCTCACGAAGGCAGCCACCCTGTCGAGCACGTCGTCCAGCACCGGCTGGAGGCCGTGGCGCAGCCGCGGGTAGGTGACGAGCTGCGCCTGCGGCAGGTGGCCAACGGCCTCGCGCAACAGGTTGATCGAAGCGAACGGGTCAGCCTCGCCGGAGAGCAGCAGCACTGGGCAGTCGATCTTCGGCCAGTGGTCCGTGCGCGGGCGCCACTCAGGCTGACCGGGCCGGTGCAACGGGTAGCTGAGCAGGACGAGGCCGAGCGGGCGGCGCTGGGCAGCCAGCAGGCTGGCCACCCGACCGCCGTAGGAGTGGCCGCCGATGACCGCCTCCGACCAGTCCAGCACGGCGGCCTCATAGACGGGTACGGCGGCCTCGGCTCGCCGCTTGGGCAGCTCGACGGCCTGCGCCTTGACCCCCCGCCGCTCCAATCCCTCGACGTGAGGACGCATGCTGGCTGCCGTGCCGGACGCCCCATGGGCGAGGTAGACGCGCATCGTCCGAATCTACGGCCTGCAGGCGGTCGGCGAGTGACAGGCTAGCTGGCACGCGTCCGCCCGACTCTACGGGCATGCACAGCTCGAACGTGGTCCCCCTCCCCTCCAGCGCTTCGGCCGAGCAACGAATCAAGGTCAGCGGCGAGCGCATCGTCGTCGAGCGGCTGGTCATCGTGGATGCCGTGCTGGCCGCCTTCGTCGGCCAGCGCTCGGACGAGGGCCGGCGCGAACTGGTCGAGCGTGCCCTGCGCATCGGCCTGCTGGCCGTGCAGGACGCCTCCAGCTCCATGGACGTGGACCTGGTGCGCCGCGAGTTCGAGGCCATGCTGAGCCGCACGGAGCAGGTCCAACAGCGCGCCGCGGAGGCGCTGGACGCGGTCCTGCGCACGAACTTCGCGGACGGTGAGGGCCGCCTGCCGCGTACCCTGGAGCGCTTCCTGGGCAACCGGGGTGAGTTGAACCGTTTCGTCTCGGAGCTGTTCGACGAGGGCCGCCGGGATAGTGCCATCGGCCGCTTGCGCACGCTGCTGGGGACCTACTTCGAGGGCGACAGCTCGCGCCTCGCGCAACTGCTGGACCCCACCCGTCTGGGCTCGCCGCTGCACCAGTTCCGCACGGAGGTGACGGAAGGCTTCGGCAAGCTGAACGAGCGCCTGACGGCCATCGAGGCGGCGTCGGCGGCGCGCGCGGCGGAGCGTGCGCGCTCGGCGGCCAAGGGCGGTGATTTCGAGGACCTGTTGGAGGGCATGCTGGGCGAGCTGCTGCGCGGCTCAGGCGACCTGCTGGAGCGAACCGGTGCGGAGGCGGGCGACATGATTCGCTCGCGCAAGGGCGACTTCGTGCTCAGCCTCGACCCGGCTCAGTGCCGCGGCGCGGACGTGCGCATCGTCATCGAGGCCAAAGACCGGCCGCTCTCAGCACGCGCCATGCGTGAGGAGCTGGCCGCCGCCAAGCAGAACCGCGGAGCCCTGGTCGCGCTGGTCTGCTTCAGCGCTGAGCACGCGCCCGCCGGCATCGCTCCCTTCGACGTGCGCGGCACCGACGTGTACTGCGTCGTTGACCCGCATTCCCCGGACAGCACGCCGCTGGCAGCCGCGCTGCGGCTATGCCGCCTGCTGGCCCTGGCCAGCCTGCGAGAGGAATCGGCGGAGCTGGACGTCCAGGCGCTGGCCCAGGCCATCCAGGCAATCCGCGGCCAGCTGGACGTCATTCGCAGCCTGAAGGCCCAACTCACCTCCATCGGCACGGCCAGCCAGCAGGTGACCGTCGGTCTCGACCGCTTGCGGGAGGGAGTGCTGGCCCGCCTGGCCGAAGCGGAGGCGCTGCTGCGCGCGCCGGTCGGCGGCTGATTCAGACGTTGCCGGTGGCCCGACCCAGCAGGCGGTCGGCCAGGCCGCCGGCGGCGCGGTTGATCTCGCTCAGCCCGTGGCTGTCGGCTGCCCCCAGGCCGGCCAGCCGCGGATCGTCCGGTAACGGATCGGTGGCTCTCCCCTCATCGGTCATGGCCGCAGATAGTGGAACATGCCAGGCCGGGCTCACTGGCCCGCCGCGCGGCTCCGCCAGACCGCCTCAGCGGGCGACGAGCACGGGGCAGGCGGCGTGATAGACGACGTAATCCGACACGCTCCCCAGCAGGAAACGGCCCGGCTGTGCGAGCCCCCGCGTGCCCACGATGAGCAGGTCGGCGCCTTCCGCCTCGGCCGCAGCCACGATGCTCCGACCAGGCTCGCCCGTCCAGAGCAGGTAGGTCGCCTCCACGCCGCGTGCCCGCGCCCGGCCGACGAGCCCCAGCAATGGTTGCTCGAGCTCGGCTCGTTGCTGGTCAATGCGCGCCGGGCCCCTCGGCGGCCGGCGCGACGGGTCGATCACGCTGACGATCAGCAGCCGCGCTCCCAGGACGGCGGCCAGCTCGATGGCATGCTCGGTGGCCGGCTCGGAGACCGGACTGAGATCGGTCGCCAGCAGCAGCGTGCGGATTCGCCCGCGTGCCGAGCGGCCGTAGAAGTCCGGGTCGACGGTCGGTCGAGCCCCCGGCGCAGGCTCGGCCGGGCCCCCGTAGTCGGCGTCCGAGTAGCCGGTGGAGGGCTGCTCGACGGTCGACATGCGTTTCACTCGACGATCAGCGCGTTGACCATGCCGAACATGCCTGAGCGGCCCTCGGCGTGGGTGAGGATGTGGCAGTGGAAGGCCCACACGCCGGGGTTGTTGCACTCCACGATGACGTCCCACCGCTCCCCCGGGTTGACGCCCAGCGTGTCACACGTGAAGGCGGCCGTGCCCAGCGGATAGCCGTCACGCGCCACGACGCGCATGGGCATGCCGTGCAGGTGCCAGGGGTGCATCATGATCCCCTCGTTCATGTAGCGGATCAGGATGCGCTCGCCCAGGCGGGCAACGATGGGCGCCGTGGCGGGAAAGCCCTTGCCGTTGATAGTGAAGCCGCCCAGCGTGTCGTTGCTGATCCAGATGATGTCCTGCGACACGTCGTGGCGCTGGGCCGGATCGAGCGGATCCACGATGAAGGCGCCCAGCAGGCCCCGGCCCACCTGGTCGGTGGCGTTGTGGTGCGAGTGGTACATGTGCGAGCCGGCCGGCTTGGCCACGAACTCGTAGACGAACGTCTCTGTCGGGTAGATGGGCGGTTGGGTCAGGAAGGGCACGCCGTCCATCGCGTTGGGCAGGTCCTGGCCATGGAAGTGCACGCCGGTCGATTCGTCCATCCGGTTGGTGACGTTGACGCGCACCCGGTCGCCCTCGGTGACGCGCAGCACCGGCCCGGGCCACATGCCGTTGTAGCCCATGGCCTGCACGGGCTCCCGCATGGCGTCGATTTGCCAGGGGAAGGCGGAGCAGTCGATGTCGAAGACCTTGACGCCGCCTTCCAGCCGCGGCGCGAGCGGCTGATTGCCCACCTTGTCGGTGGCCTCCGGGAAGCGGGCCACGACCGCCTCGGCGGCCGCGTCGTGCTCGTCGCCGTGCCCGCCGCCGCTCGGCGCAGGCGTGTGGGCGTGACCGTTGGTGGGGCTCGGCGCGGGTGAGGCCGTCGGCCCGCTCGTCGGGCTGGGCGCTGGCGCCGCCGGCTGGCCGCTAGCCTCGGGCGAGAACGTCCAGCGCGGGGCGCCGGCCGGGGCGCAGGCGGCCAGGCCCGCGGCGAGCAGGCCGCCGCCGGCCAGCGCCGAGCCACGCAGGAAGCCACGCCGGCTGAGGGCCGCGGCCACCGAGGCTGCGCTTGCGGCAGGGCCGGGCGCGACGGTGCGCGGGCCGGGCGGGCCGGGCGGGACGGCGATCGGCGGGACGGCGATCGGCGGGACGGTGGAGGCAGGCTGGTCGTGTTCGGTCATAGCCTGAGATGCTGACGGCGCAGGAGCGCGAGACACAGGGACCTTCGGCCCGTTTAGCGGGGGCCGTCCGGTGCCCTGCGGCCTGCTAGCCTCTGGCCCAGATGGGCAACTCCACTCTCCCGGCGCTCCCCCTGCACCAGTTGCTGGAAGCGCTCGACGCCTGGCAGGCCGGGCCGGGCCCGCAACCGGCGAGGGCCGTCGAAGATGCCTTCGCGCAGGTCTTCACGGCCTACGGCCTGGCCGGCGCACACGTCCTGATGCAACTGCCCGGCCTGCCTCAGCTGGCCGTGGGCTACGGGACGCTCGAGAGCTTGCCGCCCGCGGGCCAGCGCGCCGAGCTGGCCGAGTATCGACTCGAGGCGCTGCCCAGCGAGCTGGAACTGGGCCGGGCCTGGCTGAGCGGCAACGAGGAGTCCGTGCCGGCCGCTGCGCGGGCCGTCGAGCTCGCCCTAGACGCGGCCTGGTCAAGGGTCGAGGCGCGGGCCTCCGAGCGCCGGCTGGCCGGGCTGGACGCCGCCGTCCGGAGCATCGCCGGCGTGCTGTCTGTCGAGCGCGTGCTCCAGCAGATCGTCGATCGCGTGCGCGAGCTGGTCGGGGCGCAGTACGCCGCGCTGGGCATCGTCGGGCCATTCGGCGTCATCGACCGCTTCATCACCAGCGGCATCAGCAACGAGCAGCGCCAGCGCATCGGCTCGCTGCCGCGCGGCCGCGGCCTGCTGGGGCTGATCATCCGCGAGGATCGCTCCTTCCGCATCGAGGACATCGCCACCGACCCGCGGCGCTTCGGCTTCCCGCCCCACCATCCCGAGATGCATGCCTTCCTGGGCGTGCCCGTGCGCAGCAAGGACCGCTCGATCGGCAACCTGTACCTGACCAACAAGAGCGGCGGCCAGAACTTCTCGGAGTCCGACCAGCGGCTCGTCGAGATGTTCGCCCTGCATGCGGGCATCGCCATCGAGAACGCCCGATTGCACGAGGAGGTCCAGCGCCTGGCCGTCGTCGACGAGCGCCAGCGCATCAGCCAGGACCTGCACGACGGCATCATCCAGAGCCTGTATGCCGTGACGCTCGCGCTGGAAGACCTGCCCGAGCTGATGGCCGACAGCCCGGCGGAAGGCGAGGCCCGCCTGGAGCGCACGATTGAGGCCTTGCACGAGACCATTCGCGACATCCGCAACTTCATCCTGGGCCTGCGTCCGGAGCTGCTCGACGAATCGGACCTGCCCACGAGCGTGCAGTCGCTGGCTGCCGAGTTCCGCGTCAACACGCTGATCGACCTCGACCTGCACCTCGACGAGCCGCGCGAAGTTCCGCCCGCCACGGCCGCCCACCTGCTGGCCATGACCCGCGAGGCGCTCAGCAACGTTGCCCGTCACTCGGGCGCAACGCGGGCCAGCCTGGAGCTGCGCGAGGAAGCGGGGACGCTGTGCCTGATCATCGGGGACAATGGGCGCGGCTTCGACGTGGAGGCCGCGCGCGCTGCGCACCAGTACGGCCTGGCCAACCTGCACGCTCGGGCCGACGCGATGGGTGGCTTGCTGATCGTTACCAGCGAGCCGGGGGCAGGCACGCGCCTGGTGGCGCGGGTTCCGCTAGCGGAGGCGAGTGATGGCGACTGAGAAGAGCCCGGCCCAGCGCCAGCTGCGGCTGCTGGTCGTCGACGATCACGAGGTAGTCCGCCAGGGCCTCGTCGCGCTGTTGGGGCGCCGGCCCAACTTCCAGGTGGTGGCCGAGGCCGGCAACGTCGCCGAGGCCCTCGAGATGGCCCACCGATTCAAGCCCGACCTGGTGATCATGGACGTTCGCCTGCCCGACGGCTCGGGCATCGAGGCCTGCCGCGAGATCCGGGCCGAGCTGCCCGACACGCGCGTCGTCATCCTGACCAGCTACCCCGATGAGGAGGCCGTCTTCTCGGCGATCATCGCCGGGGCCAGCGGCTACCTGCTCAAGCAGGTCCGGGCGCGCGACCTGGTGGCTGCCCTGGAATCGGTCGGCAGGGGCGAGTCGCTGCTCGATCCCGCCGTCACCGAGAAGGTCCTCGAGCGCATGCGCCGCATCGCAACCAGCGGCGCGACGGACGAGCTTGCCCAGCTCACCGCCCAGGAGCAGAAGATCTTATTGCTGGTGGCCGAGGGCAAGACCAATAAGGAGATCGCGGCGGAGGTCTTCCTTTCCGACAAGACCGTCAAGAACTACGTCAGCTCGATTCTTTCGAAGCTGAACCTCCAGCGGCGGGCGCAGGCGGCGGCCTTCGTCGCCAAACGGCGTGGCAGCGGGGCCTGAGCGTCCCGGCCAGCCGCCGGCGCCGCCGGCGCAGCGGGGCCACGACGGTCAGGTCGCGCGGTAGCTCAAGCACGAGCGGCACGATCACGTCGACCACGCCGCCGTCGGCGGGCAGGATGCGACAGGGGTGCGGCGCGGAGCTGAGCAGCCGCAGCACGCGGCCGTTGTCGGCGAAGGCGCTGGCCAGGATGGCCTGCTGGCCGTGTGCTTCGGCCCACGCCAGCGCCGCCTCGAACAGCGCCCGGCCTATGCCCCGGTGCTGCTGGTCGTCTGCCACGGCCACGGCCAGCTCGCTGCGCCGTGGCCCGGCCGGCTCCAGGCAGAGGTGGCCCACCAGCGGGCCCTCCTCGCCGGCGGTGCCCGGAAGGCGGGCCACGAAGCCTTCGGCGTGCATGTGGTCCGGCCGGCAGAAGGAGTGCGACATTTCCTCGTCGATGCCCGTGGAGTAGCCCAGGAAGCGCGCCCGCCGGCTCTCCGGCGAGAGCGCCGCGTAGAAGGCAGCCAGCTCCGGGCCGTCGGCCGGCCGCACGCGACGCACGCTCACCGCCGGCTGCGCCGGCCCGGTGAGTAGGTCGAGAGAAGGTCCCGTCATGGCCTTCCGAGTGTCCAACCGCGGAACATCTGGGGCACGTGCCGCTGGTCACACATCGGCCGGCCTTTCGGCCCCGCCCGGCTCGGCGGCGGTGGCGGCCGGCCGGCGCTCGAGCGCAGCGGTCAGGCTGGCCGCGGCCAGCCGCTCGAGCAGCGCATCCTGTGCGGCGCTGAAGATCTCGTGCACATCACACACCCCGTCGCGTGAGCACGGGCCGCCGCGCAGGACACACGTCCGGCGCCGAGCGTCACCCTCGACCGCTTCGACGATGGCCAGCATGCTGATCGTCCCCGCCGGACGGGCAAGGCGGTAGCCGCCGTTGCGCCCGGTCCTGGGCTCGACCAGACCGGCAGCAACGAGGTCGCCCATCACCTGCGCTGCGAAACGGGGCGGGATGGCCACCTCCGCCGCCAGGCGCGATCCGCTGATCAGCCCGTCGCCGTGGCGCGCCAGGGCAAGCATGGCGCGCACGGCGTAATCGGCGCGGCGGGTCAACTCGAGTCGCATGCGGCCAGCCTCCCTGCGCAGGTTCCCCCGGAATAGGGCCAAACGGCACATGTCCGGCACAGCAAAGAACTATAAGTTACTTACTGTTCGTTTCGAAGTCCGCCGGAGGCAACCACCAATGAAGCCGCTGTCTCGCCCCCTGATCGTGCTCGCCGGCCTGGCGCTGTTGTTCGGCGCCTGCGCGGCCAGCGCACAGCCGACCTGGACCTATGCCCCGCTTGGCGATCCCCCGGCCGAGGCCCCGGCTCAGCCAGCGCAGTCGGCCAGCCCGCAGCAACCCGTGGCCGAGCCCGACGATTCGCTCATGGGCAGGCTCGAGTTTCGGGGCTTCGACCTGGGCTTCGAGCCGGCCGACATGAGCGTAGACGCCCCCGGCCGGTACGAGGTCGTGCTGATCAACGACGGAGCGATCCCGCACGACATCGCCTTCCCAGACGGAACAGTGATCTACGCGGCGGGCGGGGAGACGGCCTCCGGCGAAGTGACCATCCCGGCTGAGGGCCTCGAGTTCATCTGCTCGATCCCCGGCCACGCCGATGCCGGCATGACCGGCGCGATCAGCGTCGAGGGCGGCGCCGCGCCAGGCGCATCGCCCAGCCACGATCCCGACGACCACGGCGGCCCGCCGCCGGAGACGGGAATCGAGCCGGATCCGGACGCACCTGCGCCGGTGCGCTACGACCCGGCGGCGCCGGCGCTGGCCCAGGGTGAGCTGCATGAGCTCGAGCTGATCATGACCGAGCGCCCGATGACGGTCGCGCCCGGCTACGTCCAGCAGGTGTGGACGTTCGGCGACGAGGTACCCGGCCCCGTCCTGCGCGTGAAGGTCGGCGACACCATCCGCGTCCGGCTGGTCAACTCACCCGACAACCAGCTGCCGCACTCGCTCGACTTCCACTCGAGCATGGTTGCCTGGAACGACGAGATGCGCTCGATCAATCCGGGCGAGGAGCTGATCTACGAGTGGGTCGCCAACCACGCCGGCGTCTGGATGTACCACTGCGGCACGAGCCCCGCGCTGCACCACATCGCCAATGGCATGTACGGCATGGTCATCGTCGAGCCCGAGGGCGGCCTCGATCCGGTCGAGCACGAGTTCGCCTTCGTGCAGAGCGAGTGGTATCTCGGCCAGCAGGGTCAGCCAACCGACCTGGCCAAGGCGATGAAGGCCGCGCCGGAGCCCGACTTCGTCGTCTTCAACGGCGTCGCCAACCAGTACGCCGATGGGCCGATCGAGGTCGCGACCGGCGAGCGCGTGCGCGTGTTCGTGCTGAACGCCGGGCCGAGCGTCGACAGCTCGTTCCACATCGTCGGCACGATCTTCGATCGCGTGATCAAGGAAGGTGTCGAGCTGGAGCGGGACAACCCCGGCCGGTGGGGCGCGCAGGCAGTCGACCTCGCGCCGGCACAGGGCGCCATCGTCGAGTTCGTGCTCGCCGAGGACGGCCTGTACCCCATGGTCACCCACGCCTTCAACTTCGTCGGTCGCGGCGCGCTGGGCATCTTCCAGGCGGGCGACGGGGACCCGGCCAACTGACGGCCGGCGCCTGAACCAGCGCGGCGCCCGCACGCGCCGCTGACTCCGCGCTTCACCAGCGGTGACAGCCGGACGGCCGGGAGACCTGCCGTCCGGCTCGTCGCATCCACCCCTTTGGCAGGTCAACCGCCGATTCGGCCGCCTTACGCTTGGCCACAGAGCCGGCGCGATCAGCCGGACTGAAGGCAGGTGCAACGCGATGTTCAAGAAGATTCTGGTCGCGGTCGGCGGGCCGGAGGCGTCCATGGAGCCGGCGCGCGTCGCGGCGCGGATGGCCAACGCGGAGGGCGCCGCGCTTACATTCGTGTCGGTCCACCGAGCCACCTCGACTGCCTTCGGCGAGCCCGATTACAGCGATCGCCTGCTGCCGCGCCTGGCCGAGGCCGAACACAGCCTCGAGCAGGCTCACCAGATCGCGCTGCGCGAAGGCTTCGAGCACGCCGAGCTCGAATCGCTCGAGGGCGACCCCGCCCAACGCATCGTCGAACTGGCCAAGGCCGGCGACTACGACCTGATCGTGATGGGCACCCATCGGCGTGGCCGTCTTGGTGCCGCCCTGCTGGGCTCGGTGTCACACGCGGTCGCCGCCGGTGCCGGGCGACCGGTGCTCGTCGTGCCCGAGCAGCAGCCGGCCGTGGCGCGCTAAGGTCCGCGGGTGCGCACAGTCTCCGCCGCCGAGGCGGTCAGCGGGATCAAATCGGGCGAGCAGATCTACGTCCATGCCGCAGCGGCGGCGCCGTCGGTGCTGCTCGACGCGCTGGTCGCCCGCGCGCCGGAGCTGCGTGACGTTCGGGTGGTGCACCTGCACATCGAGGGCCCCGGTCCCCACCTGGCCCCCGAGATGGCCGGTCACTTCTACCACCGTGCGCTGTTCATTGGCCCCAATGCCCGGGCGGCGGTCAACGAAGGCCGGGCCGAGTACATCCCGGCCTTCCTGTCGGACATTCCCAGCTTCTTCCGGCGGGGCATCCTGCCCCTCGACGCGGTGCTGGTCAACGTCTCGCCGCCCGACCGCCACGGCTTCTGCTCGCTGGGCACGTCGGTAGTGGCCATGCCCTCGGCGGTGCGTGCCGCGACGACGGTCATCGCCCAGCTCAACGCCGCCATGCCGCGCACGCTGGGCGACAGCTTCATCCACGTCAACGACATCGACCTGGCCGTCGAGGTGGACGTGCCGCCCTACGCCCACCAGTTGGGCAGCGTGTCCGACGTGGAGGAGCGCATCGGCAGGCACGTCGCCGAGCTGGTGCCCGACGGCGCAACCATCCAGATGGGCATCGGCGCCATCCCGTCGGCGGTGGCCAGGGCATTGCTCGACAAGCGCGACCTGGGCATCCACACCGAGATGATGACCGACGTAGTGCTCGACCTCGTCGAGGCCGGCGTGATCACCGGCCGGGCCAAGGAGATCAACATCGGCCGGATCGTGGCCACCTTCATGCTCGGCTCGGAGCGGCTCTACCGCTGGGTCGACGACAACCCGATGGTCGAGCTGCGGCCGGTGGAGTACACCAACGATACGACCGTCATCCGCCGCTTCCGGCGGATGGTGGCCATCAACTCGGCCATCGAGGTGGACCTGACCGGCCAGGTCTGCGCCGACTCCATCGGCCCGCGCCTGTACAGCGGCGTGGGCGGCCAGATGGACTTCATCCGCGGCGCGGCGCTGGCCGAGGAAGGGCGGGCCATCATCGCCCTGCCCTCCACCGCCGCCGGTGAGACGGTATCGCGCATCGTGCCCTTCCTGCGCCAGGGCGCCGGCGTGGTGACCACGCGCGCCCACGTCGAGACCATCGTGACCGAGTGGGGCGTGGCCGAGATGCACGGCCGGAGCATCCCCGAGCGCGCCCGGCAGCTTGTCTCCATCGCCGACCCGCGCTTCCGCGACGAGCTGGCGCAGCAGGCCCGCCAGGCGGGCTGGCTCTAGGCGACAGGCTCCGCCGAGCCGGCGGGGACGCGGCCCGGGCCGCTGACCAGCACCTCCCCCACCTCGTCGTCGGCGGGCGCCTCGCCGCGCAACACGTACCAGTGGCTCACCCCGGTGATTCCGCTGGCCAGCGTGGTCGAAATGGCGCAGTAGCGGGCGGCCGACAGCTCGATCGAGCGGCGCACGGCGGCGGGATCGAGCGACCCGCCCTCGAACTCGTGCACCACGCGCACGCCCGTCAGGACGTGCGGGTGCTCCGTGGCCTGCTCGCCCTCCAGGCGAACACGGTAGCTGCCAATCTCCTGCCGCTTCTTGCGGAGCAGCGACAGCACGTCCATGGCCGTGCATGCCCCGAGCGCGGCGAGCAGCACCTCCATCGGCCGCGGGCCGTCGTCGCCTTCGACGTCGTCGAACATCAGCGCGTGCCCCGAGCCGGTGGCCGCCTGCAGGCGCAGACCCGGGCCCACGTAGCTGACCAGAGCGCGCTTGCTCGCCATGCGGCCACGCTAGGTTGAGGCGCGCCGGACGGCGAGCGCCGAAGCGCCCCCCGCGGAGGGCCGAACGGCACGTCCTTTCGGTACCGCCTGTCACCTGCCCTCGCGGCACGTGCCTGCCAAGCTCGAGGTCGACAAGCGGAGGTCGCAGGCATGAACTCGAACTCTGAGCCACTCACCGTTGCCCAGCTCATGACGCCTGAGCCGATCGTGGTCGGTGAGGGCGCCGAGGTCGAGAGCGCGGTGCGCCTGCTCGAGGAGCACGAGGTGAGCGGCCTGCCAGTGGTGGACGAGGACGGCCTGCTGGTCGGCGTGATCAGCCAGTCGGATGTCGTGCGTGCGCGCGCCGTCCCGCACTTGTGGAGCCGCTGGCATGGCCTTCGCGTCCGTCACCTGATGCATGCCCCGGTGCTGACGGCCGACGGCTCGATGACCATCGAGGAGGCCGCCCAGTTGATGGAGAGCGCGCACGTGCACCGCCTCGTGGTGGTGGGCGAGGACCAGCTGCGGCCGGTGGGAATCGTCTCGACCAGCGACCTGGTGCGCGCCCTGGCGCACCGGCCGACGGACGCCTGAGCCGGCCGTTTGGGTCACAATAAGGGCACGGATTGACACGGCTCTCGTCGAGCCGATCGCTCGCCGTGCCCCCGTCACGGGCGCCGCAGCGCATCCGGGCCGTCAGCACGGAGACAGCATGACGTTCAATCGCGGACTGCTCAACTGGGGGGATCTTCCTGATCGTCCTGGCCGCAGTCCCGCTGGCCGTCCAACTGGGCTACCTGGACAGTGCCTCCGCCGCGGAACTGCTGCGCTTCTGGCCGCTCATCCTGATCGGCATCGGCTTGGGACTCATCCTGCGGCTCACGCCGTTGGGCGCGCTGGGCGGAGTGATAGCGGCCGGCACGGCCGGCCTGCTGGCCGGCGCGCTGCTGGCCGGCGGAGTGGGCTCCATCGGCGGCGCCTGCGTGGGCGGCACGACGTCCGCAGCGCCGCTCGAGACGCGCAGCGGCCCCTTCAGCGGGCCGGCGGCCAGCGTCACCCTCGACTTCACCTGCACGGATCTGTCCGTCGGGCGCCAGGACGGCGGCGGCTGGAGCGTCGCGGCCGACTTCAGCAACGACCGTGGGCCGCGGCTCGACGCGTCGCCGGACCGGCTCAGCCTGCGCAGCCCGTCGGGCACGTTCTTCTTCGGCACGCAGACCAGGCGAATGGTGGACCTGACGCTGCCCACCGAGCAGCGCCTGGCAGTGTCGCTGACGCTCAACGCCTCGACGGCCGAGCTGGACCTGGGGCCGGGCGACCTGGCCTCGCTCAGCGCCACCTTCAACGCCAGCGACGCCTCCGTCGACCTGACCGAGGCCTCTGCCAGCGGCGGCATCAGCCTGACGCTGAACGCGTCGTCAGGCGAGCTGCGCATGCCCGACAGCTCGCTGGCCGCCAACGTCACGCTCAACGCGTCGTCGCTCGAGCTGTGCAGCGCGCCCGAGACGGGGCTGCAGATCCGCTACTCGGACACGCTCAGCTCGGCCAACCTGGAGGAGGCCGGCCTGACGCGCAGCGGCAACGTCTGGCGCACCGCAGGTTACGAGGCGGCCAGCGTCCGCCACGACCTGGGCATCTCGGCCAATGTCTCCTCACTGAGGGTCGAGCGCACAGGAGGCTGCCCATGAACCGCAGGCTTTATCGCTCACCCGACGATCGGGTCCTGGCCGGCGTTGCCGGCGGAATGGCCGAGACCTACGATTTCGACCCGGCGCTGGTGCGTATGGGCTGGGCGCTGCTGATTCTCTTCACCGGCGGCGTCTTCCTGATCGTCTAGATCGTCATGGCCCTGGTCGTCCCGTTACGAGAAGGAGCATTCGCAATGACCCACGAGCGTGCCGCCGGCGCGACCGACACCACCCAGCACACACCGCCCGGCGCATCGCCCGGCTCACCGCCGCCGAGCTATCAGCCGGGTGCCCCGCCCGTGCGCCGCCAGCGACGGAGCGAAGGTAGAGACAATGGACCGCTCATCGTGGGTGCGGCGCTGATCATCATCGGCGGGCTGTTCCTGCTGCGCGAGTTCGTGAGCATCGACTTCAGCCGGCTGTGGCCCATCGCGGTCATCGCTGTCGGGTTGTTGCTCATAGTCACGGCCTTCGGCCGGCGCCAGCCAACCACGTGAGCAAGAGCAACCGCCCCACGCGGGATGAACGGCGGCGGGCCGAGCTGGAGGACCGGCGCGCCCGACGCCGCAGCCGCCGCACGAAGCAGGAGCGCTCGCTGCTCCTGCCGCTGAGCCTCGGCGCCGTGGCCGTGGGCGTCGTGGGCATCATCGTCTTCGCGCTGGTCACTGCTCCGCCGCCGGCGGTCGACGTGCGCCCGCCGACCGTTCCCTCGGCCTACCCACTCGCCGACGGCCAGGCACTTGGCCGGGCCGACGCACCGCTGACCATCGAAATCTACTCCGACTTCCAGTGCCCGGCCTGCGGCGTGCTGGCCAATTCGGTCAAGCCCCAGCTGGTGCGCGACTACGTCGACGACGGGCAGGTGCGGCTGGTATACCGCGACTTTGCCTTCCTGGGCGCCGAGTCGACCGCCGCTGCGGTTGCCGGTCAATGCGCGGCCCAGCAGAACCGCTTCTGGCAGTACCACGACTACCTCTTCGCCAACCAGCAGGGCGAGGATCGGGGCGCCTTCAGCGCGCCACGCCTGGAGGCGATGGCCGAGGGGGCCGGACTCGAGCTGGAAGGCTACCGCGCCTGCGTCGCCGACCCGACTGTCCGCCAGCGCGTCCTCGACGAGCGCGCGGCGGCGGCGGCCGTCCCGATCCAGTCCACGCCCACGCTGGTCCTCGACGGCGAGCAGCAGATCGTGGGCGTGCCCGACTACGCGGCCCTGCGGGCGGCCATCGACGAGCGCCTGACGGAGGCTGACGCCCAGCCGTGAGCGCGCTTGCGACGGATCGGGCCGGACACAACCGGCGCTGGACCGGACTGCTGGTCGCCGGATTGGCCGCAGCGGGGCTGCTCATCAGCCTCTACCTGACGGTCGTCAAGCTGAGCGGCGGAGTGCCGCTGTGCGGGCCGCTGGTTGGTTGCGACACGGTCAACACCAGCGTCTACTCGGAGTTCATGGGCGTGCCCGTGGCCATCTTCGGTGCCCTCGGCTCGGCCGGCGTGCTGCTCGGCGCGCTGGTCTGGTGGCGGAGCGGCCGGCGGGCCGGCCTGCTGGCCGCCTACCTCATCGGGCTGGCCAGCCTGCCCGTGCTGGCCTACCTTACCTACCTGGAGATCTTCGTGATTGGTGCCATCTGCGCCTGGTGCGTGGCCTATGCCGTAACCGTCGTGGCCGCCTGGCTGGTGAAGATCGTAATGCTGCGCCCCAGCCGCGGCCGGAGCCAGGCGGCGTGAGGGCCCTGCTGGGGCTGGACGGCTCGACGCGGGCCGACGTTGCCCGCCAGCTGGTCGAGGCAGTCGCCTGGCCGCCTGCCACGAGCCTGCGCACCGTGCTGATCGTCGATGAGGCGGCCACCCTGCTCGCTGGGCCCTGGTCGCCATTCATGGGCAGCCAGCGCCGCGCGCTCGAGGACGCGCTCGTCGCACACGCAGAGGAGCTGCTCGACGAGGCTTCCCGGCAGCTGGAGGTCACCGGCCTGGGCGTCGAGCCGCTGGTGCTGCGCGGCAGGCCGGCCACGCTGATCCTGGAGCAGGCAACAGACTGGCCGGCCCAACTGGTCGTGCTGGGCAGCCGAGGTCACGGCCGCCTGGGCACTGCCCTGCTCGGCTCGGTCAGCGCGGAAGTGGTGGACCACGCCCCGTGCCCCGTGCTGATAGCGCGCGTGCCGCGGCTGGAGCGAGTCGTGCTCGCTCACGACGGCTCGGCCTACGCCCGGGCGGCGGAGGACACGCTCGCCGGGTGGCCCATCTTCAGGCGCGCCAGCGTGGAGGTGGTGTCGGTCGCGCCGGCCACCGCGGCCTGGCGCTCGCCTGCGGGCGTCGGCCTGGCTGCGCAACTCGAAAGTCACGCTCACGTCGTGCAGGCCAGCCTGGTCGAGCACCGGGCCATCGCCGAGGAAGCTTCCGCTCGTCTGGCCGAGGCCGGCCTGGATGCCTCGGCCGCGGTGCTCCAGGGCGACCCTGCCGAGAGCATCGTCGAGCACGCGGCCACCAGCCGGGCCGACCTGATCGTGAGTGGAACGCACGGCCGCACGGGCATCGCCCGCGTCCTGCTGGGCAGCGTGGCGCGCAACGTGATGCTGCACGCTGCCTGCTCCGTGCTCGTGGTACGCGGCGGTTCGTCGGCCGGCGGGCCGTCGGCCGGCGATGACTAGAACGGAGGCAAGGCCCTTCCGACCGTTTCGGGCGTAACCTACGGGCGACCATCAGGCGACGCCCCCAGCAGGAGGTGCGGCATGACCGTGACACAGGCACCCGCAGGCAGCCGCGGCCACAGCAACGTGGCGCTGGACGACCTGGCCACGTATCGCCGGGCGGCGAACTACCTGGCCGCTGCGCAGGTCTATCTGCGCAGCAACGCGCTGCTGCGTGAGCCGCTCCGCGCCGAACACGTCAAGCCGCGCCTGCTTGGCCACTGGGGCACGTCACCCGGCATCAACCTGATCTACGCCCATCTCAACCGGGCCATCGTGCAGCGGGGCGCGAACGTGCTGCTGGTCACCGGGCCTGGCCACGGAGCCGCCGCCAACCTGGCCAACCACTACCTCGACGGCTCGCTGGCCGAGTTCTACCCGGACATGACCCTCGACGCGGCGGGGGTCGAGCGCTTCGTGCGCGCCTTCTCCTGGCCGGGCGGCTTTCCCAGCCACCTCGTGCCGGGCACGCCGGGGACCATCTACGAAGGCGGCGAGCTGGGCTACTCGCTGGCCACTGCCGTGGGCGCGGCGCTCGACAACCCCGACCTGATCGCTGTGTGCATCGTGGGTGACGGCGAGGCCGAGACCGGCCCGCTGGCGACCTCCTGGAACTCCAACCGCTTCCTCGAGCCGCGCACGTCGGGCGCCGTGCTGCCCATCCTGCACGCCAACGGCTTCAAGATCAGCTCGGCCACCATCACCGGCACGATGACCGACGACGAGCTGGTCGAGCTCTTCGCCGGCTACGGCTGGCAGCCTCACGTCGTGGCCGGCGACGACGAGGAAATCGACCAGCGCATGGCCGCAGCCGTTGACCAGTCCTTCGAAACGATCGCCGAGGTGCAGGTCCGGGCGCGTGGCGGGGAGCGCGTGACACGGCCGCGCTGGCCGATGATCGTGCTGCGCACGCCCAAGGGCTGGACCGGGCCGGCCGAGGTCGACGGCAAGCGCGTGGCGGGCTCGTGGCGGTCGCACCAGGTGCCGGCCGCCAACCTTCGCCGCAATCCGGCCCACCTGGCCGTCGTGGAGAGCTGGCTGCGCTCCTATCGACCCGACGAGCTGTGGGACGACACGGGCCGGCCGGTGGCCGGGGTGCTCCGCGCGGTCCCCCGTGGCAAAGCCAGGATGGGCATGAACCCTCATGCCGTGGGCGGCCGAGTCCGGCGCGCCCTGGACCTGCCCGACGCGCAGGTCGCGGCGGTCAGCGTGCCCCAGCCGGGCACCACGGACGTTGGTGCCCTGGACCAGGCCGGCGCCTACCTGGCCGAGGTCATGCGCCGCAGCGAGGCCGAGCGCAACTTCCGCATCTTCTGCCCCGACGAGCTCGAATCCAACAAGCTGGGCGCGGTGTTGAAGGTGACCAATCGAGCGTTCACCTGGACCGAGGACGACGCGGACAGCCACTTCGCGCCGGACGGGCGGGTGATCGAGGTTCTGTCCGAGCACCTCTGCGAGGGCTTCCTGGAGGGCTACCTCAAGACCGGCCGGCACGGCCTGTTCCCCTGCTACGAGGCCTTCATCCAGATCGCCGACTCGATGATCGCGCAGTTCGCCAAGTGGCTGAAGGTGGAAAGCGAGGTTGACTGGCGACCGCCCATCAGCTCGCTCAACATCCTGCTGACCAGCGACGCCTGGCGCCAGGACCACAACGGCTACAGCCACCAGAACCCCGGCTTCATCAACAGCCTGCTGACCAAGAAGGGCAGCGTGCTGCGTATCACGCTGCCGCCCGACGCCAACACGCTGGTCGAGACCGTCGAGCGCTGCCTGCGCAGCGTCGGCTACATCAACCTCGTCATCGCCACCAAGCAGCCCTTGCCGCAGTGGCTGTCGATGGAGCAGGCCAAGGCTCACGCCACCGCCGGCGTCTCGATCTGGCGCTGGGCCAGCACTGACGAAGGGGTCGATCCGGATGTGGTCCTCGCCGCGGCCGGCATGGTGCCCACCAATGAGATCCTGGCCGCCGCCGACCTGCTGCGCCAGGACGTGCCCGACCTGCGCCTGCGGGTGGTCAACGTGATGGACCTGATGCGCCTCGACTCGCGCGGAGGCCATCCCCACGCGCTGCCGGCGGATGCCTTCGAGCAGCTCTTCACACGCGACAGGCACATCGTCTTCAGCTTCCACGGCTATCCATCGGCCATCCACCAGTTGATCTCGGCGCGTCCCGAACCGACCCGCTTCCACGTGCGCGGCTACGTCGAGGAGGGCATCACCACGACGCCCTTCGACATGCTCATCCGCAACGGCGTCAGCCGCTACCAGTTGGCCATCGAGGCGATCCGCCGGGCGGGCATGCACGTGCCCGGGGCCACCGCGGCCGTCGACCGCTACCTGCTCCGGCTGGAGGAACACCTGCGCTACATCATCGAGCACGGGGAAGACCCCGAGGACATCACCGCCTGGCGCTGGACCACACGCTGAGGCAGGTCGGCACGCGCTCGACCCAGCCGGGCTGATGCGCGTACTGGTCCTCAACGCTGGCTCCAGCTCGCTCAAGTCGAGCGTCCTGGAGAGCGGCCGGCGTGAGCCGCTGGCCGCCATGTCGGTCGGCTGGGGCGCCGACGCCAGCCGGCTGGCAGGCCGCGATGAGTCGGTCGGCCAACTCGTCGACGGCCTCGCCCAAGCCGGCGTCGATGCGCAGTCCATCGCGGCCGTTGGCCATCGCTTCGTACACGGCGGGCCGGCCTTCCGCCGGCCGGTGCTGATTGATGACGCAGTGCTGTCGACGCTCGAGGAGCTGCTGGACCTCGCACCACTGCACAACGGCGTGGCGCTGGACGCCATCCGCGCCGCGCGCCGGCGGCTGCCCGGCATCCCGCACGCCTGCGTCTTCGACACCGGCTTCCACGAGTCACTGCCGGCCGAGGCCTACGTCTACCCGCTGCCCTGGTCGTGGCACGAAGAGGACGGCCTCCGGCGCTACGGCTTCCACGGCCTCTCCGTCGACTGGGCAGTACGTCGCGCGGGAGAATTGCTGGCGCGTTCGGCCGCCGAGCTGTGCCTGGTCGTGGCCCACTTGGGCAGCGGCTGCTCGGTCACCGCCGTCGAGCATGGCCGCTCAGTGTCCACCTCGATGGGTCTGACGCCCCTGGAGGGCCTGATGATGGGTACCCGCGCCGGCTCGGTCGACCCCGGCCTGCTGCTGCGCGTGCTGCGCGACGGCCGGCTCACGCCCGAGGAGCTGGCGGAGGTGCTGGATCATCAGTCGGGGCTGCTCGGCGTGTCCGGCGTCAGCGGCGACGTGCGCGAGGTGGAGCGGGCCGCTGCCGAAGGCAGCGAGCGGGCAGCGCTGAGCCTGCGCATGTTCGCCCGGCGCGCGGCGGAAGGCATCGCCGCCGCGGCGACGGCACTTCCCCGGCTGGACGCGCTCGTCTTCAGCGGCGGGATCGGCGAGAACGCGGCCGCCCTGCGGGCGGACATCGTGCGCCGGCTGGACGTGCTGGGCGTGCCTGCGATCGAAGCCGAGGAGAGCGCCAGCGACCGGCTGCTGAGCTCGCCTGCCCACAGGCCGGCCGTTCTGCGCGTCGAAGCGCGCGAGGACGTGATCATCGCCGAGTCGGTGACCGCGCTGTTGGCCGGTACCGGTGGTCCAACTCGCCCGGCCTGAGCTCCCGTCGTTCAGTCGGCCGCGGCACCGCCAGCCACCTTGGAGCGATACGAGGGATGCGTTCGGGCGAGCCGGCTCACGATGCCATCGCGCAGCGTCCCGGAGACCTGCGGCACGGCGTTGAGCAGGGCCAGGAAGTCCTGCCCGGGCAACCGCAAGAGCTCGGCGTCGTCGAGCGCCCGCACGGTGGCGGTCCGCGGGATCCCTTCGAGCAGCCCGATCTCACCGAAGTAGTCGGCCGTGCCCAGCTCGTTGACCAGCCGCTGCTCGCCGCCACGCTCGCCCCGCGACAGCACCGCGAAGCGGCCCCTGGCGATGAGGTATACATCATTGGGCGAGTCGCCCTCGCTCAGCACGTCCGTGCCCGCGTCGACGGTCTGCGGCACGAGCCTGCGGGCAACGGCCTCCAGGGCACTCTGCGGGGCACCAACGAACAGGCCGCTGCGCTCGAGCAGTGTCACGCGCGGCGCCAGCCGAGCTTGCTTTGCAGCCCCCTCTCCTTCCAGCCGACGCAGGCCCGGAATGCCCAGCGCCGCCGCCAGCGGCAGCAGGATGCCCATGCCGAGCAGCGTCAGCTCCAGGCCGAACAGCGCGACCAGTGCAGGCGCGACGCTGGAGCCGAGCAGGATGGCCCCCACCGCCAGCGCGTCGAAGATGCCCACTACCCGCGCCAGCACCTCGTGCGGCAGCGCGCGCTGGAGGAGGGTGAGGGCCAGCACCTCGACGACGATGCTGCCGGCGCCGGCGACGACCATCAACCCGTAGGCCAGTGGCGCGGAGACTATCAGCCCGAGCAGCGCGAAAGGCAGGGCGGCGGCGAGCACGCCCATGCTCAGCACGAGAGACTGGCGCGGCTCGCTGGCCAGGCGATTGGTGATCAGGGCCGCCAGGACGGCACCCGCCCCCAGGGCCGTGTTGAGGAAGCCGTAGCCCTCCGCCCCGATCTGCAACGGGCTGTCGGCCACGAACACGAGCAGCACGATGGCCAGGCCGTAGATGAAGTTCACCACCACCACGAAGCCCAGCAGGACGGCGACGCCGGCCGAGCGAGAGACGACCCGGAAGCCGGCCGCCGCGCGCTGGCGCAGTGGGGCCGCCACCTCGGCCAGGGCTGGCAGGCCTCGGCTGGCGATGCCCGCCACGCAGAGCATCGAGGCCACGAAGGCGAAGGCGTTGACGCCGAAGGCGAAGGCGGGCGTCCCCAGCGCGACCAGGATGCCGCCAAGGCCGGGTCCGATAATGAATGCCGAGCTCTCGATGGTGGTCATGATCGAGTTGGCAGCAGCCAGGTTTCGCGGCCCGACGATCGCCGGAGTCATCGCCGCTGCGGCCGGGAAGTAGGGCGTACCGGCGGCCGTCGCACAGAAGGCCAGCACGATGGCCACGAGCGGATGCAGCTCGAACACGACGGCCGCCGCCAGCAAGCCCATCAGCAGGGCGCGCAGCAGGTCCGAGGCGATCATCACCGAGCGCCGCTCGTAGCGATCGGCGATGATCCCCGCCGCGGCCGAGAAGAACACGTAGGGAAGCAGCCGAGCGACGCTGGCAGCCGCGACCCAGGCCGGCGAGCCGGTGACCTCGAAGACGAGTACGACCAGCGCGACTGCGCTCAGCGACTGGCCGACGGCGGAAATGGCGTGGCCGCTGACCAGCAGGCGAAAGTCGCGCTCGGCGAACGCGGCGCGGAAGGACGGCTTAGGCGGACCTGTCGGCTGGCCGACTGGCGGGCTGTCGTCTGCCTGCTCCACCGGCTGGTGCCCCTCTGTAACCATGGCGTCGACAGACGCCGCGCCAATCATGAGGATATGCCATGCCATCGTCAGCAGAATCAGCCGGCGAGATGGTCTGGAGCAGTGACGACGTACGGCGCGTCGGCCGGCAGGTGGTGGAGCTGATCGCGGGACAGCTCGAGCAGGCCACGGACGGGCCGGTGTTCCGGCCCTATCCTCAGGCGCTGGCCGAGGTCCTGGCGGCCGAGGGCATCCCGCGCCAGGGCAGCGAGCCGGACGCCGTGCTGGACGACTTCAGCCGGCTGGTCGGGCCGTACCCGCTGGGCAACGGGCATCCGCGCTTCTGGGCCTGGGTCTGCTCACCACCGGCGGTGATGGCCGTCTTCGCCGAGGCCCTGGCCGCGGCGATGAATCCGCATTGTGACGTCGCCAACCACGCCGCCATACACATCGAGCGGCAGGTCCTCGACTGGTTCAAGGACATCATCGGCTTCCCCCGCTCGAGCGGCGGCCTGCTGGTCAGCGGCGGGTCGATGGCCAACCTGACCGCGCTGGCCGTGGCCCGTCACGCGAAGGGAGGCGTGAACGTCCGGCGTGAAGGGCTGCAGGGCCAGCGCCAGAAGCTGCTCCTCTACGTCTCGGAGGAGGGCCACAGCTGCCTGCGCAAGGCGAGCGAGCTGCTGGGCATCGGCAGCGCCAACATCCGGGTCATCCCGACCGACGCCCGCTTCCGGATGCGCGTCGACGAGCTGACCGCGCAGCTGCTGCTCGACCTGGCCGCCGGCCACCGCCCGCTGGCGGTGGTGGCCAGTGCCGGCACGACCAACACCGGCAGCATCGATCCGCTGGAGGAGATCGCCGAGGTTTGCCGGCGTCACGCCGTCTGGCTGCACGTCGACGGCGCCTACGGCGCGCCGGCCGTGGTCAGCCGGCACTACCGCGAGCAGCTCTCCGCCCTCTCCCTGGCCGACAGCGTGGCGCTCGATCCGCACAAATGGTTGCAGATCCCGGTCGAGGCAGGCTCGGTGCTGGTCAAGGACGCGGGCGCCATGCGCGACGCCTTCAGTCTGGTGCCGCCATACCTGCGGCAGGACGGCAACGCGCAGGGCGTCGAGGGACCGATCTCCTTCGCCGAGTTCGGTTTCGAGCAGACGCGCGGCTCTCGGGCGCTGAAGATCTGGATGACCATCCGCCATCACGGCCTCGACGCGCTGGCGCGCGTGATCGAGGACAACATCGAGCTGGCCCGCCTGCTCTACCGCCGGGTCGAAGAAGACGCCGAGCTCGAGGTGATGGCCCCCCAGGAGCTGAGCGTCGTCTGCTTCCGCTATGCGCCGCCTCACCTGCATTCCGATCCGGCGCTGCTCGACGCGCTCAACCGCGCTCTCGTCGAGCGCCTGCAGCTGGGCGGCGAGGCGTTCCTGGCCGGCACGCTGGTACGCGGCGCTTATGCGCTGCGCGCCTGCATCGTCAATTACCTCAGCCGGCCGCAGGACGTCGAGATCACCCTCGCCGCGGTCAAGAGGCTGGGCGCCGAGCTGGCCGCGGACTCGGAGGCGCTCGTTGCCATGGACGTGGCCGCGCACTTGCATACACCCGAGCAGTGGGGCGAGGCAGGTGCGAGCTCGATGACCAAGTAGCCGGCTACCGGAGTCATCCCGGAGCAAGGCCCCGGCGCGGTCCGCGCACTAGCTTGTGCAACTCGACGACCACGATGATGCTGGCCGCCACGACGATCATGCGCGCCCAGGTCTCCAGGTCGAGCGGCTCGACCCGCAGCACGAACTGGGTGAGCGGCAGGTAGAGGGCCGCCACGTGCAGTGCCAGCGCGATCAGCGTGCCCACCAGGAGGAACGGGTTCGAGAAGGGGCTCTTGGCAAATGCTGAGCGGTGCTCCGAGCGCGAGTTGCCGACGTGGAAGAGCTGGAAGAGCACCATCGTAGTCAGCGCCACCGTCTGCGCTCGGCCGAGCTCGCCGTGAGCGTCCAGCTCCAGCAGGAAGAGAGCCAGCGTGCCCGTCGCCATGACCAACCCGGCCAGCACCGTCCGCTCCCACAGCAGGCGTGAGATCACGCCCTCGCCGACCGGCCGCGGTCGGCGCCGCAAGACGTCCTTCTCGCCCGGTTCGAAGGCCAGGGCCACGTCCTGCACGCCGTTGGTGACGACGTTGAGCCACAGCATCTGGGCCGGCAGGAAGGGCAGCGGGAAGCCGAAGAGCAGGCTGACCAGCACGGCGATGACGGCTGCGACACCGGTCGAGATCAGGAAGAAGGTCGTCTTACGCACGTTGTCGAAGGCGATGCGACCCTCTTCGACGGCGGCGAAGATGCTGGCGAAGTTGTCGTCGGTGACGATCATGTCCGAGGCTTCCTTGGCCACGTCGGTGCCCGACCTGCCCATGGCTGCGCCGATGTCGGCCGCCTTCAGGGCCGGCGCGTCGTTGACGCCGTCACCGGTCACGGCCACGATCTCGCCGCGTGAGCGGAGTGCGCGCACGATGCGCAGCTTGTGGTCGGCCGAGACGCGCGCGTACACGGGCACCGCGTCGACACGCGCGGCCAGCTCGGCGTCGTCCATCTGCTCCAGCTCGACGCCGGTCAGCGCGCCGTCAGCCGGGCCGGCGATGCCCAGCCGGCGCGCGATGGCCAGACCCGTCGCGGCGTGGTCGCCGGTGATCATCACCACCCAGATGCCGGCCGCCTGGCAGCCGCGCACGGCTTCGATGGCCTCCGGCCTGGGCGGGTCGATCAGGCCCTGCAGGCCGACGAATCGGAGGTCGGCCAGCTGAGCGCCGGGATCGGCCAACTCTGCCGCATCGGGCAGCTCGCGATAGGCCATCGCCAGCACCCGCAGTCCCTGGGCTGCCATCTGGTCGGCGCGCTCGAGCAGGGCCGTGACGTCAAGCGCCCGGCCGTCGAGGTCTCTCGGCGCCATCTCGAGCACCTGCTCCGGGGCCCCCTTCAGGGCCACGAAGCGTCGCCCACCACCCTCCTCGTCGCGGTGGAAAGTCGCTGCGTAGCGGGACTCGGACTCGAACGGGATCTCGGCCTGACGCCTGAAACGCTCGTCGATCTCGTCCTTCAGCAGGCCCGCCTTGGCCGCCGCGACGAGCAGGGCGATCTCGGTCGGGTCGCCGTGAACCTCGTACTCGTCATTGCGGCGCAGCAGCGACGCGTCGTTGCACAGGGCACCCACGAGGAGGCACAGGCGCAGGGGATCCTCCAGCGCCTCCGGGACGGCCACCGGTCGTCCATCCTCCAGGAACTCGCCGACCGCGTCGTAGCCGCCGCCCGTCAGCTGATACTCGCGCCCGCCGGCGTGGATGGCCTGCACTGTCATCCGGTTCTGGGTAAGCGTGCCGGTCTTGTCCGAACCGATGACAGTGCAGCTGCCCAGCGTCTCGACGGCAGGCAGCCGCCGGATGATGACGTGCCGCTGGGACATGCGGCGGACGCTGATCGCAAGGGCGATGGTCAGCACGATGGGCAGCCCCTCGGGGATGGCCGCCACGGCCAGCGCGACCATCGCCAGCAGCACGTTGCCCACCGGCTGGCCCTGGCCCACCCCGATACCGAAGCCGACCAGGCAGGCGACCAGGATCGCGCCGCCGATGATGTGGGCAAAGCTGGCCATCCGCCGCTGCAGCGGCGTCTGGCCTTCGCCGATCTCACTGACGCTGCCGGCGATCCGGCCCAGTTCGCTGGCCATGCCCGTCGCCGTTACCAGCGCCCGGCCTCGGCCGCGCGTGACGATGCTGCCCATGAACAGCGCGTTGTGCCGGTCCCCCAGCGCCGTATCGGCGGCGACAGCTCCGGGCCGCTTGCCCACCACCGCCGACTCACCGGTGAGCAGCGACTCGTCGATCTCCAGCGCGGCTGCGCGCAGTAGCTGGGCGTCGGCCGGGATGCGGTCCCCCGTCTCGATCAGGATCACGTCGCCGGGCACCAGCTCGGAGGCATCGACCTCGCGCTCGTGTCCATCGCGCATCACTCGAGCCCGGGCGCGGGCGAGCTGGCGCAGGGCCGCCATCGATTGCTCGGCGCGGTACTCCTGGCTGAAGCCGACGACCGCGTTGATGGCGAGAATGAGCGCGATCACGCCGGCATCGATGTACTCCTCCAGGACGACGGTCAGCACGCCGGCCAGCAGCAGGATGTAGATCAGCGGGCTGCGGAACTGGGCGAAAAGGATGGCCAGCGCGCTGCGCCCGGCGGCCCCGGGCAGCTCGTTGGGCCCGAACCGCTCCAGGCGCGCGGCGGCCTCTGCCGCGGGCAGGCCGTCGGAGCCTGTGCGCAGGCCGCTTATCAGCTCATCCGGCGTGAGCGTCCAGGGCTCTGAGGACAGACCGAGATCGGGTGGCAGGGAGCTCGGGCTTGGCATGGGCATGTGCTCGACGATCGACGATGAACAGGCTGATGGGCTAGGTCCATTCGGACCGTCCCGAGCGGGCGGGCGGCCCTCTCACCCTCGAACGGGCCGAACGGCCCTGCCCGATGGGTATGCAGCTCCCTACCGAGCAGCCCCCGGCACGCGCGAGACTGCACGCACCGCAGCGGGAGTGAGCGATGCGCGAGGTGCCGATCAAAGTAGTGCTGGCCAGCGACGACTCCACGCCAGCCCGTGCCGCCGAAGCCTGGCTGACCAACGCCCGCTGGGCCAGTCCGCCTCAGTTCACCGTGCTGACTGTTGGCGCCCCCCTGATCGCGGCCCGGTCGTGGTTGCATGGCACGCGTCACGGGAGCCTGATGCGCGCGCTGGCCGAGCTGGAGGCCGACGAGGAGGAGGCTGCCCGACGGATCGCCGATAGCGTGGCGCGGCGGATGAGGGTTGCCGGCCTATCGGTCGAGGCCAAGGCCCGCCAGGGCGACGCGGCGACGCAAATCCTGCGCGAGCAGGAGGAACGGGCCGCCGATCTGATCGCGCTTGGCCCGCGGGGTCGGTCGGACTTCAGCACCGCCCTATTGGGCAGCGTCTCGCAGCAGGTGTTGGCCCACTCCAGGGTGCCCGTGCTGGTCGCTCGCTCGGCCCGCCTGCCGCCCGGTCCGCTGCCGCAGGTGGTACTCGTGCTGACCGACGGATCTCTGCAGGTGCAGACCGTGATGGCGTGGCTGGAATCGTCCGGCTGGCTGCACGGCACGCAACTCGTGCTGGGCGGGCTGCTAGGTCTGTCGCCGGGGCTCGGCGGAGCGCCCGACCTGGAGGAGGAGCTGACCACCGAGTTGCGCCTCGCCGCGCGCGACGTACTGCACGAGCTGGCCGATCGTGCGCGGCCGCTGGCGCGCGACGTGGTCATCGATCTTCGGCTCGGCCACCCGCTGCAGGCCGGCTTTGAACTGGCCGACGATCATCGCGCCGACCTGCTGGTCGTGGCCCGCCGACCGGTCCGGCCGGGCGAGCATCCCCTGGCCGACAAGGTTGCCCGCTACGCGTCCACGTCGGTGGTGCTGGTGCCGCTGTCGGAGGCGGTCACTTCGGCCATCGAGGCGGCCGCCTGAGCGGACTGACCGATGGCCCCGGCAGAGAGGGTCAGATGGCCTGTGCCTACGGGCTCATAAGCCCTCTGCACGTGTCGGTCGACGGCGAATAGTGGACAGGGCAGGCACCGTACGGAGGCTGAGCAGAGATGGGCGACGACGAACAGATCTCGCTCGTGCTGTTCTCCGGCACCGAAGACAGGCTGCAGGCAGCCGCCGTGCTGACTGCCGGCGCGGCGGCGCTCGGGCGGCCTGTGCACATCTTCCTGCAGTACTGGGCGCTCGATGCCTTTCGTGCCGACCGGATCGAGCGCCCGTTGCCGCTCGCGCCCGAGGCAGGCGCGGAAGGACGAGCCGCCGTCGACGCGCTGGCTCGCGCCGGCCAGCAGGGCTGGGCCGAGACCCTGCGCCAGGCCAAGGAGATCGGTCAGGTCGACATCCAGGCCTGCTCGCTGTCGATGGACCTGTTGCAGCTCGAACCCGCACAGCTGGACCCGCTGGTCGACGGCGTCGAAGGCGTGACCGCTTTCTACGTCAACGCCGGCGAGGGCCAGCTGCTCTTCATCTGACGCCCAACCCGTGAAAGGAGACAGCATGACCGCCAGCCAGCTGGGACCGGCCGCCGGCCCACTGCGTGAGTTGGACGCCCGTGGTCTCAAGTGCCCCATGCCCATCGTGCGCACGGCGCAGGCCATGAAGGAGCTGGCTGCGGGGGAGCTGCTCGAGGTTGTCGCCACGGATCCGGGCGCCGTGGCCGACTTCGCCGCGTGGAGCCGCACGACCGGCCACCAGCTGCTCTCGTCTGTCAGCGCCGACGGCGAGTTCCGATTCCTGCTCCGTCACAAGTGAGGTGTCCCAGATGACAGCACCGACCGTCGCCCCGCCCGTGGCCATCGACAGGCAACCGTTCGATGCCCGAATGCTGGCCTTCCTCGAAGCGGCCGTCAGCGAAACCCCGGTCGAGGAGATCGAGCAGCGGGCACTGCTCGACTCCGCCGCGACGCCAGCCGCCGAACCGAAGACGCGCCAGCTGGTCATAGTCACCTGGAGCGGCGAGCTGGACAAGCTCTGGCCGACCTTGATCCTCTCCTCCACCGCGGCTGCGAGTGGCATGAAGTCGGACGTCTTCGTCACGTTCTGGGGGCTGCTGCCCTTCGTCCGCGACGGCGTGCGCATCACCGGCCAGGACTGGATGCAGAAGATGCTCGCCGTCATGCAGCGGCCGGGCATCGACCATGTCAGGACGACCAAGTTGAACTTCCTGGGCCTGGGCCCATGGATGATGCGGCGTCTGGCCAGGCGCTACAACGTGGCCAGCCCCCGCGAGCTGCTCGAGGCGGCGCAGGCGATGGGCGTCCGCTTCATCCCCTGCCAGATGACGATGGACATGCTCGGCATCCGCCAGGACCAGCTGATTGACGGCATGGGTGAGCCCGCCGGAGCGGCGACCGCTCTGGAGCTGATGACCCAGGCCGATGCCACCCTCTTCATCTGAGAGCGAGGTCGCGACGATGATTGAACAGGTCGGAAACCAGACCGCGCACGTGGTCGATGCTCGCGGCAGCTACTGCCCCGGGCCACTCATGGAACTCATCCGGACCATCCGCGCCGCCCCGGTGGGCGAAGTGATCTGCGTCCGTTCGACCGACCGGGGCTCGCGTGTCGACATCCCCAAGTGGGTCGAGAAGGCCGGCCACCGGCTTGTGGACGTCGCCGAGCGCGACGGCTTCGACGAGATCGTCGTCGAGAAGACTCACTGAGGCCGTCGCCGTGGAGCGCATCCTGATCCTGGGAGGTGGCGTCGGCGGCACGATCGTCGCCAACCTGGTCGGCCGCAAGTTACGCCACTGGGTCGACAGCGGCCAGGTCTCGGTCACCGTCGTCGACCGGCTGGGCGCTCACGTCTACCAGCCCGGCTTCATGTACATAACCTTCGGCGGCGAGCGGCCCGAGCGTCTCCAGCGCCCGGAGCGCTCGCTGCTCGACTCGCGCGTCCAGCTGGTGGTCGGCGAGGCCGTCGCGATCGACACGGTCAGCCGTGCCGTGCGCCTGGAAACCGGCGAGTGGCTGGGCTACGAGCACCTCGTGCTGGCCACCGGCTCGCGCATCGTGCCCCAGGAGATGGAGCACTTCGAAGACGAGGCGCATCACTTCTACAGCGCCGAGGCAGCACTCAGGCTGCGCTCTGCGCTGGACTCGTTCACGGGCGGACGCATCGTCATCGGCATCGCCGGCATGCCCTACAAGTGCCCGCCGGCGCCGCTCGAGGTGGCCTTCCTGCTGGAGGCGGAGCTGCGCCAGCGCGGGTTGCGCGAGGACAGCGAGATCGATTTCTGCTCGCCGATCGGTCGCGCCTTCACCATCGAGAGCGTCAGCGAGATGGCCACCGAGCAGATGATCGAGAAGGGCATCACCCTGCACACGTTCTTCAACGTCGAGGCGATCGATCCCGAGCGGCGCGTGGTCCAGAGCCTGGAAGGCGAGGAGCTGGCCTACGACCTGCTCATCCTCGTGCCGCCCCACCGCGGCGCGCAGGTGCTCATCGATGCGGGCCTGGCGCCTGCGCCCGGCGGCTGGCTGCCAACGGATCGGCAGACCCTGGAGGTCGTCGGCCAGACGGGAGTCTACGCCCTGGGCGACGCAACGGACCTGCCCCTCTCGAAGGCAGGCTCGACGGCTCACTTCGAGGCACCGGTGGTCGCCGAGCGTATTGCCGCGGCGGTCGAGGGCCGGCCGCCCGAGGAACTCCAGGCCACCTACAACGGCCGGGTGATGTGCTTCTTCGAGATCGGCGACGGCAAAGGAACGCTGCTTCGCTTCGACTACGACCACCCGCCCGAGCCGCCTCGCCCGAATCGCTTCTGGCACCTGGGCAAGCTCGTCTTCAACAAGACGTACTGGCACACGGTCCCGAGGGGCCGCGTCTGACATTCGTCCATCGTCCTGTCCGGCGGTGGTCGCCGCAGCACGGCCACCGCCCGGACCCCGCTGCGAGCCTAGCGCAGCGCGCTCAGGATGGTGGGCCAGCGGCCGAAGAGCAGGTGATGGCCTTCCCTGGCGTAGAACGTTGCCTGCGCGCCGGGGATTGCACGGGCCAGGTAGTGGGCCATCTCCACGGGCACGGTACGGTCCTGCTCGCCGTGCCAGATGTGCACCGGCACGCGCACGTCCTCGGGCCGGAAGCCCCATCGCCGAGCGAGCACCAGCGCCTCGTCGTACATGCCCCGGCCGCCCTGCCTGTAGAGCTCGTCCGAGTTCGCGATCATCTGCACGCGAACGTGCGGCTGCGAGAGGACCAGCTGGTCGGCCTCGATCATGTCGGCCAGCGAATCGTCAAAGAAACGCACTGGGTCGCGGCGCTGGGGCCGGCCCCAATGCCAGAGCGCCAGGCGGATCATCCAGGGTGCCCGGCCGGCGGCGCGGGCAGCGGTGCGATCGAACCGGCGCAGGTACTGGGCGGCGGGCACACCGGAGAGCGGCGCCGGGGCGCTGACCAGGCCGACCGCCCGTACGCGGTCGGGCAGCAGGTAGCCGCAGGCCGCGGCGTACGGGCCACCGCCGGACCAGCCCACGACCGAGAAGCGCCCGATGTCCAGCTGGTCGGCCAGCTGGAGCACGTCCATGGGCCAGTCGAGCAGGCGCCGGCCGGGCTGCGGGTCGGACAGGCCCACGCCCGGCCGGTCTACGGCCACCAGGCGTACACCCAGGTCCCGCGCAGAGCCGTCATCGGGCGGGCAGGTCACGCGGGTGCTGCCCAGGCCGTGGAAATAGATCAGCGGGCTACCGGCGGGGTCGCCGTACTCGGCGTAGCCCAGCCTGCGGCCGTCGCGCAGGTGCAACAGCCTGTCTTCGCTGCGCACGGCTAACGGACTTGGCCGGTTGGCGGAGCGCCCGGCCAGTCGTAGAGCTGTCATCAACTTCCCACATGTGACGGGTGAGCATGCGTAGTATGCAGTGGCAAGCAAGCCGCGGCTGCGCTGTTCGCGCGCCGGGCTCGATGGGAGAGGCACATATGCGTAACGCCTGGAACGCCGTCATTGCCGAAGCCGGCGGGACCTTCCTGTTCCTGTTCGTGGGCATCGGCTCGGCCGCCCTCGTGGACTGGAGCTCGTTCGTCGGCCAGGACTCGCCCGGCCTGATCGTCGTGGCGCTGGCCCATGGCCTCGTGCTGGCTGTGCTGGTCAGTGCCCTGGGTGCCGTTTCGGGCGCCCATTTCAACCCGGCCGTCACCTTCGGTGTGTGGATCGCCGGCCACATCCCTGCCCGCCGTGCAGTCGCATACGTGCTGGCCCAGCTGATCGGCGGCATCCTGGCGGCCTGGTCGCTGCGTGCCGTCTTTCCCGCCGACGTCTCCGTCGGCCTTGGTACGCCGGCGCTGGGCCAGGGCATCGAACCCCTGGCCGGCATCGGCATCGAGGTCGTCCTGACCATCGTGCTGCTGGTGGCCGTCTTCGGCACTGCTATCGACCCGCGCGGCCCCAAGGTGGGCGGCCTGGCCATCGGCCTGGCGGTCGGGGCGGCCATCATGATGGGCGGTCCGCTGACCGGTGCGGCATTGAACCCCGCCCGCTGGTTCGGGCCGGCGGCCGTCACCGGCGTCTGGGACGACGCCTACGTGTGGGTGATCGGGCCGCTGCTCGGCGCGGCCGTGGCCGCCGTCGCCTATCGCTTCCTATTCCTGCCCGGGGCGGACGCGGCGCGGACGCCGGCTACGCCCGCCCCGCCGGACTGAGCGCCGCGCGGGCCGTCAGCCGCGCACCGACCCGCGCATGTGCTGGATGGCGGCGAGGTGCTCGCGATACTCGCGCCGGATGACGTTGAGCTGCTCGCGTGACAGGTCCAGCTCGCGCGCGATCTGGGTCAGCTCGGCGTACTCCTCGGCGGTGATCGTGTGATCGGCGGCAACGACGGCGAAGCAGGCCTCGACGAGGGCGATGCGCTGCTCCTCGGTCGCTCGCTTGGCGAACTCGCGCGTGACGAGGTAGTCCTCGGTGGCGCCGTAGAGCTGCGTCTGGTGCTTGGCGATCTCCACGACGAGCACTGCCTGCGACTGCGGTAGCTTGCCGATCTCCATCACGATTTGCTCCATCAGCCGGCTTTCGTTGTCGGAGATGTGCAGGTCGGCGTGGGCGGCACGGGTCAGGATGTAGGCGAAGCCGGCAAGGTGTCGCCGCTGCTCCGGCTCGAGAGCTTCGAGCTCGGCCATGATCCGCCGCACGGTGGCAGTCTCCGATTCGTCGACGGGCGGGCGCGAGACAGGCTGGATGCCGCCGAGATTCAGGAAACGGCGCAGGTCCATGTCACGAGCATGCCACAGGCGGCGGGTGGCGGGTAGCTTCGCTTCGAAACCTAGCCGAGCGCGTACCTTTCCCGCCAGCTGGCTGGAATTTCGAGTCCCAGCGCGTAGAGGTAGCGGATCAGTTGACCCTGGTGCTGCGCCTCGTGCTCCAGGAGGTCCATTAACAGACGTGCTCGCGCTTCGTCGAACGACTCGAGGGCGTCCAGCACGGCCGTCACGGCCTCCGCCGAACGAGCCAGAGACTGGCGGACCAGGACGGCGTCCAGCGGATCGGACAGCGAGCACGAGAAACCGGACCAGCCGCCCTCCGGGATCGCGCGGCTATAGCTCTCGCGTGCGCCCACGACGCACCATAGCTGGGCCCCGATCGTGTTCGAAGGCAGCCCAGCCAGTCGCGACGACAGCGCCTCGCGCTCCAGCTCGCCGGCCAGATCGCGGTACAGCGCGAACGAACGTCGGAAACTCTCCTGCACGGCCGCGTCCAGGCCCAACCTGCCCTCCTGCTGCAAGGACGAGCTCACTCTAGCCGTGGTGGACCCTGGCCGACACGTGGAACCGCCGCGTGCCGGCGCACGTCCACCTCCCATGGTCGGTCGCGCGAGGTTGGCCGGGCCGGTGCTCGCGCTGCTCGGATGCCTGTACATGGTTGGCTGCGCTGGACCGGCTGCGTCTCCCTCGCCGGCCAGCGAGCCACCCTTGCCCAGCCCGACCGTCGTGAGCTCGGCGGCCCAGGCCGCGGCCCTCGTGCTCGCCTCTGAACCCCTCTTCGCCGGCATCGGTCCGCTCAACCCGCAGCTTCTCGGACAGTGCTGCTGGTACGAGGCCAACGAGGCCGGCGATGCCTTCGAGGTGAACGTCGAGCTGGGCTGGGGCGACTGTCAGGCGGGTTGCATCGAGCGCCACCGCTGGCAGTACGCCGTCGGCCGCGAAGGCACCATTGCCCTCATCGACGAGAGCGGCCCGCAGGTCCCGGACGAAGCCCGTCCGCGGCCCGGCACGGGTCCGGCGCACGTGCTGCTCAGCCTGCGCGCCGGCCCAACCTGCCCTGTTGAGACGGAACCGCCCGACCCGGCCTGCGCGCCGAGGCCAGTCGCCGGCGCCCAGGTCGTCGTGCGAACGCCGACCGGCGGCGAAGCGGGACGAGGCAAATCGGATGCCGAGGGAATGCTCGCGCTCCAGCTGCCGGCGGGCGCCTATTACCTGGAACCGCAGCCCGCCGAGGGCCTGCTGGGAACAGCCCCGGCCGTCGCGTTCTCGGCGACCGAGGGCTCGGAGACCAGGCTGATGCTTCTCTACGACACTGGCATTCGCTGAAAACCCGCCTTCCGCCGTAGACGCCGACCCGCGGGGCCGTCCAGCAGCCCGGCCGCCGCGGCACTAACCTAGGGCGAGCATGGCAGTCGAACCCGCGCCGCCGCCCGTCAGCGCCGATCCGCCCAAACCGGCCACGCCCAAGAGCCCGGCCACGCGCGACCTGGGCATGCGCGCCACGTTGCTCTTCCCCACCCGGGAGATCGCGCAGCAGTACTACCTGCCCTTGATCTACACCGCCTGCCGGACGTGCTACTCCGAGCTAGAGCCGCAGGACATTTTCGAGCGTGCGACGAGCGGCCAGGTGGCCACCGACAAGCAGCAGGACCTGATCCGGCGGGTGATCGAGTCGGGGCACGGCTCGACCATCGAGCACATCGTGTTCACCTTTGCTATCAGCGGCGTCACCCGCACGCTCTCTCACCAGCTGGTCCGGCACCGCGCCGGGGTGGCCTTCGACCAGCAGAGTCAGCGCTACCTGAACTACAAGCGACCTTCCTACATGGTGCCCGGCTCACTGCAGGACGCAGCGCCCGAGATCAAGAACCGCTTCAGCGCCGAGATGGACGAATCGCTGGCCTTCTACGGCGAGATGCTGGAGGCCGGCATCCCGGGCGAGGACGCCCGCTTCGTGATGCCCAACGCGACGCGCACTAACCTGATCATGACCGCCAATCTGCGCGCGCTGATCCACATGGCCGGCCTGCGCCTGTGCACGATGGCGCAGTGGGAGATCCGCCGGCTGTTCCAGCTGATTCGCCACGAGGTCTTCAGCGTAAGTCCCTTCATGGGTTCGTTCCTGGCACCCAAGTGCGTGCCGCTGGGCTACTGCGACGAGGACCGCAATCGGGACGAGCACTGCCCAATCCGGCCACACAAGGACAACGTCCTTGCTGCCTGGGCCGAGAAGAAGGCCGCCGCCAAGGCCGCCGGCCGGGAGCTGCCCACCCTCTAGCCGCAGCGCTACTCCGCCAGCGAGCGCACGTAGTGGCGTAGGAGCGCGCTGAGCTGGGGACCGGCCGCCTCGGCCGCCGTCAGCACTTCATCGTGGGTCAACGCCTCGCCGGTCACGCCCGCAGCGTGGTTTGTTATCAGCGACAGGCCGGACAGCTCGATGCCCGCCCAACGCGCCGCGATGGCCTCCATCACCGTCGACATGCCCACAGCGTCGGCGCCCAGGGCGCGCAGCATCCGGACCTCCGCCGGGGTCTCATAGCTGGGACCGGTCAAGCCGGCGTAGACGCCCTCCTCGAGCCGAATCCCCTCCTGCGCCGCCGCCTGACGCATCCGCCGGCGAAGAGCCGGGCTCCAGGCGCCGACCAGGTCTGGAAATCGTTCGCCCAGCGCGTCGTCGTTGGGGCCCAGCAGTGGGTTCTCTCCGGTCAGGTTGAGATGGTCCGCGATGACCATCAGCGTGCCGACCGAGTAGCTCTCGTTGATGCCGCCGGCGGCGTTCGTCAGCACGACCGACTCAGCGCCCAGCCTTCCCATCAGCAGCACAGGCTCGACGATCAAGCGCGGCCCGTGGCCCTCGTACATGTGCAGGCGTCCCTGCATGCAGGCCACCGGCACGCCTTCGAGCCGTCCGAGCAGCAGCCGCCCAGCATGACCCGGCGCAGAGGCTGCCGGCCAGCCGGGCAGCTCAGCGAAGGGAATGGCAGCGGCCACTTCCAGCGCGTCGGTCAGGTCGCCCAGGCCGGAGCCCAGGACGATGCCCAGCCGCGGACAAAGGTCCGAGCGCAGCCGAACCGCGGCCTCGAGTTCGTCGAGGCGCTGAGAGTAGGGTGCCGGAGGAGTCTGGGTCATTGGCTAGGGACGATAGCCCACCCGCGAACTCGGCGCCGGACAACAGAACGCCCGAAGAAGCCTGCCAAGAGCTCAATCACCTTGATGTGATCTCGGTGTCTGATCTCTAGCGGCCCCTCCGGGCAAGACCTAAGTTAAGGCCGCGGGGGCGCAGGGTCAACGCGCTTATCCACGGAGTTGGCCGAGAGCCGCGCCGCCCATCCACGAAGTTTGCCCACACTGTGGACGAGTGGTGGATAACCCGCGGGCCCTGTGCGTGCGCCGGCCGAGCGGCGAGCGGGCGCCGCCCAACGCCGGACAAGTGAAGACCCCGCCCCCCGGAAAGGGGCGGGGTCCTGGTGCTTCTCGAATGGACGTCGGGGACTTGCGCTAGGCGACCTTGGCGATGACCGTGTTGGCCTGCTTGTCGTGCAGTCCCTGGCGGGTTGGGCTCTGCGCCGTCGTTACGAGCAGATAGATGTAGTAGCCCAGCACGAGCAGGCTGATGATCAACCCCAGGCCCCAGCCATAGAACCAGTTCAGCGCGGCGGGACCGGCGAGGAACGCCCAGCGCCGGATGGCCTGGTCCTGGCTGATCGCGCCGCCGCTGGCGGCGTCGCGCACCTGCAGCTTGAGCACGCGCATACCGACTGTTGCGCCGCCCATCTTCAGCCACATGTAGATGAAGTAGCCGGCGCTCACGGCGGCCATGATCAGCGCCACGATGAGGCTGCTGACCAGCGACGGTACGACGACGTCGGGGAAGAAGACACCCCCGCCGAACGTGATCCGGTCGCCCAGGATCGGATGGATGATCGCGCCGACGATAAAGCCGACGATGCCGATGATGATGAAGTCGATCACCACGGCGATGATGCGGTTGGGAAGGTCGGCCAGCGCCAGCCCGCCTGGACCGGCGATCGTGCCGGAGGCGGTGATGTTCGATGTCCAGCTGGGCATCCCGCCGCCCGGCGGCATGCCGCCACCGGCTGGCGGAGCGCCCGGCTGCTGCGGCTGCGACTGCCAGCTCTGCTGGGGCGGGGGCGCGGCGGCAGGCGGCTGCGCCTGAGATTGCCAGCTCTGCTGCGGTGCGGGCGCGGCGGCAGGCGGTGGTGGTGGCGCAGCCGAAGGCTGCTGCGGAGGCGCCTCCGGCGGCGCGTTCGGATCGCGCGGTTCCTGGGTCACTCGTGTCCTCCTCTTCCCTCGTTCGTCGGCCGGTTTGCGCGCTCAGGATACCCGTCGCGGCAAGAGTCGGAGCGGCCTCCGCACGCTCACCCGCCGATACGCGACATTTCGACGCGGCGGGGGTCGAGCGTGGCCAGCGAGCGCAACTCGGAGTAGCGGTCATCGCGCAGACGCCATGTGCGGCGGATGATGGTGCGCAGCCCGGCGTCGTCGGCGTCGTCGGCGCCGGAGCGCAGCAGGGCGCGCAGGTCGTGGCCCACGCTGGCGAAAAGGCAGGTGTACAGCTGGCCGTCGGCGGTCAGTCGGGCGCGCGTGCAGTCTCCGCAGAAAGGCCTCGTCACACTCGCGATCAGGCCCAACTCGCCTGAGCCATCACGATATGCCCAGCGCGAGGCGACCTCGCCGGGGTACTGCGACGGGAGCTCGACCAGCGGCATCTCCGCGTCGATAAGCGCCAGGATTTCGTCGGCCGGCACGACGTCGACCATGCGCCAGCCGTTGGTGTGGCCCACGTCCATGTACTCGATGAAGCGCAGTACGTGACCGCGCTCGCGGAAGTAGCGGGCCATGGGCAGCACGCTGCCTTCGTTGACGCCGCGTCGCACGACCATGTTGACCTTGATCGGGCGGAAGCCGGCCGCCTCTGCCGCTGCGATGCCGTCCAGTACGGCACGGACGGGGAAACCAACGTCGTTGAGACGGCCGAAGACCTCCTCATCGAGTGAATCCAGGCTGACGCTCAACCGCGCGACCCCAGCCTCGGCCAGCGCAGGCGCCTGACGCGCGAGCAGCGCCCCATTGGTGGTAAGGGTCAGGTCGGCGAGTCCCGGCACTGCGCGCAGCATGCGCACCAGCACATGCAGGTCGCGGCGCAGCAGCGGCTCGCCGCCGGTCAGCCGGACCTTGACCACGCCCTCGGCCACGAAGAGGCGCACCAGGCGGCTGATCTCCTCGAACGTCAGCAGCTCGGCGCGGGGCAGGAAGGCGAAGTCGCGGCCGTAGACCTCGCGCGGCATGCAGTAGGTGCAGCGGAAGTTGCAGCGGTCGGTGACCGATACGCGCAGGTCGCGCAGGGGGCGGCCAAGCGCATCGAGCAGCGGTCCGGGCAGGGCTTGGCTCACCAAAGGATGGTAGCCCGCTGGAGCTGAGGGCCTACGCGGAGCCGCGTTCCGCCAGGGCTTCCCGGCGAGCCAGCCAGGCGACGACCACGCTGAGGGTGGCCAGGCCGGCGTAGAGCGCCTGATCGGCCCTGCTGAGCTGGACGTCCGACAGGCCCGCCAGCGTGGGACTGACGATGGAGGCAAGCAGCAGCGCAGCGAAGCCCAGCCCGAACCCGGCCAGGCCCCAGACCAGCCCCTCCGGCGTCAGCCCGAAGGCCACGAAGAGCGCCACCGCCCCCGCACCGACGTGAAGCAGGTTGAGCGTCGTCCCGCTGACGAAGACGGGCTGGGCGCTGGGCCGCCCTACGACGGGATTGTCCAGGAAGCCGGCGAACCCGAAGATGACCAGCGCCACCCCGAGCAACGCCGCGTACCAGCGGGCCAGCTCGAGGTTGCCCATCACTCTTCCTCGCCCGCTCCGCCCGTGCGCTCACGGATCGTGTCGATCACGCCGGCGTCGGCCAGCGTGGTCGTGTCGCCCAGGCTGCGCCCCTCACCGATGTCACGCAGCAGGCGACGCATGATCTTGCCCGAGCGGGTCTTGGGCAGGTCGGGCGTGAAGAGCAGGTACTTGGGCCGGGCGATCGGCCCGATGACCTTGGCCACGTGTTCGCGTAGCTCGTGGCCCAGCTCGTCCGATGGCTGGAAACCGTCGCGCAGGATGACGAAGGCGAAGATCGCCTGGCCGCTGATGGGGTCGTTACGCCCCACGACGGCCGCCTCGGCCACCGAGGGATGGTCGACCAGCGCCGACTCGACCTCGATCGTGCTGATCCGGTGGCCGGCCACGTTCATCACGTCGTCCACCCTGCCCAGCAGCCAATAATAGCCACCCTCGTCCCGCTTGGCACCGTCGCCGGCGAAGTACCTGCCCGGGAAGCGGCTCCAGTAGGTTGCCCGGTAACGCTCCGGATCGCCGTAGATGCCGCGCAGCATGGCCGGCCAGGGCCGGGTCAATACCAGGTAGCCGCCACCCCCCAGCGGCACGGACTCACCGTTCGCGTCGACCACGTCGGCGCCCACGCCGGGGAAGGGGAACGTGGCCGAACCCGGCTTGGTGGTGGTCACGCCGGGCAGGGGCGTGATCATGATCATGCCCGTCTCGGTCTGCCACCAGGTGTCCACCACCGGCGTGCGGCCGCCGCCGATGTGCTGCTGGTACCACAGCCAGGCCTCGGGATTGATCGGTTCACCCACGCTGCCCAGCAGGCGCAGCGAGGACAGGTCGTGCTTCTGCGGCCACTGCGCACCCTGCTTCATGAAGGCGCGGATGGCGGTGGGGGCGGTGTACAGGATGGTGACCTTGTAGTGATCCACGATCTGCCACCAGCGGTCCCATGACGGCGCGTCCGGCGCGCCCTCGTAGAGCACGCTGGTCGTGGCGTTGGCCAGCGGGCCGTAGACGATGTACGAGTGGCCGGTGACCCAGCCGATGTCGGCCGCGCACCAATAGACGTCGTCGGGCTTCACGTCGAAGACCATCTCGTGCGTGAACGAGGCACCCAGCAGATAGCCGGCGGTGGTGTGCATGATGCCCTTGGGCTTGGCCGTCGTGCCCGAGGTGTAGAGCAGGTAGAGCATGTGCTCGGAATCGACTGCCACGGGCGGGCAATCGGCGCTCTGGCGCTCCACGATGTCGTGCCACCAGACGTCGCGCCCCTCCTCCATCGTCACGGGCTCGCCGCCGTCGCCGACGCGGCGCACGACCAGCGTGTGCTCGACCGTGTCGGTCATGCGCATGGCCTCGTCGGCCGCAGCCTTCAGGTTGACCGCCTTGCCGCGGCGCCAGCCGCCGTCGGCAGTGATGATCAGCTTGGCCTGCGAGTCGACGATCCTACCCGCCAGCGCCTCCGCGCTGAATCCGCCGAAGACGACCGTGTGCGGCGCCCCGATCCGCGCGCAGGCCAGCATGGCGATGGGCAGCTCGGGGATCATGGGCATGTAGATGGCCACCCGCTCGCCGGTCTTCACGCCCAGCTCGAGCAGCGCATTGGCCGCCTTGGAGACCTCGCGCTGGAGGTCCGCGTAGGTCAGCGTGCGCGTGTCACCCGGCTCGCCGATCCAGTGGTAGGCGACCTTCTCGCCCAGCCCGTTCTCGACGTGACGGTCGAGGCAGTTGTAGGCGATGTTGAGCCGGCCGCCCAGGAACCACTTCGAGAACGGCGGCTCCCATTCAAGCGTCGTCTCGAAGGGCGTCTCCCAGCTCAGGCGCTCGCGCGCCAGGCGCTCCCAGAAGCCGACGTAGTCCCGCTCGGCCTCCTCGTAGAGCGCTGCCTGGGCATTGGCCCGGCCGGCGAAGGACGGATCGGGAGGAAAGGTGCGATTCTCGGCCAGCAGAGCCTCGATCTCCGGCATGCGTGTCTCGTCGGTCAACTCGTCCTCTCGCTTTCCTCGCTTGTGGGCGTCTCGACCGGCGGCGCGGGCGGCCGCCAGCCCATGTGCAGGCCTTCGAGCTCGAATGTCTCGAGCAACCGGCGCCGCGTTTCGCCGGCGGCGTCCCAGCGATCGACCGCCCGAACGGTGCCGAGCACCTTCAGCAACATGCCCTGGTCGCCCAGGTTCTCGATCCGCACCAGTCTGGGCGGCTCCAGGATGCGACCCCGCCACTCCGCCGATTCGGCCATCGTCCGACCGACTTCGTCGACAACCTGCCCTATCCGCGCGAGGTCCTGGCCATAGAGCACAGGCAGGTCCAGATTGATCCGCGCCCAGGAGCGGGTCAGGTTGCCCGAGACCGCGATGAGGCCGTGCGGGACGTGGTGGACGGTGCCGTCAATGTCGCGCAGCGTCGTCCGGCGCAGGCTGACGTCCTCGACCGTGCCGCTGACGCCGGCGACGCTGACCACGTCACCCTTGGAGTACTGGTTCTCGATCAGCACGAACGCGCCGGCCACGTAGTCGCGCACGAGGTGCTGCGCGCCCAGGCTGAGGGCCAGCCCGGCGATACCCAGCCCGGCTATCGCGGGCGTGATGTCGAGGCGCACGATGGCCAGCGCCATCACGAAAGCCACGATCAGGATGACCACGCGCAGGGAGTTGGCGATGAGCCCGTCGAGGGTGTCGCGCCGGCGCTCGAGCTCGATGGCGCTGACGTCCTGCGCCGTGCCCTCCCGCGCCTCGCGATCGAACAGGCGGTTCAGCGCGGCCCGCACGGTCACCCGCGCGAAGCGAAGCGCGATCAACGTGGCCAGTGCCAGCAGCACCAGCTTGACGCCGATCTCGAGGAGCGCGGCGACGGCCAGCTGATCCAGGAGCCAATCGAACCCCACGCTCGTAGCCTAGCGGGGTGCGGGAGCCTCGTGGAGGCTCAGTAGCTGATGTAGGGCGCCTGGCGGAGGTATGCGTCGCCGGTCAGCTGCTCCAGCATGAAGGCGGCCAGGTCGGCTTTGCCGATGCGCGAGCGGGGGCCCAGCGCCACGTCGCCGGCGCGGTAACTGCCGCGCGGCGTCTCGTCGGTCACGCGTGGGGGCCGGACCGCGACCCACTCCAGGTCACTGGCCGCCAGCAGGTCGTACTCGCGCTGCTTGGCGCGCAGGACGTTGCTGGCCGCCAGGCGGACTACGGCCGAGGCGAACCGGTCGCCCAGGCCCTTGCGCTGACCCGCCACGCTCACGGCGCCGCCCGAAAGGGTGACGATCCGGCGCACGCCGGACGCCTGCATGGCCGCGATCACGTGCCGCGTGAACTCCTCCATGACCGCCACCTGGTCGGCCGAGTTGCTCGTCGGACCCAAGGTGTTGACCACCGCCTCCGCTCCAGCCACGGCCCGGCCCACCAGCGCGGCATCCCGCACGTCGCCCTCCAGGACGCGGTCCGACACTGTCACGCCCTCCAGCGTCGACGCATCGCGCGTGACCAGCGTCAGCTCGTGGCCAGCCTGACGGGCCGCCTGCACGACGTGCCGGCCGATGCCGCCGCCGGCCCCGAAAATTGTCAGCCGCATCGTCCCCTCAGTCGCGCGGGCTGACCCAGCCGGGCAGCTCGCGGCGCAGCGTGGCCAGCGGCAGCGAGCCGTGACCCAGCACGGCGTCGTGGAATCCGGACAGGTCGAATTGCTCGCCGTCGCGCTGCTCCAGCTCGCGGCGCAGGGCGCTGATCTCGCGCATGCCGGTCATGTAGGCCAGCGCCTGGCCGGGCCAGGTGATGTAGCGGTCCGTCTCCGTCTCCGCCTCGACCTGCGAAAGCCCGATGTCGCGCAGCAGCTGCACGGACTGCTGGCGCGTCCAGCGGAAGGCGTGCAGGCCGGTGTCGACCACCAGCCGAGCCGCTCGCCAGGCCTGCGCGTCGAGCATGCCCAGCCGCTCGCGGGCGTCGGCGTAGAGGCCCATCTCGTCGGCCAGCCGCTCGGAGTAGAGGCCCCAGCCTTCGCTATAGGCGGCACCCGCCATGCGCGACCCCAGCGTGCGGAAGGCGGGCAGACCTTCGAGCTCAGTTTCGATTGCGATCTGGAAGTGGTGCCCGGGCACCGCCTCGTGGAAGGTGGCCGCGGCCAGGCGATGCAGCGGGCGTCCCTGCGGCTCGTAAGTGTTGACGTAGTAGACGCCCGGCCGTGATCCGTCCGGCGGTGGAGGCAGGTAAAAGGCGGGCGGCGCCTCGGCTTCCTGGAAGCTCTCCACTTGGCGCACGACAACGGCGGCCCTGGGCAGCCGCCCGAAGTAGCGCGGCGCGACTGCACTGGCCCGCTCGATCTGGCGCTCGGCCAGCTCGACGATGTCCTCGCGCCGGCTGGTCGCGTTCGATGGATCACTGTCCAGCGCCGCGCGCATCCCCGCAACGTCGGCGAATCCAAGCTCGCGCGCCGCGACCCCCTGCTCCTCGCGAATACGCTCGAGCTGTTCGAGGCCGTAATCGTGCAGCTCGCGGGGCCTGGCCTCGATGGTGGTCGAGGCCAGGATGAGCGTCTCGTACAGTTCCACGCCGCCGGGCAGCGCCCACAGACCGTCGCCCTCGCGGGCGCCCGGCGCGTAGGCCTCCAGGGCGGCGAGGTAGTCGGTCAGGGCGGGCCTGACGTGGTGGGCGACGGCGTCCTGCAGCCGCCGGCGCGCGTCGCCGTCCAGCTCCGGATGGGCCGCGATCAAGGGCTCGCTCTCGAGCGGCGTCTCGACCAGCCGGCGCGTCTGCTCCAGAACGCGGGCGACGACCGGCCGCGCCGCCGTGCGACCCGCGCGCAGGCCCTCTTCGAGGTTGGCCCGGTGGGCGGCCAGATAGGCCGGGAAGCCCTCGAGCCGGCGGATCAGGCGCTCCAGCCGCTCCGGGCTGTCCACGCGCTGGTAGCGCGACAGGTCGCCCGGCGTCGTCTGCGGGCCGGCCATCGCGTCCATCGCCTCGACGTGGTGGATTTCGTGCTCGTGCTGGCGAAGCTGGATGCGGGCCACCACTTCCAGCATGTCCAGGGTGATCGTGTCTTCCACGTCGAGCGGGTCGCGCTCGATGGCCGCCGCGTCGTCCAGCAGCCGGCGCAGCTCGGCGACCTCGCCTGCGCGGCCGTCCGGCGAAGGATCGGGCAGCCTGTCGTCGTAGCGCTCGTAACCCAGCGCAGTTGCGTAGATCGGCTGGCGCTCAAGGAAGTAGCTCCAGAATCGGTCGGCCAGCTCGCGCACAGGGCTGGTCAGGGCTGTGTCCGTCAAGCGGGGGCTCCTTCGTCCATGAACAGGTTGAGCTGCTCCGCCTGGCGCTCGACCTCCGGATCGAGCCCCAGCAGAGGCCCCAGCGCGTCGAGGCTGGCCTCCTCGGCCGCAAACAGGCGGCGCAGCTGATCGGACTTGAGAATATGCCAGTTGTCGTTGTCGAGGGCCTCGCGCAGCAGCGGCGAACGGGCCAGCTTGAGGCGCAGCAGCTCGGCTCTCTCGGGCGGTACTACCAGGAAACGGACGAGCGAATCTGAGGTGGGGATGCGCGGCCCGCGCCGCAGCAGCACGTCGCTGACCATCGCCGTCCACTCCACTTCGAAGAGGAACGCCGCGCGGCCGCGCAGGTACCAGATGCAGTCCGTGGTCTCCAGCGTCTCGGGCTCACCGGGCACGACCAGCGGCAGGTAGACGCGCTGCTCTTCCTCGGTCAGCAGGTCGCCCACCGTGCCCTCGCGGTAGGCGCGCCGTTGTTCGCGGGGCGCGGCCCAGCAGCGCAGGCCCAGCCGGTGTCCGTACTCGACCAGCATGCCCACCAGCGTGCCGTGCTCGGCATGGCGGCCGGCCAGGTCATCGCGCGGGCTGAGCAATCCTTCCGTCGCCTCGGGATCGCGATAGCTCTCCAGGATGGCCCGCACGAGCTCTTCGTCGGGCGCGTCGTGACCGCGGAACATGCGCGCGACGCGGTCGAAGAAGGCGTTCTCGTCGATGCTGCGCGCCGTCGAGAGAAGCCCGAAGATGGCCCACTCGATACGGTCGGAGAGAGGCGGGCGCGCCTCCTCCAGGTCCTGCTGGTCGCGCAGCCACCAGCGACCCGGTTCAAGCTCGGTGAGGCGCGGGTGGTCCGGGCGGCGCAGCTCTGACATGACCAGCTCCATGAACAGCTTGACGTGATCGGTGGCCGAGCCCGAGCCCAGCGCCCAGGCCGGCGTGTGCTCCTCCTCCCCCTCCGGAGAGGCGTCCGGGTCGGCGTCCATGCCGGGCGGCGCGCCAGCCTGCTGGGCTTGCTCGAAGAGCCAGCGGCGCGCCCGTCCCGCAGGTTGCGTGTCCACCTCCGGTTCCGCGTCCGAATCCGCCTCGGGTTCCGCGCCCGAATCCGCCTCGGCATCCGCCACGCCTTCGGTCGGGGTCTCCGCCGGCGGCCGACCTGGGCCGGCCTCCGCTTGGGCGAGCTCGGCGACCACCCGTGCCTCGGTCTGGCTGAAGGTCTCCGTGCCCACCAGCCGGCGCAGGTGGCCCAGGCGGTCCAGCCCGATGAGAACCTCGCCCAGGAGCCGCTCGAAACGGGCCGGCTCGCCGCGCGCCTTGAGCACGGCCACGGCAACTTCCCGGACGGCGCGCTCGACATCGGCCAGCTCGAACGGACCGTCGACGGCGGCGGGCGTCAAGCCGGCCAGCTCGGGATGCTCGGCCGCCTGGTCCTGCGTCGGCGGGCGCAGGCTGAACTCCAGCACGCCCTCCATCTCCTCGCCCACCTCGCTCAGAAGGGCCGAGGTCAGGCGGAAGCCGGCGCCCACGCCGCCCAGCACGCCGGCCACCAACCCCTCCGGCCCGCCCCGATCGAGCAGCACGACGGCCGAGGCGTCGGGCGAGAGCACGGGCTCGACGGCCAGCAGCGAGCGGCGCAGGGCGGTTGCCTCACGGCCGCGCTCGTTGCGCGGCGGCGTGCCGAGGAGCCACTCCAGGGGCAGCTCGGCCGCCGCTTCGGGGCCCAGCGCCAGCGAGCTGGCCAGGTAGGCGAAGGAGAGGTTCTCGGTCGTCCAGCGGATCGGCGGCTGGGTCAGCACCAGGCGCACGCGCCCGCGCGGGTCGGGCCGTCCGAACTGGGTCGTGCGCCGCTCGGAGATGAAGGGCCGATTGGCCGGCAGGGCCGCGCTGCCGCTGCGCAGGACCATGTTGGCGCTGCCGTCGATGAGCGCCTCGAGCTCCTCGCCAAGGCGCGGCTGGAAGCTGGCCGCGTTGGACTCGACGCGTTGCACGAAAGACCGTACCTGCCGGCAGCCTTCTTCGAAGACCAGCCACGGGTTGCGCTCGCGCCACTGCCGCTCGCCTGGCGGACGGACTCGGCCGTGCTGGATGCGCAGCGCCGCCACCCGGCCGGGATAGCTGTTCAACTTGCTGGTGGGCAGGATGCTCGAGACCAGGCCCAGACGCAGGGCGGCCGTGAGAGGCGCCGCGCGCAGGTCGTTCTCCAGCCGGGCGATGATCGCCTCGAGGGCCACCAGCGTACGCGGCGTGTAGAGGTTGAGCAGCTCATCGGGCAGCTCGCGGCCTGCCTCGCGCACGGGAAAGCGGCCGCGCAGGGCAATCAGCACGCGCTCGGGGGTCTCCATCGAGGTCGCCCGCTCAACGTCCTCCTCGTCCACCGGCACGTTGCGCTGCTCCGGCCCGCGCGATTGGAGGCGGCAGTAAGCGCAGCGGTAGACCTTGCGCGCCGGTGCCGCCGCGTCACCCTCCCAGATGAACTCGTCCACGACGATCGGGCGGCCGCAGACCGTGCAGCGCGAGGCGAACGGCTCACTGAGGGCATCGCGCAGGGCTACGTCGCCGCGCGGGTGAGCGGCAAGCGTGGCAATGGCGGCGTCGAAGTGGCGCAGGTCGGGCGGCCGCAGGAGGACCTCGGCCTGCAGCTTGGTCAGTGCCGACGATTCGCAGGTGTAGATGCGCCGTAGCGCACTGATCGCACTGCGCGCGATCCAGCCGCCGCGGGCGTGCAGGTCCAGCACCACGTCGCCGGCCGTCGTGCGGGCGGTCAGCTCGGCGGCGATCAGGTTCTCGGGCGGCGGGGGGGCCAGCCGCTCGAAGGCAGGCAGCAGCGGAGTGGAGCTCTGCCTGATGAGCGAAGAGAGCGGGTCCGACACTGGGTCGAGTGTACGTCGGACGGACCGACAGGCGAGCCGCTCGCCTGGAGAGAGCCCTGCGGGGCCTCCGCCTAGTCCTCCTCTTCCTCCTCGTCGGACTCGTCGACGAAGGCTTCGTCCTCGGTGACCTCGGCGGGCAGGATGCGGCCGATGTCCTCGATCTCGTCGTCCTCTTCGTCGAGCTCGAGATCCTCCTCCAGCTCCATTTCCTCGCGCACGAGCGTGCCCTTGGTGTAGGGACGCATGTCACTGACCTTGGCCGCCGTGGGGAAGGAAACCTTGCCGTAATTGGCCGGGTCCTGGTAAACCTCGCGGATGATGATGCGCACGTCGCGCTCACCCAGGCTGGTCACGCCGGCGGCGTACTTGTTGCCCTCGGCGATCAGTTTGAGCAGGCGGGCCGCGACGCGCGGCTCGACCACACCGATCTCCACGCCGTTCGACCACGCCTTCAGGCGTGGTCCTTCCGGCTTGAGGTCGACCGCGTCGCCGGGATTGACCTGGGCCAGCTGCTTGGGGCTGGCCAGGTCGACGAGGTGGGCAAAGCCGGTCTTGCCGGTCTCCTCGACGAAGATGCTGACCGGCGCCTTGCTGCCGGGCTGGGCGGCGACGGTCTTCTTGCCGGCCTCGGCGAGCAGCATGCGCAGGCGGTTGATGTTGCGCTCGGCGATGCGGTTGGTGGGATCCAGGGCGAGTGCGGCCTGGTAGTGCTCCCGCGCCGAGGCGAGCTCGCCCAGCTCCCACAGCGACTTGGCCAGCCGGTTCTCAGCCTCGCCGTCTGGGCCCAGCTCCAGGATGCGCCGGTTGAGGTCGGCGGCAGCCTGCCAGTCGGCGGCGGTGGCCGCGGCGATGGCCTGCTCGACGAGCTGGCGCTTGAGGCGTGTTGCGTTGACGCTGGGCGACGGGCCGCCCTCGGTGATGGAAAAGCTCATGCGTGTCCTTCGCGGTGTGGGCTGTGCTGGGCGGCGCGCGACGGCGACCGCGTTGGCGGGTCCTTTGGGGTCACAAGTCTTGTACCACCCGCTCGATGAGGTGTCAAACGTGGCCGGTCCGGTCGCTCGACGGCCGCACCATCAGCCAGCCGACCGCGATCATCGCCACACCCCAGGCGACGAAGGCCAGGTCCCTGAGGACTCATTGCGGCGGGCGCCCGGGCAGCTGCCCGATCGACGGCGGGCGCCAGCACCCGGGGCGGACGCTCGGCGACATTGGTTGACGGGGGCGTCGTGCCCTAGCATGCTGCCTGCGGATCGCCCGCGGCCCGCCCGCCTCGCTCAATCCGTCCGACCTGCATCAACCCGACATCCCATGGGAGGCGCGTCGCCTTGACGACGATGCCCGAACTTGTCGCCACGCGCGACATGGAGGCGCTGAACGACTGGCTGGCCGAAGCCGGCACGCTCGAGGTGGCCGAAGAGCTGGCCCGCCTCGATCCGGCCGACCGCGCCATCCCCTTCCGGCTGCTGCCCAAGGACCGCGCGCTGGAGATCTTCGAGGCCCTCGACCCACTTCACCAGCAGGAGCTGCTGGAGGGACTGCGCGAGGCCAGCGTGCGCCAGCTCTTCGAGGAGATGGATCCCGACGACCGCGCCCGGCTGGTCGACGAGATGCCGGCCAAGGTGGCCAAGCGCCTGCTCGCAGGGCTCTCGCCCCACGAGCGCGCGCTGACTGCCACGCTGCTGGGCTACCCGGAGAACTCGGCGGGCCGCGTGATGTCGCCCGAGGTGGTCAACCTGCGCGCCAACCAGACCGTGGCCGAGGCGCTGGCCCGCCTGCGCCGGATCGGCCGCAAGGCCGAGACGATCTACGGCCTGCCCGTGACCGACGAGAGCCGCCGGTTGGTGGGCGCGCTGGGTCTGCGCGACCTTGTGCTGGCCGAGCCGGACGAGAAGGTCGGCGAGCTGATGGACCGCGAGGTCTACTCGGCCCGCGTCGACGAGGACCAGGAGCAGGTGGCCCGGCTGATGCAGGAGGCCGACCTGCTGGCGCTGCCCGTCGTCGACACGGAGGGCCGACTGGTCGGCGTGGTGACCGTCGACGACGCCATGGAGATCCTGGAAGAGGAGCAGACCGAGGACGTCGCGCGTGCCGGCGGCGCCGAGCCGCTGGCCCACCCCTACCTGTCGGTTTCGATCCTGGGCATCGCGCGCAGCCGGATCGTCTGGCTGCTGGTGTTCCTCGCCGCCGGCGCCATAACCGTCAACGTCTTGTCGGTGTTCGAGGCAACGCTGTCAACGGCCGTGGCTCTGGCTTTCTTCGTCCCGCTGGTCATCGGCACCGCGGGCAACACCGGCGCGCAGTCGGCGACAACCGTCACGCGTGCGCTGGCCGTCGGCGAGGTCCGCATGGCGGACCTCCTGCCGGTGCTCAGCCGCGAGAGCGTGGCCGGGTTGTTCCTCGGCGCCGTGCTCGCCACAATCGCGTTCGGGCCGATCGCGCTCTTCACCGATGGCGGGATAGCGGCAGTCGTATCGATCACTCTGGTCATCGCCTGCACCCTCGCGTCAGTGCTGGGCTCCATGCTGCCACTCGTGGCCAAGCGCATCGGCGTCGACCCGGCGGTCATGAGCGTTCCCCTCATCACGGCCCTTGTCGACGCGGCGGGACTCGTCGTGTACTTCCTGGTGGCCAGGATCGTGCTGGGTCTCTAGCCCCTGTCGGCGATCAGCGCCAGGAACTGCTCCACGGGCAGCGCGTTCATGACGTCCTTCTTCTCGAGCCACGCTCGCCGGGCCTGCGAGACGCCCCAGCCCAGGTTTTCGAATTCGTGCAGGTAATGGGCGTCCGAGTCGACCACGAAACGGTTGCCTGCTTCCAGCGCGGCACGGGCTCGGCGGTCGTCCAGGTCGAGCCGCTCGTCCGAGCCGTTCAGCTCGAGCAGCGTGCCCGTCTCGGCCGCCTCGCGATAGAAGGCGTCCCACTCCAGGTCCAGGTCGTCGCGCAGGCCGATCTTGCGGCCCGACGGGTGCGCGATGATGTCGACGTGCCGGTTGCGCAGCGCCACCCGGTAGCGCTCCATCAGCTGGCTGCGCGGTTGCCGTCGGCCGACATGCAGTGAGGCCACCACCACGTCGAAGCGGGCCAGCAGCGCATCGTCGTAGTCCAGCCGGCCGTCGATCCTGATCTCCATCTCGCAGCCGTGCAGCAGCCGGAAGTCGGTGCCCTCGCGCGCAAAGCTCTGGTTGAGCTTGCTGATGATCCGGCGCTGCTGCTCGACGCGCTCGGGGGTCAGGCCGCGGGCGATGGTCAGGCTCTGCGAGTGATCGGTCAGAACCTGCCAGCGCAACCCGCGCGAGATCGCCTCGCGGGCCATCCGCTCGATCGAGTAATGGCCGTCCGACCATTCACTATGGGTGTGGCAATCGCCCTGCAGGTCGTCCAGCTCGACCGGCGCCGGCAGCCGGCCGGCCAGGCCGGCCTCGATCTCGCCGCGGTCCTCGCGCAACTCGGGTGGGATGAAGGGCAGGCCCAGGAAGGCGTAGACCTCTTCCTCGGTGGCGAAGGTCAGGCGCTCCGACTGCTGCCCGCGGAGGGGCTCGCCGTCGTCCCCCAGGCGCACCAGGCCGTGTTCGGAAAGGCTCCAGCCCTTGTCGCGGGCCATCGCGCGGAGGCGGACGTTGTGCTCGGCCGAGCCGGTGAAGTGGACGAGGTAGGTGCCGGTCGAGCCGGCGGGCATGGCCATCAGGTCGACCTGCGGCCCGCGCAAGAGTTGGACGGTGGTGCGGTGCGCGCCGGTCCGCCCGCCATGGCCGCCCACCTGCTCGACCCAGGCCGAGTTGTGCAGCTGCTCGATGACCGCCGCCGGCTGATCGGTCTCGACGAGGATGTCGATGTCGGCGACTGTCTCGCGCCGGCGGCGAAACGAGCCGGCCGGCTCGATGCGCCCGACGTCGGGCGTGTCGCTCAGGCCGCGGACGACCCGCTCGACGATGTCCGCCGCCGTGCCCAGGCGCATCCTGTGGGGCGGCCGGCGGCGCAGGTTGGCCAGGCCCTCAAGCAGGCGCTGCTCAGTGCGCGCGCTGATGCCCTTCAATTGGCGCAACCGCCCGGCACGCGCGGCCGCCTCGAGTGCCTCCAGCGAGTCGATGCCGGCGCCGCGCCACAGGCCGCCCGCCGTGCGCGGACCCAGGCCGGGCACCTGCAGCAGCGTGACCACGCTGGGCGGAACGTTCCGGCGCAGCCGCTCGTAGTAGCGCAGGCGGCCGGTGTCGGCCAGCTCGGCCAGCTTCTCGTCGATGGCCTTGCCCACGCCGGGCAGGCGTGGCGGCGAGCCGTCCCGGTAGGCGCGCGCCACGTCGAGCGGCGAATGCGCGATAGATTCCGCCGCGCGGTGGTAGGCGCCCACCTTGAAGGGCACCTCGCCCTGGATCTCGAGCATGTCGCCGATCTCGTAGAAGACTCGCGCCAGCTCATCGTTGCCCAGCTGCGGCACGTCGTCGCCGCGCGAGTGGCGCGGCCGCTGCTCGTAGGGCGGCTCGTCTGGGTCGAGGGCGATCCGCTCACCGAGCGCCGGCGCCGGCGTGTCGGCTTCGGTCTCCGGCTCGTCGTCGGCCGGGCCGGCCTGATCGTGCTCAGGCGGCGGAGCGTCGGCCACGCGCTTTGGCCGGGGCGGCGCAGATCTGCGTGGGCTCACGCCTGAATGATGCCCGTCAGGCCAGAACGACGCGGTTTCGGCCGTAGCGCTTGGCGCGGTAGAGCGCGGCGTCGGCCGACTGGAGCAGTGCGCCCACGTCGCCGTCCTGCGCGCCGGAGACCGCCACCCCGACCGACACGCTGATGGGATCGCGCGTGCCCAGCTCGCGCGGCGGAATGCCGGCGATGGCCTGCCGGACTCGCTCGGCCACCTCCAGAGCCTGTTCGGCGTTCGCCCGGCGCAGCACGACGGCAAACTCTTCGCCGCCGTAGCGGGCGGGCGTGTCCTCCGTTCGCACGGCGGCCTGGATCTGCTCGCCCACGGCGCGCAGCACCTGGTCGCCGGTCGCGTGACCGTAGCGGTCGTTGAGCCGCTTGAAGTGGTCGATGTCGATCATCAGCGCACCCACGCTATCGCCGGCCCGGCGGCGCGGCTCGACAACCGCGATGAGCTCCTCGAGATAGCGCCGATTGGGCAGGCCGGTGAGCGCGTCGATGTTGGCCCGGCTCTCCGCCTCCTCGAAGGCGTAGGCGCGGGCCAGGGCCGCCGACAACTCGTGCGCCGACCAGCTCAGCAGTCTCCGGTCGGCGGCCGTCCAGGGCCGCTCCTGGCGGCGCGAGAGCATCAGCGCGCCGACGATACGCTCGTCGGCCACCAGCGGCGAGGCAAGCGTGCGCGGCAGGCCGTAGGCGCGGCGCAGCCGGGCAGCGAGCTCGTCGGCCACCATCTGCTCGGGCGATCGGCCGCGCGCCGATCCCGACCGCCGGCCGCTGCTGGCAGCCGCCGGATCGAGCACGCTGAGCGGCAGGATCGTGCGCGATGTCGGCACCTGTGCGCTGCTCGAGACCAGCGTCGTCTCGACCACCCGCTCCGCCGGCCGGACGCGCGCGACGATGACGTGGTCGGCGTCCGCGGCACGGCGCAGCTCGTCGACGATGGCCTGCACGATCGCCTCGGCAGAGAGCGAGCGCGACAGGCCCTGGAGCATGCGCGTGAAGCCCTGCTCACGGGCGTCGCGCCGGCGGGCCAGCCGCCGGCCGATGATCACCTGTACGCCCAGCGCGGCGGCGAAGGCGGCCAGCGCCACGACCTGCACCAGCACCAGCCCATCACCCGGCTGGCGAAGGAGTGCCGTCACCACGCCGGCGGCCAGCACGAAGAGTGCGATGGAGGCCGCCAGGCGGGCCCGGCCCAGCTGCTGCTCGGCGAGTACTTCGGGCGATTGCTCCGGCGGCGGGCGTAGTTGCTCAGCCATGGCCGGCTAGGATCGCTGCAGGGCGTGGACCTTGTCGAGGACCATTGGTACCAGTCCGGCGGCGCCCGCGCACCGCTCCGGCACGCCCCCCGGGCCGGTTATTCCGTGCCTCGCTCGGTGGGCAGGCCGGCCGCGCGCCAGGCAGGCACGCCGCCGGCCACCGACGTGACGTCCTCGAAGCCGGCCTGGCGCAGCAGGCCGGCTGCCACGCCGCTGCGGTAGCCGGCCGCACAGATCGTCACCAACGGCCGATCGCGGGGCAGCTCGGCCAGCCGCTGGGGCAGCTCGCCGGCCATGATGTGCAGCGCGCCCGGCACGTGCCCGCGCTCGTACTCGTCGCGCTGGCGCACGTCGATGACAAGGGGCGGCCCGGCGCCGCGCTTCCCGTTTCGTGCCGCCAGCCACTCGCCCAGCTGGCCCACGGTCGCCGTGCCGCTGTGCTCCACCTCGCCGCCGGCGTCCAGCCAGGCGGCCATGCCGCCGTGCAGGTAGCCGCGCACGTTCTCGTGGCCTATACGCAATGCCTGACGCAGGGCGTCGTCCCATTGCTCGGGGCCGCGCAGCACCAGCAGGAGCGGGCGGTCGTGGGGCACGACCCAGCCCAGCCAGGTCCCGAACGAGCTGCCTGCCGGGATGGAGAGGGCGCCCGGCAAGTGAGCCTGGGCGTACTCGCCGTAAGCACGCAGGTCGACGGCCAGGCCGCCCTCGGCCAGCAGCGCGCGCGCCTCGCCGGCGCTCATGGGCACAGGCGGCGAGATGCTGCCCAGCGGCGCCGGGCCGGCCTTGTTGATCGGTCGCATGCGGGCGAAGTAGCGCGGATAGGCCGGCTGATCCTGCAACAGCGCGCGCACGAAGTCCTCCACCTCCGAGATGCCCAGCAGGCCGTTGTGCCGGCGCTCGTAGCCCAGCGTGCTGCTGGGCGTGGTCGAGATGTCCTTTGAGCAGAGCGAGCCGCCGCCGTGGGTGGGCAGCACGCCGACGTAGTCCTCGTGGACCAGCAAGTGTTCGTGGAGCGAGCCGTGCATCTGGCGGGCGTACTCCTCGGCCCTCTCGGCGCCCAGCAGATCGGTCCGGCCAACTGCGCCGACGAGCAGTGAGCCGCCCGTGAAGAGCAGTGCCGGCTCGTCCGCGCGGCTGCGGTCGGCGACCGAGTAGGCCACGTGCTCGGGCGTGTGGCCGGGCGTGTCCAGTGCGCGGAAGCGCAAGGGGCCCACGTCGAACTCGGCGCCGTGGCGCAGGCCCTCGTGCTCGTGGCCCAACTCCGCGCCGGCACCAATGACGTGGCGCGCGCCGGTCAGCGCGGCCAGCTCGCGCGCGCCCGACACATAGTCGTTGTGCAGGTGCGTCTCGACGACGTGGCTGATGCGCAGGCCGGACTCGCCGGTCTCGCGCAGGTAGATGTCGACGTCGCGTCGCGGGTCCACGACGGCGGCCATGCCGGCCGCGTCGTCTGCGATCAGGGCGCTGATGTGGCCCAGCCCCTTGATCACGTACTGGCGCAGCTCCATCGGGCCGAGAATAGCAGCGCACGGCTGATAGACTGCCTGCCCGTGACCTCCCACTCTCACGCTCAGCGCCGCAGGCGAGGCGTGTGCGTCTGGTTCACCGGTCTCTCGGGCTCGGGCAAGACGACCACTGCGCAGCGGCTCGTCGAGTTGCTCGAGAGCGAGGGTGAGGCCGTCACGGTGCTCGACGGCGACGTCGTCCGCACGCACCTCTCGAGAGGCCTTGGCTTCAGCCGCGAGGACCGTGACGAGAACGTTCGACGCGTGGGTTTCGTCGCCGCGGAGGTCGTCCGCCACGGCGGCACGGTGGTCTGCGCGCTGGTCAGCCCTTACCGCGCCACGCGCGACGAGGTGCGTGCGCTGGTCGACGCGGCCGGCGGCGAGGGAGCCTTCGTCGAGATCTTCGTGGACACGCCGCTCGACGTCGTCAGGGAGCGCGACGTCAAGGGCCTCTACGCCGCCTCGGCACGCGGCGAGGTCGAGCGCATGACCGGCGTGGCGGATCCCTACGAGCCGCCGCTCTCCCCTGAGCTGAGCCTGGAGACGGTCGGCCGGACGGTCGAGCAGAACGCCCGGACGGTCCTCGACCACGTCGCGGGTGTGCGGGGCGCCGTCTGACGGGGTTGGGCAGGGATCACATCATGACCAGGCCGCCGTCGACGGCGAGCACTTGGCCGGTGATGTAAGCGGCCTCGTCGGAGGCCAGGAACGCGACCGCCTGGGCGACCTCTTCAGGCGTCCCGAAGCGGCCCAGCGGCGTTCGTTCCTTGACCATGTCCAGCAACCGCTCGGGGAGCTCCTGGGTGAGCTCGGTCAGCACGAAGCCCGGCGCGACCGCATTGACGGTTATGCCGCGCGAGGCCAGCTCGCGCGCGGAGGCCTTCGTCAGGCCGATCAGCCCTGCCTTGGCCGACGAATAATTCGCCTGTCCCTCCTGGCCCGCCTGCCCAGAGACCGAAGTGATATTGATGATCCGCCCGCTCTTGGCGCGGAGCATCGGGCGGGTAACCGCCTTGAGCGTGTAGAAGGCGCCGAACAGGTTCGTCTCGAGCACCTCGCGCCACTTCTCGGGGGTCATGCGCATGATCAGATCGTCGCGCGTGATGCCCGCATTGTTGACCAGGATGTCTACCTTGCCGAAGGCCTCCAGGGCCGCCTTGACCAGCCGTTCGGCCGCCTCGGGGTCGGTCACGTCGGCCTGCTCGGCGAGGGCCCTGCGACCGAGCGCGGTGACCTGGCCGGCCGTCTCCTCGGCCGCGGCAGCATTGCCACGGTACGAGAAGCAGACGTCCGCGCCCTGCTGGGCCAGGCGGAGCACGATGGCTCGGCCTATTCCGCGCGAGCCGCCGGTGACCAGAGCGGACTTGCCCGATAAGTCGATCATGCCCGCGAGTTTAGCGAGCACGAACGCCGCGTGACCGACTTCAGCGGCCATCCTCCATGGGCGGCACTCGCGCACTGCGGCACCCGCCGGGTTTCATTTGTGTCAGGTGTCGGCTCCACCGGCACTAAGCCGGATCCGTCAGCGTTTCAGCGGCTGTGGCAGGGACATCCACGCTCAGGTGGCCGCGCTGTGAGCGGCGGCGCGACCCCATCCGGCGTTCAGACCCGCGTAAGGTCGACCCAGCCGACAAGTGACACAAAGTGACGCCCAACAGACACCACGACGCCCCTCCCGGGAACACACCGCACGTAAGTCGTGGGCAAGTGCCTCAACGCATCATCGGACGATGTACGGCCGAAGGGTCGGGCGAATGCTTCGGATGCTGCGCCATCGCTCGCAGATGACGCAGGCCGAACTAGCTGCGTCGAGCGGAGTGGGCCGCTGGAAGATAGGCAAGTGGAGGCAGGCGAGCTATCGCACCTTCGCGTCGGCGAAGTGGAGAACTGCCTCGCGGCGCTCGACGCGCGGCCGGTCGTGTCGGCCCGACATCACGGCGCGGCGGGCGACCGGCTGCTAGACGAACAGCACGCTAGGCTGGTGGCGCTGCTCGTTGCCCTGCTCCGCCGCTACGGCTGGGAGGTACGCGTCGAAGTGTCGTTCTCCGAGTACGGTAAACGAGGTTCGATCGACATCCTCGCCTGGCACCCGGCGTTTCGGGCCTTGCTCGTGGTCGAGGTGAAGTCGGAGCTGGGCTCGATCGAGGGGACGCTGCGGCCGTTGGACATCAAATGCCGGTTAGCGCCCAAGCTCGCGCGAGAGCGTTTCGGCTGGCAGCCGCGATCCCGTCGGCCGGATGCTCGTCCTGCCCGACGACCGTACGGCGCGGCGGGCTGTCGAGCGCCACATGCAGGCGCTGAGCGCGGCACTCCCGGCGAGGTCGCTCCGGTTGCGGGCTTGGCTACGCGACCCCGCCGAGCCCATCGGCGGCATCTGGTTTCTATCAGGTGTCGGGCCCACCGGCACTACGCGCAATCCGTCAGCCGTTCGGCGCGTGCGCAAGCCGCGTCCACGCTCGGTCGTAGGCTCTTGAGCGGCGACGCGACAGCCAGCGCGCCCTCCGCCCGGCGTAACGTCGACACAGCCCACCAAGTGGCGGAAGCGCGGCTGGACGGCGCTCAGGCCGGGATCTCGCGCGAGGCGGGCTGGGGCTCGCCCGGCACGACGTCGTCCAGCGGCGTCGGCGGGCCACCCTCCAGGACCTGCTTCAGCCGATCGGGAATCGGATCGACAGAGCTCCAGTCGACGGGCTCCCGCACGCTGGCCCGCGGCTCAACGGCCAGCGCCCGCTCGCCGCAGCGCGGATCGGCCGTCCACTCCAGCGCCACCGCGCCGCTGGTCAGCCCGGCCCCGAAGGCGACCAGCACGATCTTGTCACCAACCTTGATGCGCCCCGAGTCGACCGCCTCGGCCAGCGCGATGCCCACCGACGCGGCAGACGTATTCCCGTAGCGATCGACGTTGACGAACATCTTGTCCATCGGCAGGTCGAGGCCCTTGGCCACCGACTCGATGATGCGCACGTTGGCCTGGTGGGGGATGAACAGGTCGATGTCGCCCGGCTGCCAGCCGGCCCGCTCGATCGCCTTCAGCGCCGTCGAGGCCAGCGTCTTGGTGGCGTAGCGGTACGTCTCTTTCCCTTCCATGCGTACGAAGTGCTCGCCACGGGCCAGCGTCTGACCGGAGACCGGCGAGCGCGCGCCGCCCGAGGGCAGCCAGATCATGTAGGCGCCGTCGGGATCGGTGGTCATGTGCAGGCCGGCCATGCCGCCGCCCTCCTCGTCGGAGGCGGAGAGCACCACCGCGCCTGCCCCGTCCCCGAACAGGATGCAGGTCGAGCGATCCGAGAAGTCGAGGAAGCGGGAGAGCGTCTCGGCGCCGATGACCAGCGCATGCTTGAACATGCCCGAGCGGAGGTAAGCGTCGGCCGCCGAGTACGCGTAGACGAACCCGGAGCAGGCGGCCATGACGTCCATGGCGGCGGCGGTCGTGTTACCGATGGCCTCCTTGACCAGCGCGCCGGTCGAGGGCATCCAGTAGTCGGGCGTGAGCGTCGCCACCAGGATGACGTCGATGTCGTCCGGCTGGAGGCCGGCCACGGCGATGGCCCGCTTGCCGGCAATCGCCGACAGCGTGGCTGTGGTCTCGTGCGGCGCGGCGATGCGCCGCTCGCGGATGCCCGTGCGCTGGCGGATCCACTCGTCGTTCGTGTCGACTACGCGCTCCAGCTCGGCGTTGGTCAGCACGCGCTCCGGCGCGTACATGCCCCAGCCGCTGATGCGCACGCTCTTGGGGTTCATGGCTCCACCTCGATGAGCGGCTGCTTGGCCTTCACCAGGGCGCCCGTCTCGACGCAGTAGCGCACCACGCGGCCGGCTATGTCGCTCTTGATCTCGTTGAACAGCTTCATCGCCTCGATCAGCCCGATTACCTGGCCGACGTGAATTTCGGCCCCCTCCCGCACGTACGGTTCGGCGCCGGGCGAGGGGGCGGTGTAGAAGAGGCCGGTCAGCGGCGCCAGCACGGCATGGCTGCGCGCCGACTCCGGCTCCGGCTCGGCAGCTTGGGCAACCCCCCCGCCGGCGGCGGCCGACGGGCCCCCGGCGGGCATCATCGCCGCCACGGCCGAAGGACTGCGCAGCAGCAGGCCGATGCCCGCCGCCTCCACCTCCAGCTCGTCAAGCTCGGAGCGCAGCAGCAGCTGCTCCAGGCGGTCGATCAGCTCGAGCAATTCCATGCCCTGCGGCTGCGCTTCGTCGGTCATCACGCCCCGTTCGCCCAGCGGCGCAGCAGCAGCGCCGAGTTCTGGCCGCCGAAGCCGAACGCGTTGACCAGCGCCGTGTCCAACGAACGGCGCTTGGCCACCAGCGGCGTGCAGTCGAGCTCACCCACGGCCGGCGACGGGTCGGTCAGGTTCAGCGTGGGCGGCACGCAGCCGTCGCGCATGGCGCAGATGGCCGCGATGGAGCCAAGCGCGCCCGCCGCGCCCAGCGTGTGCCCGATGGCGCCCTTGGTGGCCGTGATGCTGACCCTGGCGGCGTGCTCGCCGAAGATGGTCTGGAAGGCGCTCAGCTCGGCCGGGTCGCCCTCCGGCGTCGCCGTGGCATGGGCGTTGACGTGATCGACTTCGTCGGCGCCGATGCCCGCCTTGGCCAGTGCGCGCCGCGCGGCGCGGACGCCGCCCATGCCGCCCGGGGCGGGCAGCGTGATGTGCACGGCGTCGGCCGTGGCGCCGTAGCCCAGCAGCTCGGCCAGGACGGGCGCGTCGCGGCGCTGGGCATGGCCCAGCTCCTCCAGCACGAGCACGCCGGCGCCCTCGGCAATCACGAAGCCGTCGCGGCCCTCGTCGAAGGGCCGGCTGGCGCCGCTGGGGTCGTCGTTGCGCGTGGAGAGTGCGCGCATCGCTGCGAAACCGGCGACCAGCGCCTCGTACACGGGTGTCTCCGAACCCCCGGCGAGCATCATCTCGGCGTCGCCGCGCAGGATCGTCTCGGCCGCCTCGCCCAGGGCGTGGCCACCGCTGGCGCAGGCGCTGACGGTCGAGAAGTTGGGCCCTTGGGCGCCGAACGAGATGGCCACCTGGCCGGAGGCCATGTTGGCGATGCCCATAGGCACGAAGAAGGGCGAGACGCGGTCCGGCCCGCGTGTCGCGCTGATGCTGATCTGCTCGATGAGCGTGCCCGTGCCACCGAGCCCGGAGGCGACGATCGCGCCGGTCGCCTCGGCCAGCTCGCCTTCGAGCCGCTCCGGCAAGCCCGCCGAATCCAGCGCCTCGCGCGCGGCCACCAGTGCGAACTGTGTGTAGCGATCGTTGCGCCGCAGCTCCTTGCGATCCAGCACGGCCGAAGCGTCGAAGTCCTGCACCTCGCCGGCGATGCGGCTGGTGATCCGGGCCGGATCGAACGACTGGGTGGGGCGCACGCCGGACCGGCCCTCGACCAGGCCTGCCCAGAAGGTCGGCACGTCGTTGCCCAGCGGCGTGACGCAGCCCATGCCCGTCACCACCACCCGCCGTCGCCGGCTCATCGCACCAGCCGGCCCGTGCGAATAGTGGCGGCCCGATAGACGTCGCCGGCAACGCCGCGGGCAGAGACCTCCTCGGCTACAGCCTGCGCGTCATAGGCCGGCCGGTAGAGCTCGGCGGATGGCTGGTCGTCGTCTCCCTGAACGTCGGAGTCGGGCAGCGTGAGCAGCGCCCAGCACGCCGCCGGATCTCCATCGAAGGCGTAACCGCACGAGCCCGGGTTGACGATCAGCTTGCGACCCAGCTCTCGGACATCGGCGACGTGCGTGTGACCGCAGGCGATGACCCGCGCGTCGGTGCGGGTCACGCGCTCGACGGTCACGCTGGGGTCCAGGTCGAGCGGCAGGCCGTTGGTCTGGCTGCCGGGTGAGCCGTGACAGGTCAGCACCAACGAGTCGGCCGCCCACAGCCGCCGCTCGGCCGGCAGCCGGCGCAGGTAGTCCAGCTCGTCGTCGGCCAGCTCGTCGTGGGTCCACTCGGCCGCCGCCCGCTGGGCTGCCGGCACCTCCTCCAGCCACGGGAAGGCTGCCGCGAAGTCGAAGTCGGCGACCGCGATGTCCGTGTTGCCCTGCACCACCAGCGCGCCGTCGGCCTCGAGCTCGCGCACGCGCTGGACGACCTCGCGTGGGCGAGGACCGTTCATCACCAGGTCGCCGCAGATCAATAGGCGGTCCGGCTTGTGGCGCTTGATGTCCTTCAGCGCAGCCTCTAGTGCGGCCACGTTGCCGTGGATGTCCGACAGGACGGCCAACCGCTGGGCCATCAGCGCACCACCCCCGCAGCCGGGATGACGAACGAGATCAGCGCCTCGCAGGCGACCTCGCCGTCCACGCTGGCCACGCCCCGTCCCCGACCAAAGCGACGACCGAGCTTCTCCATGGTCACTTCCAGGCTGAGCCGGTCGCCGGGCTGAACGACGCGCTTGAAGCGGCACTCCTCGATACCGGCAAACAAGCCCAGGCGGTCGCCGAAACCGTCCTGCTGCGCGACGTACACGGCCATCGTCTGCGCCAGGGCCTCGACCTGCATCACACCGGGCATGACCGGCAGGCCCGGGAAGTGGCCCTGGAAGAACCACTCCGTGGCGGTTACGCCCTTCTCGCCCCGAAGGTAGCCGCGCCCCGGGTCGTACTCGACGATCCGGTCGACCAGCAGGAACGGCCAGCGGTGCGGTATGAGCCGCTCGATCTCGCGCGTGCTGAGCACGACGCCGGGGGTGCGCAGGGCGTCTGCCACTTCGGTCATTGGTCCTCCGGATAGCTCAGGCCCGGGCGGCCAGGAAGGCGCCACTGCCCACGCGGTCGAGCAGGTTGGTCGTGAACTCGCCGTCCAGGAAGCTGCGGTGGCTTACCAGCGCGCGATGCAACGGCAGGTTGGTCGTCAGGCCGTCCACAACCAGCTCATCGAGGGCGGCGCGCGAGCGGGCGATGGCGGCCTCGCGATCCGCTCCCCAGACGATCAGCTTGCCCAGCAGTGAATCGTAATACGGCGGCACCTCGTACCCGCTGTACAGGTGACTATCCATGCGCACGCCCGGTCCGCCGGGCGGGATGTACTGCTCGACCACCCCGGCCTGCGGCCGGAAGCCATTCTCGCTGTCCTCCGCGTTGATGCGGAACTCGATGGCGTGGCCGCGCAGGACAATGTCCTGCTGGCTGTAGCCCAGCGGCTCGCCGGCCGCGATGCGAATCTGCTCGGCCACGAGGTCCAGTCCGGAGATCATCTCGCTGACCGGGTGCTCGACCTGGATGCGGCAATTGATCTCGATGAAGTAGTAGTTGCCCTCACGGTCGAGCAGGAACTCGAGCGTGCCCAGGTTCTCGTAGCCGGCGGCCACGACCGCCCGCAGCGCGTCCTCGCAGAGCGCCTCGCGGCGGCCGTCGTCGAGCGCCGGGCTGGGAGCCTCCTCGATGATCTTCTGGTGGCGGCGCTGGACCGAGCAGTCGCGCTCGCCGACGTGAACGCCGTGGCCGTAGCGGTCGACGACGACCTGCACCTCCACGTGGCGGTTCTCGTCGATCCATTTCTCGACGTAGAGCGAGTCGTCGCCAAAGGCGGCCAGCGCCTCCGAGCGACAGATGGTCAGCGCCTGCTCCAGCTCCCGCGGCGAACGGACCATGCGCATGCCCTTGCCGCCGCCGCCGGCCGAGGGCTTGATCAACACCGGGTAGGTGATGCGCTCTGCTTCGGCCATGGCCTGGGCGTTGTCGCGCAACATGCCCGAGCCGGGGATGATGGGCAGCCCGTGGCGAGCGAGCAGGTTGCGCGTGCCGGCCTTGGAGGCGAAGCGCTCGAGCACCTCCGCCGGCGGGCCGATGAAGGTCAGCCCGTGCGCGCGCGTCATCTCGGCGAAGGTGTCGTCCTCGGACAGGAAGCCGTAGCCGGGGTGGACGGCTTCGCAGCCGGAAACGACGGCGGCCGACAGCAGCGCCGAGGCGGACAGGTAGCTGCGGCGCGCCTCGGCCGGCCCGATGCAGATGGCTTCGTCGGCCAGCTGCACGGCACGCGTCTCGCGGTCGGCCTCGCTGTAGGCCACCACGCTGGCGATGCCCATGCGCTGGCAGGCGCGCACGATGCGCAGCGCGATCTCTCCCCGGTTGGCGACCAGAATCTTGGAGAACATCAGCCGCGGCTCTCGCGCGTGTCTGGATCAAGCCGGGCAATCGTCTGGCCGTACTCCACGGCCTGGCCGGCCTCAGCCTCGAGCCGCGACAGGATGCCGTCGGCCGGTGCCACGACCTCCTGGCGCACGCCGAGCACGTCGATGTGGCCCAGCGGGTCACCGTTGCGCAGGCTGCTGCCCGGGCCCATCCCGTCGCGCGGCACGAAATAGCCGACTGCCGGTGAGGTGACCGTCAGGCGCTGGCGCTCGGCCCGGCCCGCAGCCGCCGGGCGGCTGTCAGGCGAGGCGCCGGCGGCGGCCTGCGCAGCCGTTGCCGTGGCGGCTGCGTGCCGGCTGGCGCCCGTCGCCGGCTGGCCCTGAGCGTGCGGCAGGGCCGGGGCAGACGCTCCGCCCACCACGCCGTTAACGGGGAGCGGCCGGCGCAGCCGCACCCGCCAGCCTTCCTGGCGCAGCTCCAGCTCGCCCAGGTTGCTCGCCTCGAGGCGGGCGATCAGCACGGGCAGCAACTCGTCGGCCAGCCGGGAGAGCACTCGCCGCCCTTCGTCGTCGGGTAGGCCGTCGGCCGGTGCGGTGCCGTTGGCCGGCTGGGCGCCCAGCTGTTCGTCGGTGCCCATCAGACGTCCTCGCGCAGCGGCGGATCGTCGTCCGCCTGGGCAACGTCAGGGCGCAGCGGCGCACCGTCAGGGCGCAGCGGCGCACCGTCAGGGCGCAGCGGCGCACCGTCAGGGCCGCCCAATGCGGCGCGGCCGCTCTCCAGCAGGGCCCGCAGGCGCTCGGCCAGCCCACCACGCTCCGGGCGGGCCGTCGAGCTTGGTGCGAGGGTGGCGAACTCGCCCATGCGCCGGTAGCGCGCGTAACGTGCCTCGACCAGGGCACTCCGGTCGCGGCCGGCCAGCGCGTCGAGCAGCGGTACGATCCGCTCGCGGATGCGCCGGGCCGTCTCGGCCGGATCCTGGTGGGCGCCCTCGCCCGGCTCGGGAATGACGTCGTCGATGACGCCCAACGCCTGCTGCTCGCGCGCGGTCAGGCGCATCGCCACGGCCGCCTCCTGCGCCCGCTCGGGCGCCCGCCAGAGGATGCTCGCGCAGCCCTCCGGGCTGATCACCGAGTAGATCGCGTTCTCGAGGGCCAGCACGATGTCGCCCACGGCAATTGCCAGCGCCCCGCCCGAGCCGCCCTCGCCGGTGATCACGGTGACGACCGGCGTACGCAGGCGCGTCATGACCATGATCGAGCGGGCGATCGACTCGGCCACGCCGCGCTCCTCCGAGGCCGGTCCGGGGAAGGCGCCCGGCGTATCGATGAAGGTCACCACGGGCAGCTGCAGGCGCTCGGCCAGCGCGAAGAGGCGCATCGCCTTGCGATAGCCCTCCGGATGGGGCATACCGAAGTTGCGCCGCACGTTCTCGTCCGTCTCCGCGCCTTTCTGGTGGCCCACGAAAACGACCCGCCGGCCGTCCAGCCGGCAGAAGCCGCCACAGATGGCCGGGTCGTCGCGGTAGAGCCTGTCGCCGTGCAGCTCGATGACGTCGGTGGCCATCGCCTGCACCAACTCGAGGGTGTGCGGCCGGCGCACGTTGCGGGCCAGCTGCACGCGCGCCCAGACGGCGGCACGCAGGGCATCCGCGTCGACCCGCGGCTGCGCGTCCGGCTGCGGCTGCTCCTGCAACTCGACCTCGACCGCCTCAGCCACGCCCGCTGCCCTCGCCCCGGGCGATGCTCTCGAGATAGTTGAGCGAACGCTCCAGCGGCGCGGCACCGTTGCCGTTGCCGCGCTCTGGCAGCGGCGCAGGACGCAGGTAACGCAGCAGGCCGATCAGCGCATCGCGCAGCTCACCGCGAGGCACGACGCGGTCCACGAACCCGTGCTCGAACAGGAACTCGGCGCGCTGGAAGCCGTCGGGCAGCGACTCGGCGATGGTGCCCGCCGCCACGCGCGCACCGGCGAAGCCGATCAAGGCGTTGGGCTCGGCCAGGTTGACGTCGCCCAGCGCGGCGAAGGAGGCGAACACGCCGCCCGTGGTCGGGTCCGTCATCACGCTGATGTAGGGCACGCCGGCGTCGGCCAGCCGCCCCAGCGCGGCGCAGGTCTTGGCCAGCTGCATCAGCGCCAGCGTGCCCTCCTGCATGCGCGCCCCGCCCGAGGCAGAGATGACGATCAGCGGCAGGCGCTGGGCCAGTGCCGCCTCCGCGGCGCGGGTCACCTTCTCGCCCACGACCGAGCCCATCGAACCGCCCATGAAAGCGAAGTCCATCACGCACAGCACCACCGGGGTGCCGCCGATCCTGCCCGTGCCCCACACCGCCGCGTCGCGAATGCCGGTGGCGACCTGCGCCGCCTCAAGCCGCTCGGGGTAGGGTTTATGGTCGACGAAGCCCAGCGCGTCCACGGACTCCAGGTTGGCGTCGTGCTCCTCGAAGCTGTCGCGGTCGAGCAGGAGCGCCAGCCGGGCGTCGACGCGCAGGCGCAGGTGGTGACCGCAGCGCGGGCAGACGCGCCGGCTCTTCTCGAGCTGCTTGTTGTAGAGCATCTCGCCGCAGCCCGGGCACTGCGTCCACAGGTCGGGCGGGAATGACTGGCGGCGGGGCCCGAAGGGCAGATTGATGGGCATCAGGCAAGCCACCTGCGCCGGCCGCCGAGGCTCGGCCGCTCACGGTCACGCTCGCGGCGGCGCCAGGCCAGCATCGCCGCCCCGGCCAGCGAGACGCCCGAGGCGATGGCCCCGCCCACCAGCAGCCGCCGGTCGACGGCGACGACGGACAGGCCGCCGGTCGCCGCGACAGGCAGATGAATGAGCTCGGCAGCCAGCGGGTCGTGGGTCGATGAGGGGCGCGCGCCCAGCGCCGCCGCCCGCAGGCGAGCGGCGAGAGCCTCCTCGAACAGAAAACTGGGATGGAAGCGGGGCAGGCCTGCCTCGAGCACCTCGATCGTCCGGCGCAGCAGGCTGTCAGCCGGAAGGTCGGGCGGTGCAAGCGCCGGCTCCGCGCCGGCATGTGCCGCGAGGAGCGCGTCGATGTAGGCGTCGGTGAGGAGTGCCTCTTCTTCCTGGCCGCGCATGGGTCAGTCCGGGCCGTCCATCAGTCGGACCGGTGGCCCAGGTGCTGGGCCACGCTCCGCACGGCGCGGTGGATCAGCACGCGCACTGCGCCCTCCGAGCGGCCCAACACCGCGCCGATCTCCGCCGCGCTCATCTCCTCCACGAAACGAAGGACCAGCGCCCGCCGCCGGTCGGGCGGTAGCTCCTCGATGACCTGCCAGGCACGGACCAGCTCGTCGCGCGAGACGGCAGTCTGCTCCACGTCCTGCTTCGCCGGGAAGTGGGCCGCCAGGTCGAGCGGCGCCTCGGGATGGCGGCGCTCACGGCGGCGCTCGTTGCTGAGCGTGTTGCGCGCGATCTGGAAGAGCCACACCCTGAAGCTGCTATCCGGCGGCTGAGCCTGCTCGCGAAAGCCGTGCAGGCCGGACAGCGCGCGCAGGAAGACGAGCGAGGTCACGTCCTGCGCCGAGTGGTGATCGCGTGTTTCATAGAGAGCGAAGCTGTACACCTGGGCCACGTACTTCCGGTAGAGCGCCTCGAAGCGGCGCGCATCACGCTTGGCCGCCTCCACGGCGGGACGGTCAGCGTCAAATTGGACCAGGCGGCCTTCCGCCTGCTCCTTCCCTCTCCTCAACACCAGGGGAAGTCTATCCGTTACGCGTCGTGGGCAATCCCGCGATGATCCGGCAGCGCAGTACCTCGCCGCTGGCTACGTGCCGCCGGCCTCCCTCGTGCTGCACGATCAGCGCGCCGGACTCCGGGTCCACCCCGAGCGCCTCCCCGCGCAGCACCTCAGCGCCGCTCTCCACCTCGACCTGCCGTCCTGTCGTGCGCTGGCGGCGCGACCATCCGCCGGCATCAAAGCTGCCTGTGCGGAGTGCCTCGTAGCGCGGCTCGAGGCGGTCCAGGAACGACTCCAGCAGCTGCTCGTTGTCGATGGGGCGCCCGCCGGCCACCTCGCGCAGGCTGGACATCGACGGCGCCAGCTCGGGCGGGAAGAGCTCGGCCGGCCAGTCGGTGTTGACGCCGATGCCCACCACGGCCGATTCGACGCGCTCTGCTTCACCTGCCGCCTCGCCCAGCACGCCGGCGACCTTGACCAGCCGGCCGTCCGAGGCATCGGCGACGATGTCGTTGGGCCACTTCAGCCAGAGCGTGTCGTCCTTCAGGCCGGCTGCCTCCTCGGCCGCATCCAGCATGGCCAGCGAGAGCGTGGCCGCCAGCCGCCAGCCATGGTGGGCAAGGAGGGTCGTGGGCCGGAAGCCGGCCGAGAGCAGCAGCGCCGCACCCCCGGGAGCGCTCCAGCTCCTCCCCTGCCGGCCGCGTCCGGCGCTCTGGTGGGCGGCCACCGCCACGGCCACCTCCGGCGTCCCGGCGTCCAGCCACTCACGCACCACGCGTTGGGTGGAATCGACGGTCTCGAAGCGCTCGAGACGGCTCAGGAAGGTGGGCGCGGTCACTGCCTGGTGTTGTTCCTGTCAGTTGTTGCGTGGATCAGCACAATGGGCCTGCAGGAGCGTAGCTCCCGTCAGATGTGCGGCCTACTCAACGTTACGCTAGTCGACGACCCAGCCGGCGAGTCTGGGCGGGCGTCTCAACGGCACGCCAAGCGCGATCGTTACCAGCGAGCGCGCCGAAGCGTGCCCAAGTCCCGCGTAACGTTGGCTCAGGCGACATCTGGCAGGAAAGCACCTCGCTGCGGGGCGCTGCTATCCCGCCACCTCACCCAGCACCGGCTCCGGTTGCTCGAGCTGGAAGGCGGCGTGCAGCGCGCGCGCGGCCCGCTCCAGCTCGGCCTCGTCGATGATGCAGGTGATGCGGATGTCCGAGGTGGAGATCATCTCGATGTTGATGCCCGCCTCGGCCAGCGCGCCGAACATCCGCGCCGCGTAACCCGGCGCGTTCTGGATGCCCGTGCCCACGATGGAGACCTTGCCAACGTCAGCGGCCGTAGTCAGTTCCTGGGCGCCAAGCTCCGCGACGACCGGCCCAAGCGCGCGACGGGCGGCGGCAAGGTCGGCCGAGTTGACTGTGAACGACAGGTCCGTCGCGCCGGCATGGCCGATGTTCTGGACGATCATGTCGACGTTTATGCCGGCCTCGGCCAGCGGCGCGAAGACGGCCCGCGCCACGCCGGGCCGGTCCGGCACGGCGACCAGCGTCAGCTTGGCCACGTTGCGATCCGTGGCCAGGCCGCGGACCTTGTTGCGTTGCTCCACTCCGGCGACCTCCCTGATGACCGTGCCGGGATTGTCGCTGAACGTGGAGCGCACTGCGATCTCGACGCCGTTGACCCAGCCGAGCTCGACGGCGCGCGTCTGCATCACCTGCGCGCCCTGGATGGCCAGCTCGAGCATCTCCTCGTAGCCGATCACCGGCAGCAGACGCGCGTCCGGGACCAGCCGCGGGTCGGCGGTGAAGATGCCCTCCACGTCCGTGTAGATCTCGCAGCGCTGTGCCGACAGCCGGGCGGCAAGCGCCACGGCGGTGGTGTCAGAGCCTCCCCGGCCGAGCGTGGTGACCTCGCCGGTTAGCATCGACTCATCCGTTGCGCCCTGGAAGCCGGCCACGATCACGACCCGCCCACGCTCGAGCTCCTGCTGGACGCGCAGCGGGTCCACGTTGGCGATGCGCGCCCGGCCGTGGCTGGCATCCGTGCGGATCCCCGCCTGCGCGCCGGTCAGCGAAATCGCCGGCTGGCCCACAGCGTGCAGCGCCATCGCCACGAGCGTGCCGCTCATGTGCTCGCCGGTGGCCAGCAGCAGGTCGAGCTCACGCGGATCGGGCTCATCGGTGATCTGCCGGGCCAGCGTGATCAGGTCGTCGGTGGTGTCGCCCATGGCGCTGACCACCACGACCAGGTCCGCCCCCTCCGCGCGCCGCTCGGCGATGCGGCCGGCCACGTGACGGATACGTTCCGCGCCGGCCAGCGACGAGCCGCCGTACTTCTGGACGACGAGGCTAGACAAGGCGGCCACCGGCGCCACGCGGCGCAAGGTCGCGGGCGAGACCGCGCAGGCCCAGCCGCCCAGCCGCGCTCTCCATGGCCGCGGCGACGAGGCCGGCTTCGGCGGCGCGACACAGCGCGATCACCGTCGAGCCTGCCCCCGAAAGCGCCGCCCCGAGGGCGCCGGCCTCCAGCGCGGCGCGCTCGAGCGCCGGGAACTCGGGGTAGATGGCCGCCCGGTACGGCTCGTGCAGGCGGTCCTGGCACATCGCGCTGAGCAACTCCAACTCCCCGCGCGCGATGGCCGCCACCAGCAGCGCGGCGCGACCCACGTTGTGCACCGCGTCAGAGCGCGGCACGCTGTCCGGCAGCGCGGCGCGCATGCGGCTGGTGGGCAGCTCGCGCTCGGGGATGAAGACGACGGCGCGCAACTCGGCCGGCGTGTCGAGGCGCAGCACCTGCCACGTGCCGGACTCGGCGCCGGCGGTGACGATCACGAAACCGCCCAGCAGGGCGGCCGCCACGTTGTCGGGATGGCCATCGATCTCGACTGCCAGCGCCAGCAGCCGCTCCCGGCCGAGCTCACGCTGGGCCAGGCCTTCGGCGCAGAGCAGCCCCCCGATCACCGCCGCGGCAGACGAGCCCAGGCCCCGGCCCACAGGGATGTCGTTGAACATCTCGATCCGCCAGGCCGACTGCTCGTCGGCCGCGCCCAGCTCCTGCAGGCCGCGGCGCAAGCCGGCAACGAATCGATTGGCGTCGTTCAGCCCCAGCCGCCCGGTGCCCTCGCCCACGACCTGCAGCTCGCTCAAATCGCCGGGCAGCGCCTCGACGTCGACGCGCAGGGTCAGCTCCAAGGCCATGGCCAGCGCGTCGAAGCCCACGCCCAGGTTGGCGCTGCTGGCAGGGACCTCGACGGCGACCTTCACCAGCCCAGCACCTTGCGTATCTTCTCCACTCCCGGCCCAGCCTCGAGCACGGGCAGCACGTTCCGACCGGCACTGTCCGGATCCTTCAGTCCGTGCCCGGTCAGCACGCACACGATTGTCGCGCCCGGGTCGATGTGGCCGGCGGCGGCCAGCTTGCGCACGCCGGCCACCGAAGCAGCGCTGGCCGGCTCGACGAAGATGCCCTCCAGCCGGGCCAGGTCGCGGTAGGCGGACAGGATCTCGTCGTCGCTGACCGCCTCGATCACCCCGCCCGACTCGTCGCGCGCCCGCAGCGCCCCCTCGCCGCTGGCCGGATCGCCGATTCGGATGGCCGTGGCGATGGTCTCCGGCCGCTCCACTCGCCGGCCCACGACAAGCGGCGCTGCCCCTTCCGCCTGGAAGCCCAGCATCCGCGGCCGGGCCTCGACCAGGCCGGCCTTCAGGTACTCGCCGAAACCACGCCAGTAGGCGGTGATGTTGCCGGCGTTGCCGACGGGGATGGCCAGGTAATCGGGCGCACCGCCCAGGTCCTCGCAGACCTCGAAGGCGGCGGTCTTCTGGCCCTCGATGCGGTAGGGGTTGACCGAGTTGACGAGAGCCACCCGCCGTCCGTCGGAGCCCTCCTCTACGAGCCCGCGCACGACTCGCAGCGCATCGTCAAAATTACCGTCCACGGCGACCACCCGCGCGCCGGCCATCTGCGCCTGGAGCAGCTTGCCGAGCGCAATCTGGCCCCTGGGCAGCACGACCACGACCTCCAGGTCGGCCGCCGCGCCGTATGCTGCCGCCGAGGCGGCCGTGTTGCCGGTCGAGGCGCAAACGACCGCATCGGCGCCTTCCTCCAGCGCCTTGGCCACGGCCAGCACCATGCCGCGGTCCTTGAAGGAGCCGGTGGGGTTGTTGCCCTCCACCTTGAGGTGCAGCAGCGGACAGCCAATGGCCCGGCCCAGGTTGCGTGCGTGGACCAGCGGCGTGTAGCCCTCGCCCAGCGACAAGGGCGGAGTGGCCTCGCTCACCGGCAGGAAAGCCGCGTAGCGCTGGAGCAGCCGCGGCCGGGCGTCGGCCATGGTGTGCTGCTGACGCAGTTGGCGGAGCACGTCGCTCATGCGCATGACTCAGTCGGCCTCCAGGACGCGGTAGAGGGTCGTGTCGGCGGGCAGGCGGTCGGCCAGCGAGGCGCGCGCGTCGTCGAGCGTGAGCGGCTCGCTCAGGCAGCCGCGGCCTCCCTCGCGCCAGAACCAGCGTACCGGCTGGCCATGGCCGGCGTCGAGCTCGCCCAGCGGCAGCGCCTCGGGTAGAGCGGCCCAGGTGGAGCCCTCGCCGCGGACCAATGCCAACAGGTCGGCCAGCACGGCGTTGCTCGTCGCGTCGGCACCGGCCCCCGGGCCCTGTAGCGCCAGCCGTCCCAGCGGCCAACCGAGCACCTCCACGGCATTGAGGACACCATCCGTCGAGCCGAGCAGCGAGCTCTGCGACACGGCGCAGGGCTCCACCCAGCCGACCAACCGGCCAGCCGCCTCCCCCCGCGGCCGGCCGGCAAACGCGATCAGCTTGATCGCGTGTCCGCGCTCGGCGGCAGCACCGATGTCCGCTGCCGACACGCCGGTTATGCCCGGACTGCCGTCGCCACCGACCTTGGCCGGCGCCCGCCGCAGACCGGATGGCTGCGGCCAGACCCCAAAGGCCAGCCGCGCCAGCAGCACCAGCTTGTGCGCCGCGTCCCGTCCCTCGACGTCGCCGCTGGGATCGGCCTCTGCGTAGCCGCGAGACTGCGCGTCGGCCAGGACCTCCTCGTAGGCGCGGCCGCCATCCGACATCGCGCTGAGGATGAAGTTGGTCGTGCCGTTGACGATGCCGCGGACCGCGTTGATGCGCGTGGAGGCGAGGTCGCGCGCAAGAGGCGACAGGACTGGAATGCCGCCGGCGACCGCCGCCTCGAAGCGCAGTGCGACGAGGCTCCGCCGAGCCAGGCGCTCGAGGGCGGGGCCCAGCTCCGCCAGCAGCGCCTTGTTGGCCGTGACGACCGACTTTCCGGCCTCCAGCGCTCTCTCGACCAGCTCCCCTGCCGGCTCCAGCCCACCGATCAATTCGACGACGACGTCGATGTCATCGCGGACTACGAGGGCGGCCAGGTCGTCCGTCCGATCGACCGACTTCGGCACCTCGACCGCCCGCTGCCGACCCGGCTCACGCACGCCGACGGCCACCAGCGCAGGGGGTCGGAGGCCGCGAGCCTCAACATCGGCCCGCCAGCCGTCGTCGAGCAGCCGGCTGGCCACCGCGCCGCCGACCGTGCCAAGGCCCAGGAGTGCCACCCTCATCGCCGGATTGTGCCCCGTATCATCGAGCGATGGACCGCACGGTCGTAGACCGGCTTACCCGGGAGCGGATCGACCGCGAGTGACTGACGATCCGTTGCCGCGGCTGCGCCGCATCTGCCTGGCCCTGCCCCACGCCTCGGAGAGGCTCAGCCACGGCGAACCGACCTGGTTCTACCACGACCGGACGACCTTCGTGACCTACGCGAAATCACAACCACGACGACCGGCTGGCCTTCTGGTGCGCGGCACCGCCGGGAGCGCAGGAGGTGCTCGTGGGGTCGGAGCCAAACGCTTCTTCCGGCCGCCGTATGTCGGTCATCGGGGCTGGCTGGGCGTCTATCTGGACGTGCCGGTCCACTGGTCGGTGGTGGAGGGCCTGGTGACGGACGCCTACCGCGTGGTATCGGCAACGCGGTGAAGTTCGGCATCATCCTGACCAGCGGCAGCCCGCTCGAGGCAGCCGAGCTGGCGGCGGAGGCGGAGCGAGCGGGCTGGGACGGCGTCTTCACCTGGGACGGCATCGCGGTCGGCAGCATGGACACGTACGACCCGTGGGTGACTATGGCGGCGATGGCGATGACCACCTCGCGCGTGAGATTGGGCGCGATCGTCACGCCTCCCTCGCGGCGCCGGCCGTGGAAGCTGGCCCGCGAGACGGCCAGCTTGGACGTGCTATCGGGTGGCCGGCTCGTGCTGCCCGTGGGGCTGGGAGCGCCGGACGACAGCGGTTTCGGCAACGTTGGCGAGGCTACGGAGCGGCGCGAGCGAGCCGAGCGCCTGGACGAGACGCTGGCCATCCTGGCCGGGCTGTGGAGCGGCGACCCATTCGCCTACTCAGGCCACCACTTCCGCTTCGGCAAGATGACCTTCCGGCCGACGCCTGTACAGCGGCCGCGCGTCCCGGTCTGGGTCGTGGGCGCCTGGCCCAGCGAGCGCTCGATGGGCCCCGCCGCGCGCTGGGACGGGCTGCTGCCCCACGCCCTGCCCGGGCACGAGTGGGGCCCGCCGCTGCTGGCCAGGATGCGCGACTGGATCGCCGAGCGCCGTTCCCTGGACGGCTTCGACATCTGTGTCGAGGGCGTGACTGTGGACGACCCCCAGGCTGCGGGTGCGGCGGTGGCGCCCTGGGTTGAGGCCGGCGCGACGTGGTGGATCGAGTCGGACTGGGAGCGCGGCACGGTCATGCGGCTGCGCGATCGGATCGCTGCCGGCCCGCCAAGCGCCTGACTACCGCCGACTGAGCGGAGGGGCCTCGGCCGCTCCGCCGACTGAGCGGAGGGGCCTCGGCCGCGCCGCTTACACTCCGGTCCATGTCCTCACCCACCAGCAGCCCAGTCGCCAATCCAGTCGCCGCGGGAGAGCGGGTCTTCTCGGGCGTGCAGCCGTCCGGCCTGCCCCACCTGGGCAACTACCTGGGCGCCTTCCGCAATTACATCGCCCTCCAGGAAACGGGCAACGCGATCTACTGCATCGTCGACTACCACGCGCTGACCTCCACCCACGACTCCGAGCTCATCCGGACCAATACCTACGAGATGGCACTCGGCCTGCTGGCGCTGGGGTTGGATCCCGAGAAGGCGATCCTCTTCCGCCAGTCGGACCGCCCCGAGCACGCCGAGCTGGCCTACCTGCTCTCGACCGTCGTGCCCGTCAGTTGGGTCGAGCGCACGCCCTCTTTCAAGGAGAAGAAGCGCACCCAGCCCGACGACATCAACCACGCCCTTCTGACCTACCCCGTGCTCCAGACGGCCGACATCGCGATCTACAAGGCGCGCTACGTGCCGGTGGGCAAGGACCAGGCTGCCCACCTCGAGCTCGCGCGGGAGATCGTGCGCGCTTTCAACTCGCGCTACGGCAACGTCTTCGTCGAGCCGGAGGCGGTCTTCACCGATTCACCCATCGTCAAGGGGACAGACGGCGTCAACAAGATGAGCAAGTCGCTGGGCAACGTAGTCGAGATCTTCGCCGACGAGAGCGTGCTGCGGAAGCAGGTCATGAGCATGGTCACCGACACCCAGCGCATCCTGCGCACCGACCCTGGCCGGCCGGAGGTCTGCAACGTCTGCCAGATGCACCGCTTCGTCAGCCCCGACTACGAGACCATCTGGAAAGGCGAGCGCACGGCGCGGACCGGCTGCGTCGACACCAAGCAACTGCTCTACGAGCGCATCCTCACGACGTTCGCGGAGGCCCGCGAGCGGCGCCGCGAGCTGGCCGCCCAACCCGGCCTCGTGGAGGAGGTGCTGCGCGCCGGCGCCGAACGCCTCGCCCCCATGGCGCGCGAGACTATGGCCGAAGTGCACGCTCGCATGGGTCTGGGCCAGCCCTGATCTGTCGGCGGAGTATCGTCCGGCAGTAGACTCCGACGATCATGGAGGTTCACCTCTCGGAGTCCGACAGGCGCTGGCTCCACGCGGCGCTCGTGCTGGGCACGCTGGTGCTCGGCCTGATCCTGCTCGGGCTGGTGGCCGAGATCCTGGTGTTCTTCAGCGACCTCTTGCTGGTGCTGCTGCTGGCTTGGCTGCTGGCCTTCATGATCTCGCCGCTGGTGAACCTGACCCTGCGCGCGGTGCCCTTTGCGCCGAGGGTGCTCGTCGTGGGTGGGATCTACACCGTGCTGTTCCTGGGCCTCTCCGCCATCACCCTCGTCGTGGCGGGCAGCCTGGCCGGGTCGATCGGCAACTTCATCAACGAGCTGCCCAATCTCCAGGCTCGCCTGCCCGAACTTGTGGCACCCATCCAGTCGTGGCTACAGTCGATCGGTTTGGGGGTGGATCTCGTTGCCGCTGCGGACGAGGCGCTGCGCGTTCTGGCCGGCCTGGGCGACGACCTGGTCGGGCCGCTGACCGACCTTGCTTTGGCCAGCCTGGGCATGCTGGCCAGTCTGCTGATCGTGGTCTTCCTGTCGCTTTTCATCGTGCTCGACAAGGACCGAATCATCGCCTACCTCAATCGGCTCGTGCCGCCGCGCTACAGCGAAGAGGCACGCCTCTTCGAGACCAGCGTGGCGAGCTCCTTTGGCGGCTTCATCCGCGGGCAGGCCATCCAGGGCGTCATCTACGCCGCCGTGGCCATCGTCGCCCACCTGGCCTTCGGACTGGAGTTCCTGCCCGCCTCCGCCGCGCTCGCCGGAGTGCTTCAGGCGATCCCCTTCTTCGGGCCTTTCCTGTCCTGGGCGCCGCCCGTTGTAGTGGCGCTCCTGACCAAGCCGGACATGGCCCTGCCGACCTTCATCGTGATGGCCATCGGCTGGTTCGTGGTCATGAACATCGTCCAGCCGCGGGTGATGGCCAGCGCGGTGGGCATAAACCCCGTGGCCGTGCTGGTATCCGTGTTGGTGGGACTGAAGATTGCCGGCATTGCCGGGGCCATCTTCGCTCTGCCCTTCACCGCGGTCATGGCCGCCTTCTTCCACCACTTCCTCGATCGGAGCGGGAGCGGACCGCGCGATGTGGCATCGCGCGCGGCGCGCAGGGTAGGCGAACGCGAGGGCCGAGCCGTGCGCGTGCCCACAGCACCACCCGTGCCGGCCGCGCCGCCCGGTGGCAGCGGCGGCGCCAGCGGGAGCGGCGGGACCGAGGCAGCACCTCGCCCGCGCCGGCGCAGGCCGGGGCCCGAGCCGGCTCCCGGCTCGGCGGAGCCCGGAGCGTGAAGCGCAGGTCCACGCGCGGCCGCCCGTCGAATTCCTCCGACAACGGCCGGCGGGGCAGCCCCCAGCCCGATCGCCGCCTGGCCGATCCACGCTACCGGAATGCCGGCGAGGGCCCGCGCGAGGCCGACCGGACGGAGCGGCGGGACGTGGACCGTGAACGCGGCGAGCCACTGGCTGCCGGCGAGCGGCGCGTCCAGCCACGCGCAACGCCGCGCCGGGCCAGGCCGCTGGGCGAGTGGGAGGGCCGCCCGCGGATCCTGGTGACCAACGACGACGGCATCGAATCGCGCGGACTGCTGGCCCTCAAGCAGGCGCTCGAGCCGCTGGGCGACGTGTACGTTTTGGCCCCCGAGACCAATCAGTCGGCCGTGGGCCACACCAAGACGTTCATGCGGCCCTTGCGGGTGCGCGAGAGGACGCTGGCCGACGGCACGCTGGGCTGGTCGGTCGACGGCTCGCCGACGGACGCCGTCAGCCTGGCCTTCCTGGGGTACTTCGATCACGGCTTCGACCTCGTCGCCTCGGGCATCAACTACGGCGCCAACCTGGGCGACGACATCACCTACTCGGGCACGGTCAGCGCGGCAATGGAGGCCGTGCTCAGCAACTGCCCGGCCTTCGCCGTCTCGCAGGAGTACTACGAGCACCCCGATTTCACCCTGGCCGCGCGCATCGCCTACGTCGCGGCGGTCAACATCCTCGAGAACGGCCTCGGTCCGGGCGAGCTGATCAACATCAACGTGCCCGCCCTGCGCGCGGACGAATGCGAGGGCGTCGAGGTCACGCGCATGGGCAAGCGGGTCTACCAGGACGAGCTGCTGGAGCGACTGGATCCGCGCGGCATCCCCTACTACTGGATCGGGGGCCCGCCGCCGTCGGGCCTGGCCGAGCCGGGCACCGACTTCTACGCCGTTGTCAACCGACGAATCGCGATCACTCCCATCCAGCTCGACCTGACTGCCAAGCGCCTGCTTGGCCGCCTCAACAGCTGGGACTGGGACCTGACCCCGGCTGGCGAGCCCGTGCCAGCCGCCGCCGAGCCTGCCACGCGCGAAGAGGCTCGCATGGACGAGATCGTCACGTCCCAGGTCGAGCCCGAGGAGGAGCGTCGCTAGCATGGGGAGGCCGCGCTTTGTCGCGGAAGTCGCAGATGGCGACACCGTTGCGCGCGATGGGCCGATTTCGCGGCCCACTTCGTCGCAGAAGTGGCTCGCAGCGACAAATGCGGCGAAATGGACGGTGCCGGGCGAGACGCTGTCGCTAGTTGCGACTTTTGAGACAAACTCGCAATCAGGCTAGGCGTCAGGCGTGCGACCTGTCTCTGCGGCGTGCCCAGTCGGCGAGGACCTCGCGCGCGGCGAGCTGGCCGGGGCCACCGGTAACGCCGCCTCCCGGGTGGGCGCCCGAGCCGCACAGGTACAGACCCTCCAGCGGGAGCCGGTAGCGGCCGTAGCCGTGCAGCGGGCGCCAGGCGAACCACTGGTCGAGGCCGGCCTCGGCGTGGAGCGCATGGCCCTCCGTCGCGCCCCACTCGCTCTCGATGTCGAGCGGCGTGATGACCTGCATCTCCTCGACCAGCTCGGCGATGCCCGGCGCGTACGCGTCCAGAGTGCGCAGCACGCCGTGACCAAGGGTCTGGCGCTGAGCGTCCCAGCCCGCGTCACGCAGCTCGTACGGTGCCGGTTGGACGATGACGCTCACGACGTGGGCCGCCTTCCGCCTGCGCCGGCGTGTGTCGACCAGGCCGGGGTCCACCAGGCTGGGGATGGTCGCCTCCAGCACGGGTGCGTCGGCCAGCCGGTCGTACTTGCCCGCACGCGCCGCCTGCTCGACGTACGTCGTAGTCGGCGCGATGACGATGCGCCCCCGCAAACGTGGATCTGTGCCGTTGCCGTCCAGCCCGCGGAAGGCCGGCAGAGCGCCCAGGGCCAGGTTGACCTTGCCCGTCGCGCCGCGCTGGCGGATGTTGCCCGCCCGCCAGCCAAGGCGCGGCCCGAGCACCTCCGGCTCCAGCAGGCGCAGCAGTGTCTGCCGTGGATCCAGCCCGGAAACCACCACCGGCGCGTCGACCTCCTCGCCCGAGGCAAGCGCGACGCCGCACACGGCTTCCCCCGACCGCCGCACCGCGACCACCTCCGCCCCGGTGCGTACCTCCGCGCCCAGCGCCCTGGCGGCCGACTCCAGCGCCTGCCCCAGCGCCCCGGGACCTCCTCGGGCGTAGACCGTCTGGCCGGCCATGCCGCCGTCGTTGCCCGCCGTATCCGTGAGCAACAGGGCCGCCGTGCCCGGGTTGCGCGGCTCCCAAGAGGTGTACTGGAGCGCTCGCGCCGCAACCACCGCGCGCAGGGCGTCGCTCGCGAACCACTCGGCCAGCAGGTCCGCGACGGACATGGGGGTCACACGCAGCAGGCCGCCAGGCTCTGATCGAGCGCGAGCTCGGGCGGCCAGGCCGGCACGCAGGCCGTCGAGCGCGTCGCCCAGGCCGGCGTGCGTGATGTCGGGCGGTGGGCGCGACATGAGCACGGCGATGGCCGAGCCCAGCGCCCGCAGTCGGCCGTCGTTGTCGGCGTAGGCCCGGGCGTCGGCCGCCGACACCAGCCCGCTGTCGGCTAGGTGGGCCGCCGTGCGCTCGGCGTCGCCCCAGAGCGTCAGCGAGCGTCCGTCGGGCTGGGGAGCCCAGGCGCGGACCTCAGGCTGCACCAGCGCCAGGCCGTGCTCGCGCAGGTGCAGGTCGCGGACGATGGACGGCCGCAGCCGGCCGAGGGTGTGGGCCAGGGCTGGAACGCGCACGCCGGGCAGCAGCTCGTGCGTGGCGGCCATGCCGCCCACCTCCCGGCGGCGCTCCAGGACGACGGTGCGCAGCCCGTCCAGAGCCAGGTACGCCGCGCAGACAAGGCCGTTGTGACCGCCGCCCACGACGATCGCGTCGTAGCGGCTGCCGCCTCCCGTCACGCGACGCGCTCGGCCCGGCCCACTGCCCGCCGCGAGCCCAGCAGTTCCAGCGCCGCGTTGCGCCCGGGCGCGCCGGAGATGGCCCCGCCCGGATGAGCCGACGAGCCGCATATCCACAGGTCCGCCACGGGCGTGCGGTAGCCGCTGCCGGGCAGCGGGCGGTTGCTGAACAGCTGCTCGAGCAGCAGTTCGCCCTGGAAGATGTTGCCCTCGGACAGGCCGAACGTGCGCTCGATGTCCAGCGGCGTGAGTACCTGGCGGTGCAGGACAAGCGAATCGAGGTTGGGCGCATGGCGGGCGATAGTGCGCTGGACGGTGTCGCCGAAGGCCTCGCGGTGGTCGTCCCACGTCCCGTCAGCCAACTCGTACGGCGCGTACTGCACGAAGCAAGCCATAACGTGCTTGCCGGGCGGCGCCACCGACGGATCGATCGCGCTCGGAAAGCCGATGTCGATGTAGGGCTCGGCGCTGAAGCGGCCTTCTACCGCGTCGTCGTAGGCGCGCTCGAGGTATTCGACCGAGGGCGAGATCGAGACCATCCCGCGGTAGTGCTCCGTCGTACCGGCCGGCAGGCAGCTGAACTCGGGTAGCCCGCCGAGGGCGAAGTTGACCTTGCCGGATGAGCCGCGGAACTTGTAGCGCCGCACGGCCACCTCATCTTCAGCCAGCAGCGTGCCCGGTTCCAGCAGGCCCAGCAGCGTGGTGCGCACGTCGGCCGAGGAGAGCACCGCGCCGGCCTCGATCTCCTGGCCGGACTCCAGCACCACGCCGGTCGCTCGACCGTCGCGGGTGGTGATCCGGGCGACGGGCGACTCCACCCGCAGCTCGGCGCCGGCCTCGCGCGCCGCGGCCGCGATCGCGCCGCTCACCGCGCCCGTTCCTCCGCGGGGCAGGCCCCACGCGCGGTACTCGCCGTCCACCTCGCCCATGTAGTGGTGCAGCAGGACGTAGGCCGAGCCGGGCGAGCGCACGCCCAGGAAGGTCCCGATGATCCCCGACGCCGCGATCGTGGCCCGCAGCGGCTCGGTCTCGAACCACTGGCTGACGAAGTCGGCCGAGCTCATGGTCAGCAGTTGGATGAAGGCCGTCTGCTGGGGCTCGGGCAGCGCGGCGAAGCGTCGGGCGAGCCCGGCCAGGTCGAGCAGGCCGCGCGGATCCAGGCCGGCCAGGCGGGGCGGGCCGTCGTCCAGCAGGGGTTGCACGAAGCGGGCCATTTCGGCCATCAGCAGCGCGTACTCCTCGTAGGCCTCCGCGTCGCGCTTCGACCAGCGGCGCAGCTCGCGCACGGTCCGGCCGTGGTCGTCCGTGCGCCAGAGGTAGTCGTCGCCGAGCGGCGTGAGCGTGCCGTTGACGGGCAGCACCTCCAGCCCGTGGCGGGGCAGCTCAAGCTCGCGGATGATCTGCGGGCGCAGCAGGCTGACGACGTAGGACGCAACGCTGAACTTGAAGCCGGGGAAAACCTCCTCCGTGACAGTCGCCCCGCCCAGCACGTGGCGGCGCTCGAGCAGCAGCACGCTCCAGCCGGCGCGGGCCAGGTAGGCGGCGCAGGTCAGCCCGTTGTGCCCGCCACCGACTATGACGGCGTCGTACCTCTGCGCCATTGACCCTCGTGCGGCTACCTGTCGAGTGCTTTGCTCGATCGGTCCGAGTGTATCCCGAGCGATCCTTCGATCGCGCCAGCGTATCGGTACCCTAGGAGTGGTGGCGAGACCCGCTAAAATGGCCGTGAGAGGGTGTGCATGTCATGGGAGGCCACGCGATGAGGGTCCACGACGAGCAGGCAGCACCGAAGGATGCACGCCGTGCACTCCTGCTCCTTGATCGGCCAATCGTCATTGACCTTGTTGAGCTGACCCTCAACCACGGCATGTTCGTCGTCCGTGCGGCGCCTGACCTTCGCGAGGCGGAAAGGATCCTCGGCGACTGGGGTCCGCACCTGGCGGTGGTCGACATGGACCACGACGACAGCACCGAACTTCTCCAGCGCCTGGGCGCCTCCAACAGCCTGACGGCCAGCACCACTCCTGTCCTGGGCCTGACCCGCCGCGGCGACCTGCCGACCAAGCTGCAGGCGTTCGACCTTGGCGTCGACGACATCCTGACCCTTCCCTTCTCGCCCGAAGAGCTGCTCGCCCGAGCAATTGTCGTCACACGTCGCGCGTCGGGCGTTGATCGACCCATCGTCCCCACCATCAGGCTGGGCGAGATGGAGATCGACATCCTCCGCCGGGAGGTCAGGACGGGAGACTCCGTCGTGCATCTGAGCAGCATCGAGCAGAGCCTCCTCTACCTGCTCGCCAGTCGAAGTGGGCGCGTCGTTTCGCGAGACGAGATCCTGGACGGAGTGTGGGGCATGGACTTCGTCGCCGAGAGCAACGTCGTGGATCGCCACATTCGCGGCCTGCGCGTCAAGCTGCAGAACGACTACCGCCAGCCGCGCTTCATTGCCACCGTTCCGGGCAAGGGCTACCGCTTCATCCCGACGTTCTCCAATCAGGGCTGGACGACGGAGGACGAGGGCGACCGGGATGCCGCCGCGAGCCACTGATCGCCGGATTACGGACCGTCATGACGACACCCTGGCAATAGCGGACTCTTGACTGGGAACGGTTACGTCGACCGTTGGGGTGAGTCACGTGATGGGTGCCAGGCTTGAGGCACCGGTGGTAGGAGTCCGTCGCCATGGCGCAGCCTGAGATGACACTTCCCGCTGCTGAGGCCGGCACGGGACTCGATCGCGGGGAGTGGGGCCTGCTGGGCACCGCCCGAACCGGCCAACCGCAGGACCAGTGGGCCGCTGCCCGAGCGGAACTGGGCCAGCAGCGCATGCTGGACGCGATCAGGTCAGTCGGCCTCGTCGCCGCGCGCCCGGCATCTCCACGGGTGGCCAGGCACGCTGGGGCGATGGTCCGGATCAGCGCTCTCCTTGAGTCGTGGCGCGCCGCGGAGCGCGAGCTGAGCGAGCTACCCGAGAGCAGTCCAGATCGGCCGCGTCTCCGGGCGGTGCTCGAGGGCCTTCGCGTCACTCACCATCGATTGTTCGCTGAGCGGCGCGACGATAGATCTTGGTCCTGAGGTCCTGCGAAGATGCATCGTTCAACGCGAATTCTCCTCCTGTCGAGGGCAGGCGCTGCCATCGTTGGAGGCTCGTAAACCCTACACGCGCGACAGCTGTAGCCGTTGCGTGACGGCGTCCGCGCTAATGGCCCTAGCGCCGGCCGGGCGCCCCTGGGCGCAGCGGCAGTATCACGCCCGGGTTGAGTATACCCTTGGGATCCAGCGCAGCCTTGATCGCGCGCGTCATCGCAACCGCCACCGGCCCGCGGTCCGCTTCGAGCCAGCGCGCCTTGGCCACGCCAACCCCGTGCTCGGCGCTGATGCTGCCACCCAGGGCGATAGTCAGACGGAGGATCGCATCGTCCACTGCCTCGTCGTCTGGGGGAAGGCCAAGCACGTTGATATGCAGGTTTCCATCGCCGACGTGCCCGTAGATCACGCAGCGCGCCGCCGGCGAGAGACTCGTCACCAGCTCGGGCACTTGCTCGGCCAGGTCTCCGATCCGTCCGATCGGCACGGCCACGTCAAGCTTGTGCGGAATGCCCGCGAACGCGATCGCCTCGGTGAGCCCCTCGCGGAGGCGCCACAGACGGCGCCGGGTGCCTTCGTCCTCGCCGGCGACCACGTCTGTCGGACCCTCCTCTGCAAGCGATTGCTCGAGATCGTCGAGCGGGTCGCGCGCAGCGGCACATTCCACAAGTAGGTAAGCGCCGTGGAATGTGGTGAACGGCGCTTGCGCGTGAAGGTGCTCGATGACTAGCTTCAGCCCGTCGGTGGTGAAGGCCTCCGCCGCCATCAGGGTCGCCAGCCGACGGCGCAACCGATTGCCCAGTGCCGCGGCCTCGCGCAGGCTGGGCAGCCCGATCAAAGCCACCGCGCTCCGTTGGATCTGCGGAACCAATGCCAGGCGCACGCGAGTGACTACCGCGAGTGTGCCCTCGCTGCCGGCCAACAGGGACGGCAGATGCAGGCCGGTGTTGTCCTTGACAAGGCCCGGGAGCCGCCGCACGATCCGGCCGTCGGCGAGGATCGCCTCCAGCCCGCGCAGCTGGCCGCGCATCGGCCCGTAGCGGAGCACGCGGATGCCGCCGGCATTGGTCGCGACCATGCCGCCGATTGTGGCGCTATCGCGCGAGCCGAAGTCGATGCCGATGTCCCAGCCAGCCGCGCGGACATGGGCCTGGACGCTGGCCAGAGTGACGCCGGCGCCGACCGTCACCTCGCCGGCGTCGTCGACGGGCTCTAGGTCACGCAGGCGAGTCGTGCTGATCACCACCTCCCCAGCGCGCGGTACGCCGCCGCCGACCATGCCCGTGTTGCCGCCCTGGGGTACAACTCCTATCGCGGCCCTATTGCAGGCCGCGAGGACGCGGGCCACCTCGTCGGTGGATCCTGGTCTCACAACCGCGGTTGCCCTGCCCTTCCAGCGGCGCGTCCAATCGGTCTCGTACGATGCCAGGACTGCGCGGTCCGTAAGCAGATGCTCGGCGCCGACGACGGCCCGAAGCTCGTGGAGAAGTTCGCCGGTCACTGGGTCGGTCTCAGCCGCCGCCGACACGAACGTGGTGCGAAGCCTGCGCTAGCCGCGACCCGCCCAGGGCCGGGGCCGCTCGTCTCTTATCGACACAGTTCGCGTGCCTGGGTGGCCCGCTGGAATGACCCCGAAGGACCAGTCACCGGGGTGCACTGGATAATCGCGCGCCCAGTAAGCCAAGAAGCCGTCGCTCGGCGAGACAAGCGTCTCGATCACCTCGAGACTGTACGGGCTGACGACCGTGCCCAAGACTTCGCCGGCGGTGACCGGCCTACCGAACTCCTCCCTCGCTCGCGCCGGGAGAAGCAGCCCGCCGTTGCGCGGATTGACCCGCTCGACGGTCTGGTAGACGAGGTACGAGGCTGGCAGCTCCGGCTCGCCGCGAAGCATGCCCATGTAGCGCATGACGTTGGCGATTCCGCGCTCGTTCGCGTGCTGCCAGCGCAGCTCCGTCGAGCGCTCGAAGCCGCTGCCGCCGATCATGCTGCCCGTGGTCGGCACGCCCGCCCTCTCGCCAGCGTAGCCGAGCAGTGACCGCGGGCCCGGGAACCCGCCCACGGCGCAAGTCGTGAAGATCAATGGCACGCCGAAAATCAGCGCCAAATCGAGGCACTGCTTGCGCATCTCTTCATTGCTGTAATCGCTGCCCACGATCGAGGAGCCCATCGCCGAGCCCCAGATCCCGACGTGAAACTCTATGAGCGCATCGGCGCGCGGGATGATCTCGGTCGCCAGCGTGGTCGCGATCTGTTCGGCCAGCCAGGTGAAGCGCCGGTCGCCGCCGGGGTAAGAGCGGTTCACATCCGGCTGGTCGGAGTCGTCGGGCATGGCCCGGCTCAGCGCGCCCAATGCGGGGGGATTGGCCTGCGGCACAACAAACAGCGTGCCGCGTACCACCGACGGGTCGAACTCGCGCACGAAGCGGTGCATGAACTCGATGTGACCCCACTCGTTGCCATGGGCGCCGGAGAGCAGGACGAGCGTCGGGCCCGCATGCCGGCCGACCAGCACGTGCGTCCAGATGGCGACCTCTTGGCCACTCAGCTCGACGGTGACCGGGATGCGCGCCACGTGGCGGCCAGGAGTGGTCGGCACGTCGGCAAGACGATCGAAGATGTTCAACGCAGTCACCTTTGGTCAGTAGCCCAGCGCTGCGTCGCGCAGCGTATTGTGTAGTGGCTCACCTGCCAGGTAGCGCTCGAGGTTGCCCGCGAACTCGGCCGTGGATCGCTCGAGGAAGCGCGGCGACTTGTACGACGCGTGCGGCGTGATGAACAGGTTCGGCACATCCCACAGGGGACTCTCGGCGGGTAGCGGCTCCTGGCGGAAGGCGTCGAGGCATGCGCCAGCGATCCAGCCCTCGTTGAGCGCGCGGACCAGTTCCTCGTCGACGATCAGCCCGCCGCGCGCTATGTTGAGGAGGTAGGCGGTTGGCTTCATCGTCCGCAGTTCCCGCTCGCCGATCATGTCGCGCGTCTCGCTGGTCAGCGGGCAAGCCAGCACGACGTAGTCGGATTCCGCGAGCAACCTGGCCAACTCGACGCCGGGCATGACCTCGTCGTAGTCGGGCAGCGGTTCAGGCTCGCGCTTCGTGGCGATGACCCGCATGCCTAGCGCGCGGGCCCGGCGAGCAACCTGTCCGCCGATCGCGCCGGCGCCCACGATGCCTACGGTCGCGCCGCCGAGCTCGGTCGTTTCTGGTGGCGCCCAGACATGGTCACTTTGGGCCCGCATCAGGTCGGGGAAGCGCTTGGCCATCATGAACATGTAGCCGATGACCCATTCGCTGATCGGGATGTGATGAGTCGCCGCACTCCGTGTCACAAGTAGACCGCGGTCGGTGATTTCGGGGACCAGCAGCTGATCGAAGCCGGCCGAGCAAGTGTGAACCCAGCGCAGCGACGGCGACTCGGCGATAGCGCGCGAGAACTCTGATTTCGACATCGCGCAGCGGAATAGCACCTCGGCGTCGGTCGCATCGGCCGGCACCTCGCCGCTCTGGGGCAAGCGCTCGAAACGGGCGCGGCCGGCGAATCGGGCGTCCAGCGCCTCGACCTGTTCGTCTTCGACAATCCGGGCGAGCAGCACTGACAGCACTTCGAGGTCGTCTCCTTCCAGAAGTGGCTGAGGGGGCAGCCGCGCTGCCGACTGCCCCCTCAGAATCGCTCTGCGTGGTGAATCGCCTACTCGGAGACGCTCACCTCGTGGAACCAACGAACCTCGAACGGACTGGGAATGAAGCCTTCAACACGGTTGTTGACGGATTCGATGCCCGGCCACGTCAGGACGTTGTAGCCAAGGAAGTTGTCGTGGATGTACTGATCAACATCGGCGACCAGGGCGGCGCGGGCCTCGGGATCAGGCTCGCTCGCCTGGGCGTCGATCATGGCCTCGAGCGTCGGGTCGAGGATGTACTTGTCTTCGCGCTTGGGATCGTATGCGCGGAGAATCTGGTCGGGGTCGCCCGTGCTGTTGCGCGAGCCGCGCAGGTAAAGCCCCGTGTGGGCCTGGTCGTTGGTCCGAGTCACGAACTCGGCTGCCTCGAGGACCTGGAAGTTGGTGACGAAGCCGGCGGCGTTGAGCATGTCGTTAATGACCAGCCCAACGTCCTCGGTCAGCAGCCCATCGGGCGTGCGGATCGTGAAATCGATGGGCAGGCCATCGGGGAATCCGGCCTCAGCGAGCAACTCACGCGCTCGCTCAGGGTTGTACCCGTGCGACTGGATGTCCTGGTTCTTGCCGAAAGTGTTCCGGTCGAACCAGCCGGTTTGGTTGCCGCCGGCGCCGCCATAGATGGCATCGTTGATCGCGTCGGCGTCGATTGCTAGAAAGGCCGCCTCGCGGACGCGGACGTCCTCCAGCTCAGGCGTGGTGGCGATGGCGAACTCAAGCACGATGCGTCCCACCCCCGGGTAGGCGAGAACTTCGGCGACACCGCTGTTGTTGATTCGGTCGATCTCGGTCGGCGGAATATCGAAGACAATGTCTGAGGCGCCGGTCTCGGCTTCGGCGACCCGCGTCGACGCGTCGGGCACCTGCTTGAAGATCAGCGTTTGAACCTTCGGCGGGCCAAGGTGGTAATCCATGTTCGCTTCGAGAACGATGCGCTCGCCCGCGACCATCTCGACGAACTTGAACGGACCGCTGGTCACCGGGTTGGCAAAGAAGGCGTCGGCGCCCATGCTCTCAAAGGCGGCCTTTGGCATCATCGACAGGCGGCCGTAGTCCTGCGGCAGGGCCACCACCTGGCGGGTGGTGTTGATGCGCACCGTGTAGCGGTCGATCGCTTCGGCGCTCTCGATGTAGGAGTAGACGGCCGTCCAGATCGTGCCGGTGTCCGGGTCCTGCATGCGCTCGATGGTGAAGACGACGTCCTCCGACGTGAACTCGGTTCCGTCGGACCACATCACGCCTTCCTTGAGGTGCAGGATCCAGCTGGTCTCTGTCTCTGGCTCCCACTCGCGCGCGAGGTAGTAGGTCAGCTCGCCCTGCTCGTTGACGCGGCTGAGCGGGTCGTACATGGCCAGCACGATGCTGTGCTCCATGTTCGTCGTCAGCGCGTAGGGATCGGGTCGCGGCAGGATGGCCTGCTGGGCGACGGTCAGCGTGCCACTCGGCTCGTCGACAGACCCGGTTGGTTCTGCCGTTGGCTCAGCCGTCGCTCCGCCGGCGGTCGGCGTGGCCCCGGGCTGGGCGGGGGTGGCAGTGGCGGTCGGCGGATCGGTGGCGCCCGGAGCCACCGTCTGCTGCGGCGCTGCCGTGCACGAGGTGAACACCAGGACCGACACCAGCGCAATCGCGGGTAGTACCCAGCGCTTGGTCTTCATGAGCCTCCTCTCTCCTTGTGTGGGGCCTTGGCTCGGTGGCTGCCCCCAATGACGCAGCGCCGGCCAATCCAAAGGACTGGCTTTCCAAACGACGGCCCATTCAAATGATATCCCAAATGATGCCCAATACCAGCGTTGACTCCTCCAATTTCAACGCTTTTCTGTGTCCAAACGCGCCGGTTTGACGGGGTTGGCGTTGGAGTTGTCCGGTGTGCTCGCCGCGGCACGCGCCTCGGCAGGGAAGTGGCAGGCGGCCTGATGGTCGCCGACGACTGTCAAAAGCGGCGGCTCCTCGGTCAGGCAGCGTTCGGGCTGGTCGAGCTTCTGGTACAGCCAGCAGCGATTGTGGAAGCGGCAGCCCGGCGGCGGCGCGTCGGGTGACGGCACTTCGCCAGTCAGGATGATCCGGCGGCGCCTGCGCTCGGTCTTTGGATCGGGCACCGGGATGGCCGACAGCAGCGCCTGCGTGTACGGATGGACGGCGCCGTCGTAGACCGCTGATGGCGGGCCGACCTCGACGATCTTGCCCAGGTACATCACCGCGACCCGATCGCTGAAGTGACGCACGACGGCAAGGTCGTGGGCGATGAACAGGTAGGTCAGGTTGAGCCGGTCGCGCAGGCTGATCAGCACGTTGAGCACCTGTGCCTGGATCGACACGTCGAGCGCCGAGACCGGCTCGTCGCAGATTATGAACTTCGGCTCGGTCGACAGCGCGCGGGCGATGCCGATGCGCTGGCGCTGGCCACCCGAGAACTCGTGCGGGAAGCGGCGCGCAAAGGTGGCGCTGAGGCCGACCATCTCGAGCAGCTCACCAACGCGCTTACGCCGCACCTGGCCGCGGGCGATGCCGTGGACCGACAGCGGGTCGCCGACGATGTCCTCGACGCGCATCCGCGGGTTGAGGCTGCCGTAGGGGTCCTGAAAGATCATTTGCATGTTGCGGCGCGCGCGCCGCAGCGCGCTGTCGTCCAATGCAGTGATGTCCTGGCCGTCGAAGAAGACCCGCCCGCTGGTCGGCTTGGTCAGGCGCAGCAGGGCGCGACCTGTCGTCGTCTTGCCGCAGCCCGATTCGCCGACCAGACCGAGCGTCTCGCCCGGCTCGATGTGCAGGCTCACCCCGTCCACCGCGCGGACGCTGCCCGTTTGGCGCAGCAGCAGGCCCGAGCGGACAGGGAAGTGGACCTTCATGTCGCGCACCTCGACCAGCGCGGTCGAGGTGCCGTTGTCAGGCACGCTCGATCCAGCCATCGGGCTCGGTCCCGAAGCAACGCGCGAGGTGGATCGACGAGCCGCGCGGGCTGAGCACAGGCTCCCGCTCGCGGCAGACGTCGCGAACGTAGCTGCAGCGCGGCGCGAAGCGGCAGCGCTCGGTGGTGTCGGTCAGCTCGGGCGGTGCGCCCTCGATCGTCGCCAGCAGGCTGCCCGCAACGTGGTCCAGCCGCGGCATCGATTCGAGCAGGCCCCACGAGTACGGCATCCGGGGCTGTTCGAAGACAGTGTCCACCGGTCCGGTCTCGACGATCCGTCCGGCATACATCACGTTGATCCGGTCGCACGTGCCCGCGGCCACGCCGAGGTCGTGGGTGATCAGGATCATCGCCATCCCGAGCTGGTCGCGCAGGCGCCGCATCAGGTCGAGGATCTGGGCCTGGATGGTCACGTCGAGGGCTGTCGTGGGCTCGTCGGCGATGAGCAGCTTGGGGTCGCAGCTGAGTGCCATGGCGATCATCACCCGCTGGCGCATCCCTCCCGAGAACTGGTGCTGGTAGTCGTTCAGGCGGTCCTTGGCGTTAGGGATGCCGACCAAGGCCAGCAGCTCGGCTGCCCTGGCGCGCGCCGCCCGCTGGCCCAGGCCCATGTGAAGCTGGATCGACTCGATGATCTGCGTGGCGATGGGCAGTACCGGGTTGAGCGAGGTCATGGGGTCCTGGAAGATCATCGCGATCTGGTTGCCCCGCACAGCGCGCATCTCGGAATCGGATAGCGTCAGGAGGTCGCGCCCGTCGAACAGCACGCGGCCGCGCACGCGCGCCGGCGGGGAGGGCAGCAGGCGCATGATCGACAGGGCGCTGACGCTCTTCCCGCAGCCTGACTCGCCGACCAGCCCGAGGACCTCACCGCGGCGCAGCTGGAACGAAACGTGATCGACCGCGTGGACCACGCCATCGGCGCCAGCGAAGACCGTCTCGAGGTCCTGCACGTCGAGCAGGATGTCGAACGCTGCGCCGCTGGCCGCGGACGCCGGGTCGAGGCCCGGGGGAGCACTGGTCACGAGCGCCAGACCTCCTTGAAGATGCGCAGCCAGTTGCCGCCGAGGACCTTCAGCACGTCCTCGTCGGATAGCCCGAGCGAGACCAGCGCATTCGTTACCGACAGCTCCTCGGCAGCGCTGGTCAGCTTGTGGATGCGCTTGTCGTCCCAGCCGAAGCGGGCCGTCTGCGTGTAGATCTCCGGATGGGCGGCGGCATCGGCGGCGTACTTCTCGGGCGTGTTCGTCTCGTCGAAGTCGAGCCCAATCCCGACGTGGTCGACGCCGATCAGGTCGATCAGGTATTCCAGGTGGCGGGCGAGGTCGCGCAGGCCCGGGCGCACGTCCTGCTCGGTTAAGTCGTAGAGGAACATCGAGATCGCCGTCACGCCGATCACGCCGCCGGCGGCGGCGAGTGCGCGGAGCAGGTCGTCGTCCTTCGCTCGGGCATGCGGCGCGACACGGCTGGGGTGGCCGTGGCTGACCACCACCGGCGTGCGCGAGACCTCGATCGCGTCGGCGCCGGTGACCTGGCCACAGTGTGAGACGTCGACGACGATGCCCAGCTCGTTCATCTCACTCACGAGCTCGCGGCCGAACATCGACAGCCCGGCATCGCGTCGCTCGCCGCAGCCCGAGCCGACCCAGTTCTGGCGCTGGTAGGTCAGCTGGAGGATACGCACGCCCAGGTCGTACGCCGTGCCGAGCACGTTCAGGTCAGTGCCGATGAACTCGGTGTTCTGGGGCCCGAAGATGATCGCCTCGCGGTTCGTGCGCTTGGCCTCGTCGATGTCATCCACGCTAGTGCCGAGGAGCACGTCGTCCGGATGCTGGTCGATCCAGCGCCGGCACGAGTTGAGCTCGGCGAGGGCGGTCGGCAGGTCGCTCATCGGCCGCGTGACGGTGTGGTTGGTGGCGGTCACGCCGCCCGCCCGGGCGCGCTCGATGTGCGATGGCTCCTGCTTCACGACCGAGCTGCAGTCGATCACGATCGCCTCGCCGTGGAGGCGGCGGGCGCGCTCCTCCTGCTCGGCGCTCAGGCTGATGCCGCGGGTGTCGATGGCCGTGCTCACTGGGGCTCCTTTCGCTGGGCCGTCAGGGCGCTCATCCCTGCGAGCTGCTGACGGTGGCTTCCGCGAAACGCCGCTCGCGGGGGTCATAGAAAGCGCGCAGGCCCTCGGCTAGCAGGTTCATGCCCAGCACGACGGCCATGATGGCGAGGCCCGGGAAGGTGACGAACCACCAGGCCGAGGTCAGGTAGAGCCGGCCGTCGGAGAGCATGTTTCCCCACGTCGGCAGCGGCGGCTGGACGCCCAGCCCGAGGTAGCTGAGGCCCGACTCGAGGAGCACGATGCGCGCCACCTCGAGGTTCATCAGGGCGATGATCTCGGTAAGCAGGTTGGGCGCCACGTAACGCAGCAGGATGTGCCGCCGGGTCGCACCCATCGCCCGCGCCGCTTCTACGTACTGCGTCTCGCGCACGACGAGCGTCTGGGCGCGGATGACCCGCACGTACCTCGCCCAGCCGGCGAAGACGAAGACGGCGATCAGGATCGGCACCGACGAGCCGAGCACCGCGACGACGGTGATCGCCAGCAGGATGGTCGGGAAGGCGAGCTGAATGTCGACGATGCGCTGGGTGATCATGTCGACCCGCCCGCCGAAGTAGCCCGACACGATGCCGACGCTGATGCCGATCCCGGCCGACACGACCATCGCCACGAGCGCGATCGAGATCGTCACCCGGCCGGCGTGCAGGATCCGGCTGAAGATGTCGCGGCCCAGCTGGTCGGTCCCCAGCAGGTGCTCCGGGCTGGGCGGTACCAGCCGGTCGCGCAGCGAAACGGCGACCGGGTCGTACGGTGCCAGCAACGGCCCGAAGATGGCGGTCAGGATGGCGATCGAGACGATAACGATGCCGATCACCAGCAGGCGGCTGCTGCCGATGCCGTAGCGCCGCGCACCGCGCAGCCAGGCCAGCGGGTTGAGGCGTCCGATGAGCGTCAGCGGCGGCGCGCTCATCGGACCCTGATCGTGGGGTTGATGTAGACGTAAAGCAGGTCGACGATCAGGTTGGCCACGATGAAGATCGCCGAGCCGACCATCACCACCGTCACGACCACCGGCAGGTCGCGGCCGGTCACCGAGCTGACGACCAGCTGGCCGATGCCCGGCCAGCCGAAGACGTTCTCGGTCACCACTGCGCCGCCGAGCAGCGCGCCCATCTCGAGGCCGAGGATCGTGATCACCGGGATCAGCGTGTTGCGCAGGGCATGCCGGTAGAGGACTGTCCGCGGGTGCAGTCCCTTGGCGTGGGCGGTGGTGATGTACTCGCGCGAGAGGACGTCGATCATGCCCGCCCGCGTGAAGCGGACGAGCACCGGTATCGGTGCGGCGGCGAGGGTGACCATGGGCAGCACGAGGTGCTGCCACGAGCCCGTGCCCGACGGCGGGAACCAGCGGAAGTGGACGGCAAAGATGATGATCAGCATCGTCCCGATCCAGAACGACGGGGCGGCCAGGCCCAGGCTCGAGATGGTGACCACCAGGTCGTCGAGCTTTGAGCCCTTGCGCAGCGCGCTCAGGACGCCCAGCGGGATGCCGATGACCGAAGCCAGCACGACCGCGCTGGTGGCCAGCAGGACCGTGTTCGGCAAACGTTCCATGACCAGCTGCATCGAGGGGATCGAGAAGCGCAGCGAGCGGCCGAAGTCGCCCTGCAGCGCGCGAGTGATGAACTCGAAGTACTGCACCGGCAGCGGCCGGTCGAGGCCCAGCGCGGCCCGCGCTATGGCGATCTCCTCGGGCGAGTGCGAGCCGGGCGGCAGGATGAGCAGCGTCGGATCGCCCGCGGCGAAGACGGTCAGGAAGGTGATTACCGACACGCCGAAGAGGGCGATCACGCCGTACACCAGCCGGCGCAGTGCGTAGCCGATCACGGTCGGTCAGCCCCGGGCAGGCCCCTCACCCGCGCCATGGACGCTCAGCGTGCCGGCTTTCGGGTCAGTCCGACGCGCCGGCCACGGCGCTCGAAGAGAGAGCGGTAGTAGGGATTGGCAATTCGCCGGCTGACCGTCGCACCCGAGATCGGCTGGCTGCTGCGCGGCGCGGCATATTGGCCGCGCTGGCGAATGGCCGCGGCGATCTCGCCGGCCGAAAGCGGACCGCCATGCTCCTGCAGGACGGCGACGATCTCCTTGTGCAGGCTGCTGCGCGGGCCGCCCGAGTCGCCGTCGCGCTCGCGGGCCGAGCGCCGACTCGAGGCGGTGCGGGTGGTGGCGTCGCTCTGGCTGTCCCCGCCGCGCTGCACCGCGATCAGCCGGGCCAGCTCGGCGCGGATGGCACCCAGCTCGTCAGCCGTCTTGGCCAGGGCGGCCGCTGCGGCGCGCTCGTTGAGCCGCTCGCGCAGCCAGATCGAGGCGAGCTGCTCGACTGACGTGCCGGCATCTTCGGCCAGCTGCTCGATGGCCGCCCAGCGGGGCGCGTCGAGCCGAAGGCGAAGGACGCGCCTACCACCCGACGCGGAGGAAGACGTGGGCGTCGGCTCGACGCGCCGTGCTGGGACGGGTGACACCTTGGGCTGGTGATCAGACATCCAACTCTCCAATCGTCCGCGGCAACGAGTTTGGTCGTCGCAAATAGTAAGGCCAGCGGACGGCCCTGCGGCAAAAGGAGAGGCGAGTTTTTGACACTTGTGAGGCTCATCGGCGCGCCGCGGTGATCGTGAGCAGGATCGCGTCGCTACCGAGGAGCTCGGCGGCAACCTGGCGCGTGCCGAAGCGGCGGCTGGCCGCCCACGGCGTGCCAAGGCCGCGGCGTGAGATCTGGCGAGCCAGCCAGTCGGTGAAGTCGATGCTCAGCACCCGCGACAAGGTGACCAGGCTCATCGTCGAGCAGACCAGGCTGGGCTGGTCGGGGCTGGCGCTGAAGAGCAGCGAGACGGTCAGCGGCGGACCCTCCACGACCTCGACCACACTCTCCGGCGCGAAGCCCCGGACAAGCTGCGCGCTGCGCCGGCCAGCCGGCCGGTCGAACTGGAAGTCCAGCCGTGACAGGGCACGCAGCAGGGCCAGGTGCTCGGGGATGTCGTGCAGCACATGCGGCTCTTTCACCTGTCGATCACCACTCCAGGTCGCGGCCGTCAAGCGGCTGGGCAACGCCGGCCTTGAGCACGGCGGACACGCCGCGCAGCGCGGCAAAGTCGGCCAGCGGGTCTGCCGGCACGCGGATCACGTCGGCCGTCTTGCCAGCCTCGAGCGTGCCCAGCCGGTCGGCCAGGCCGAGCAGCTCGGCGCCGGACGAGGTGGCGATTGAGACGACGGTCAATGGGTCGTATCCGACCTCGCGCAGAAGCTGCATCTCGAACCACAGCTGGCCGTGGCATTCGTCGGTGCCGACGGCGACCTTGAGCCCGCTGCCGACGGTCCGGCCGAGCATCTCGCGGTGGGTATCGATGGCGTTGCCGACCTTGTCCTTTTGGAACTGCGGCACGGCCGGGCTCTCGCGGATGACGTAGAACGACTTGGCCGTGACTACCAGGAAGGTTCCGTGCTCGACCATCAGCCTGACATCGTCCATGGTCAGGAACAGGCCGTGCTCGATCGAGTCGACGCCGGCTCGCACGGCCGCCGCCACGCCTGGTCCGCCGTGGCCGTGGGCGGCCACCTTGCGGCCCCGCCGGTGGCCCTCGTCGATGACGGCGTGGAACTCGTCGTCGGTGAACTCCGGCGTCATGACCGTCGAGCCGAAGGTCGAGATGCCGCCCGAGGCCATGATCTTGATCACGTCGGCGCCCTCGCGGACGTTCAGCCGGACGGCCTGGCGCAGGGCATCGGGACCGTCCGCCTCGCGACCCATCTTCCAGCCGTGACCGCCGGTGCGGCAGATGTTGCGGCCGGCGGCCAGCACGCGCGGGCCGGGCACGACGCCGTCGTCGACGGCTCGCTTCATGACCTGCCCCACGATGCCCCGCTCGCCGCAGTCGCGAATGGTGGTTATGCCCGAGCCGATGATCTTGCGCGCCGTACGCACGCAGCGGGCGACGGTGTACTCGATGGGCTGCTCCGCCTGGCCCTCCTCGTCGCCCAGGTCCAGGCCCAGGTGCTCGTGGCAGTCGATCAGGCCGGGCATCGCCGTCGAGCCCGACCAGTCGAGCACCTCGGCACGGTCTGGGATGGCGATGTCCGCGCGCGGGCCCGCGGCAGTGATCGTGTCGCCCTCGATCAGCAGGACGGCATCCCGCACTGGATCGCGACCAGTGCCGTCAAGCAGCTGGTCGCAGACGATCGCCCGCGGCATCGCGCCGCTCATGCGAAGACCGGTGACTGCCACAGCGGCAGCGTGGTGCCGACGCCGCGCGCCTCGGCGGTGCGCAGGATGCGCGTGGCGATGGCGACATCCTCGATACCCATTCCCACTGACGAGAAGTAGATCCGCTCGCCGTCCGAGACGCGACCGGGCTGCCGGCCGACGACGATCTCGCCGAGGTGGGCCGAGATGTCGTTGTCGCCTATGACGCCCAGCTCGAACGCGTGGGCCAGCGCCTGCGCGGCGCGGTGCTTGATCTCCTCCCAGTCGTCGACCACGATCCGGTCGAAGTCGGCCAGCGCGGCCGGGTCGCACTCGCGCCCGCCGACCTGCAGGTAGAGCAGCCCAGGAGGCGCCCAGCCGGGCATCACGATCGGCTCGCTGGCCGTGGTCGCCGAGACGAGCACGTCGGACTGCTCGACCAGCTCACGCGGCGAGGTCGCCGCCAGGTAGTCCAGCGGTAGGCGCTCGGCCATGTCGGCGCACCACGCGCTGGTACGCGCCGCGTCGACGTCATATACCAGCACACGCTCGATGCCCGGCCGGGCGACCGCCACCGCCATCAGCTGGGTCCGGCTCTGGACCCCGGCGCCGATGATGCCCACCGTCCGTGCGTCCCGACCGGCCAGGTGGCGGGCCGCCACGCCCGATACGGCGCCGGTCCGCATGGCGCTGATCAGCGTGCCGTCCATGACCGCCAGCGGCACGCCGGTGTCGGGGTCGTTGAGCAGGGTCACGCCCGTGCCGCGCGGCATGCCGCGGTGGATGTTCGAGGGAAAGCTGGCGATCCACTTCATGCCGGCCATCGCGAAGCGGCCACCGACATAGCCGGGCATGGCGTTGATGCGGCCACGGGTGGTCTCCGAATCGAGGTCGCCCCAGCGCAGCACGACCTTGCTGGGGAGCACGTAGTCGCCCGTCGCGTGGAGCCGGAAGACCTCCTCGATATCGTCGACGGCGCTGGCCATGTCGAGGCCACCCAAGTCGATGACCTGCTCCTGGCTGAGGTAGCGAAAGCTGACCGAGCCGTTGGAGGTGGCGCTCACTCAGCCCACCACTTCGCCGTAAAGGCGCAGGAAGTTCTCGCCGTGGATCTTCAGGATCTGCTCGTCGGTGAGGCCACGGATGACCAGCTCGCGGGTGAGGTTGGGGTACTCGTCGTAGGTCCGGATGCCGAGCGGGTAGATGAACCAGGGGTAGCCCTGGAACTTGTCCTTGGCGGTCCAGTTGTAGCGCTGGCGCAGCAGCTTGCCGGGGTACTCGAGGTTGAGGTAGCCGGCGGCGTCGACGAAGGCGTTGCGGTATACCCAGTCGGGCGCCTTGAGGAAGTCGGTCGAAAGCGAAACGTGGTCCTCGCCCAGGAAGTCGATGCAGTACATCGCGTGATCAATGACGCTGCGCAGCACCGGCTCGACCGCCGCATCGTTGGTGTGGTATAGGCCGGTGGCCGAGATGTTGCCGCGGTTCTCGCGTAGCAGGGCGAGCGTTTCGTCGCTCGCGAAGCGATCCGTCTGGAAGACCGACTGGGCGCCGCCGTGTGAGTAGTAGACCGGCCTGGCCGACGCCCGGATGGCGTCCTGCGAGGTGCGCTCGCCGACGTGCGACAGGTCGACCATCATGCCGACCCGATTCATCTCGGCGACGACCTGCTGGCCGAGCAGGCTCAGGCCGGCGTTGCCCGGCTCGACGTGACCGTCGCCCAGGAAGTTGCGCATGTTGTAGGTGATCTGGCTCGAGGTGACGCCCAGCTGGCGGAACAGCTCGACGTGCCCGACCTCATCCTCGAACGGCTTGCCGCTCTGGAACAGGTAGATGACCGCGATCCGGCCGTCATCCTTGGCCTGCCGAATGTCGTCGTCGCTGGTCGCCAGCACGAGCCGCTTTTCCCAGTGACGCAGCTCGCGGTTCCACCAGACGATCCAGTCGATCGCGTCGCGGAAGTTGTGCCGCTCGGCGACGAGCGTCAGGCCGATCGCGTCGACGCCGCCGGCCTCGACCGAGCTGATGTACTCCTCGGTCGGCTGGAGCGCGCCCAGCGTGTCGATGACGATCGCACGCTCGTGAAGCTCCCTAGCGCGCGCTTCCTCGTCAGCGGTCAGCTCGCGGGTCAGGAAGGGGTGCTGGGCGGCTGGCGACATCGCTCGTCCTCGCGTTGATGGCCCTTGGCCCTGGGCTGGTCAGCTTCTCCAGACCTGGCCGAAGACGCGCAGGAAGTTGCCCCCGAGCACCTTCAAGATTGCCTCGTCGGACAGCCCGAGGGAGACGAGCACACGGGTCACGTTCGTCTCCTCGCCGGCGTGGGTCAGGTCGTGGATGCGCTTGTCGTCCCAGCCAAAGCCGGTATCGAGCTCGGGGTGCTCACGTCTTGCGGCGGCAAACTTCTCGGGCGTGTTCGTCTCGTCGAAGTCGAGGCCGATGCCGACGTGGTCTTCGCCGATCAGGTTGAGCAGGTACTCCATGTGCCGGGCGAAGGCCTCCAGCCCGGCTCGCTTGCGCGGTTCCGCCGGGTCGGCCAGGAAGGCCGACAGGGCGGTGATGCCGATGACGCCGCCGCGGGCGGCAAGCGCGCGCAGCAGGTCGTCGCTCTTGGCTCGCACGTGGGGCGTGACGGCGTACGGATGGGCATGGCTGAAGATGACCGGGTTGGCTGACAGCTCGATCGCCTGGGCCGACGTTTGGGCGCCGCAGTGCGAGAGGTCGACGACAATGCCCAGCTCGTCCATCTGCTTGACCAGCGCGCGGCCGAAGGTGCTCAGCCCACCGTCGTTCGCCTCGCCACAGCCGGCGCCGACCCAGTTCTGGCGCTGGTAGGTCAGCTGCAACACGCGCACGCCGAGCTCGTAGGCGGCGACGAGCTTGTCCATCTCGGTGCCGATGAACTCGGTGTTCTGGGGTCCGAAGATGATCGCCTCGCGTCCGCCCTGCTTGGCCTGCTGGATGTCAGCGACGGTCAGCGTCAGCAGGCCCTTGTCGGAGTTCTGGCTGACCCAGTGGCGGCAGGTCGTCATGTCGAGAACCGCCGTCTCGAAGTCGCTCGGTGGATGGGTGACGGTATGGTTGGTCGCGGTCACGCCACCGGCGAAGGCGCGCTCGAAGTGAGCGTCTTCCTGCATCACGACCGAGCTGCCATCGATGACCAGAGCACGGGCATGGAGCTCACGGGCGCGCTCTTCCTGGGCTGGGGAGAGGTCGATGCCGGGCAGCGTGTCGGTGGTCATGAACCCTCCATCCGCAGCATACGTTCGATATACAGAACGACTAGCCTGTAGATGGAACGCTTGGCCATAATAGGTCGTGGGCTTGCCCAGGTCAAGACCCGCTCGAGTGGGAGGCGCAGGAGTGGTTGTGGGTGGCGGCGCGTCGGGTTCCGATGCGCGCACAGATCCAGGCACGCCGGCCACGGACGCCTCAGGCTGGCGTGGTGGCCTGGCAGCGTGGGCAGCGCTGGTCCTGCTGGCCATCGCCATCCGGCCGCTGATCTACGGCGTCACCCCGCTCCTGCCCGACGTCCAGGCCGAGCTCGAGGCCACCTTTGCGGTGACCTCGCTTCTGGTCAGCCTGCCGGTGCTCTGCCTGGGGCTGGCGTCGCTGGCTGCGCCGTGGCTGGCTGGCCGCCTCGGCGTGCGCCCGACCGCCGCTCTCGCCCTCGGATTGATGGTCGGCGCCGGCATGTTGCGCGCGGTCCTTCCCAGCATCGAAGGGATCCTGCTCGCCTCACTGCCGCTCGGCGCGGGAGCTGGAGTGGCGGGCGTATTGCTGCCGATGCTGGTCAAGGCGACGGTGCCGGCCAGGCTTGCCGCAGCGGCGACAGGTGTCTACACCGTTGGCATGCAGCTGGGTGGCGCGCTGACGGCCAGCGTGGCCGTGCCGCTGGCCGTGGCCACCGGCGGCTGGCGGCCGGCTTTCGTGACTATCGGCGTCTTCAGCGCGCTCGCGGTGGCTGCCTGGCTGGTGCTCAGTCGCAGTCAGTCTCGGACGGCGGCTCTCCACGCGCCCGTCGTCGAGAGCTCATCAGCCGGATCGTTGTTGCCCAAGATGAGGTTGCTGGCGGCGACGGTGACCGTCTTCTCGCTGCTGGTGCTGCTCTTCCAGGGCCTCAACTCGTGGTTGCCCACGCTGTACGTCGAGCTTGGCTGGTCAGCCGCTGATGCCGGCCAGCTGCTGGCGGTGATGGTCTTCGCGCAGGTGCCCGGGACGCTGGCGGCGGGCTACCTCGCCGATCGCTTCGGGCAGCGGCGTAACTACCTGATCGTGCCCGGGCTGGTGCTGGGCGCGGTGATCGTGTTGCTCGTCCTGAACCCAAGTCTCGCCTATGGCTGGGCGATAGTGGCCGGCCTGGCGATGGGCTTCATCGCGCCGGTGACGCTGGTCATCGCGCTCGACTTCGGCGCCGACATCGCCGAGGTCGGCCGCAGCACCGCGGTCATCTTTGGTGTTGGCTATGTGGTTGCCAGCCTCAGCCCGCTGGCGATGGGTGTCCTGCGCGACCTGACGGGCTCGTTCGAGCTGGGCATGCTCAGCCTGTCACTGCTGGCCGTGCTCATCGCGGCCAGCGCGCTGGCGATCCCTCCCAGGACGCCGGCGACCGACTTTGTCAAAAGCGGGCCGCTCGTTTGACTGATTCGATATTCGGTAATAACGTTCAACATAGGGAACGGATTGGGGACTTTTGACAATGACCGATCACCAGGTCACGGACTTGCAGGTCACGGAGTTGCTCGCCCCGGCCGTCGAAGACGACGACGCCACCGATGGCCACCGATCGGGCAGCGAGCGTAGCCCGGCGGTGCTCAAGGCCGTCGCCCTGCTCGACATCCTGAGCCGACACCGCCGGCCGCTGGGCGTATCTGAGCTCGCCCGCCTGGCGGGCATACCCAAGAGCTCGGCGCACAGCCTGATGTCCACTCTCGCCGCGGCGGGGCTGGCCTACCGACTGACCACCACGCGCGAGTACGTGCTGGGCAGCGCCGTTGTCGAGCTGGCCGTCCGTTTCCTGGAAGGCGACGCGCTCAACGAGCTGTTCATCGATGCTGCCCGTCAGTTCATCGCCGAGACCGGCGAGACCGTCCAGCTCGGCCGACTCGAGGGGACGAACGTGGTCTACGTCGCGCGGCTCGACGGGACGCGCACGATCCAGCTCGCCTCACGCGTGGGCACCCGCATACCGGCCTCGACGACAGCAATGGGCAAGGCCGCCCTGTCGATGCTCGCCGACGAGGAGATCAACCACCGCTACCGGGGGGTGCGCACGCTTCCCGTGATGACCCATCGCAGTATCCGCACGCTGCAGGGCCTGATGGCCGAACTGCAGCAGGTGCGCGCCCGCGACGGCCTCGCCGTCGACGATGAGGAGAGCGGGCTCGGCCTGCGTTGCTACGGCGTGGCGCTATTCCAGGTCACCGGACTGTGCTACGCCGCGAGCACCACCCTGACCGCCACCGGCCACACCCGCGCCGAAGAGGACCGCATCGTGGAGGCGCTGATCCGCCTGCGCGAGCGCGTCGTGGCCCACCAGCCCGGGACAGCCGAGGAGGCAGAGAAGGAATCACTGTGACCACTCCCGTCGCCGCCCGCGAGCCTGCCGCCAACGCCGAGCCCCTCAAAGTCGCGAGCAGGATCGGTGGCTCGACCAGCGAACGTGGCTCTGGCGGCACCTTCGACGACGTCAACCCGGCTCGCCCGAGCGAGCTCGTCGCCATGGTCGCGGCATGCGGGTCTGACGAGGTCGAGGCGGCGGTTGCCGCCGCAGCCGAGGCCGCTCCCAACTGGGCCGCCGTCTCACCCATGCGGCGCGCCGAGATCCTCTTCGCCGCCGGGCGGCTGATGCGCGAGCAGGCCGAGTCGATCGCGCAGCTTGCCAGCCGCGAGATGGGTAAGCCGATCGGCGAGGCACGCGGTGAGGTTGGTGCCGCGATCGCCTTCCTGGAGTACTTCGGTGGCGAAGCCACGCGCCTTGGCGGCGAGGTGGGCGGCTCGGTTCGCGACAGGGTCAGCCTGCTAACCCTGCGCGAGCCGCTCGGCGTCCTTGGCTTGATCACGCCGTGGAACTTCCCGATCTCGATCCCGACCAAGAAGCTGTCTGCGGCGCTGGCCTGCGGCAACAGCGCCGTGCTCAAGCCAGCGTCGCGCGCACCGGCAGTGGCGGCACGCATCGTCGAGCTGCTGTTAGAGGCGGGCGTGCCCGAGGGCGCGGTCAACCTCGTGACCGGCGACGGCGAGGCAGTCGGGCAGGCGCTCGTCGCCGACCGGCGGGTGGCCGCGATCTCTTTCACTGGCTCAACCGAGGTCGGCTGGCGGACGGTCGCGGCGGCCAGTGCGCGCGGTGCCGGCGTCCAGGCCGAGATGGGCGGCAAGAACGCGGTCGTCGTCTGGGACGACGCCAACCTTGCGCGGGCCGTCGCGCTGATCGTCGACGGCGCTTATCGCTCCGCCGGCCAGAAGTGCACCTCGACCAGCCGGGTCATCGTCCAGCGGCACATCCTGCCCCGCTTCACCGAGGCGCTGGTCGAGGCGGCCACGTCAGTCCAGGTCGGTGACCCCCTCGCCGAGGACACCTTCATGGGCCCGCTCGTCGATGAGGCCGCGCTGGCCAAGAGCGAACACTACGTCGAGCGTGCGCTGCGCGACGGCGCCCGGCTGCTGTTCGGCGGCTCGCGCGGCAACCCGCCGGGCTTCGAGGAGGGTTACTTCTTCGAGCCGACGATCTTCGCCGACGTCGAGCCGGCCATGGCGGTCGCACAGGAGGAGATCTTCGGGCCGGTGCTCGCCGTGCTCGCCTGTGACACGTTTCAGCAGGCGCTCGCGATCACCAATGGCACGCCGTACGGCCTGGCTGCGGTCATCCACACGGCCAGCCTGGAGCTGGCCGGCGAGTTTGTCCGCCGCGCCGACGTGGGCTGTGCCGGAGTCAACGTGACCAGCGCCGGCTGGGAGGCCCATGCGCCATTCGGCGGCACCAAGGCGTCGGGTTACGGCATCCGCGAGCAGGGGCCGGGCGCGGTCGACTTCTTCACCCGTCGCAAGACCGTCGCAGCACTTGCCTGATGGCCGAGCGCAACTCATCACCGCCCAGTACGCCGGCCACGCCTCCGGAGGCCGACCCCGCTGCGATCACCAAACGTGTGCTTGTTCGCGCGGCCGTCTACGGCATGCGCACCGAGCACACCGATTGGGACAAGGTGGGCACGTTCGTCGCACGCAGCCAACAAACGACGGCCACGCTGGCGCGCGAGGTGAGCGGCCAGCCCTTGCGGGCCATCCCCCCACGCGCCACTCCTTCGCGCTCGAGATGAGCGAGCTGACCCAGCGGTCGATCGGCTGGCTGTCGGCTGCATACGATGAGCGGCGCGCGTCGCCGGTCGAGGTGACGCAGGCGACCCTCGATCGCATCGCCGCTCTGGACGGGGAGCTGCTCAGCTACATCAGCGTGCTGGCCGACTCGGCACTCGACGAGGCTCGGCGTGCCGAGCAGGAGCTTTTCGCCGGCCGTCGGCGCGGGCCACTCGACGGGATACCGATTGCGCTCAAGGACCTGATCGATGTCGCAGGGGTCGCGACGACCGGCGGCTCGCTGCATCACCGCGACGTGATCGCCACGGCCGACAGCGACATCGTCGCCCAGTTGCGCGCCGGCGGCGCGGTGATCATCGGCAAGAACAACCTCTACGAGCTGGGCATGGGCCTGCCGATGCCGGGTGAATGGCCCGTCCCGGCGCGCAACCCGTGGGACCTCGAGCGCATTCCCGGCGGCTCGAGCTCCGGCTCGGCGGTGGCGGTGCTGACCGGCCTGTGTGCCGGCAGCTATGGCACGGACACGGGCGGCTCGATCCGCGGCCCGGCGTCGTACTGCGGCGTCGTAGGCATGAAGCCGACCTACGACCTGATCAGCCGGCGTGGGGTGCTGGCCCTGTCGTGGACGCTTGACCACGTCGGTCCGCTGGGCCGGACAGCGGACGACGTTGCGGCGCTGCTCGCCGGCGCCAGCGGCAGCTCGGTCGAGCTGGGCGATTCGATCGCCGGGCTGCGCATCGGCGCGCCCCAGGCCCTGATCGACAGCACCGACATGGAGCCGGCGATCGGCCGCGCCTTTGACGAAGCCACGTCGGTGCTGCGCAGCCTTGGCGCCAGGCTACAGGCCGTCGAGCTGCCCGAGCTGGCACTGACCGAGGCGACGCTGCTGGCGATCATCGGCTCGGAGGGCCTGGCCAACCATCTGCCCGCATTGGCCGACCGGCCGGACGAGTTCGGCGTCAGCGCACGCGAGCGGCTGTCGGCCGGCCTGGCGTACACTGGCGTCGACTACGTCAACGCCCTGCGCATGCGCGACGTGGTCATTGCGCAGCTCGATGAGCTATATCGGTCGGTCGACGTGCTGGTCTCGCCGGTCGTCCTCCAGGTCGCGCCGAAAAAGGTCGACTTCGAGCGCAACCCTCCTCATCGGACGCCCTTCACCGGCATCCACAACATCGTCGGCGGCGCGGCCGTGTCCGTGCCCGCCGGCTTCGACGGCGCGGGCATGCCGATCGGCATGCAGGTCGCCGGTGCCTACGGCGCCGATGCGCTGGTGTTGACGGTCGCCCGCTCGTACGAGCAGGCGACTGACTGGCACACGCGTCGCCCCGCTGATCCCTCCACTCGCACCGCCTGAGAGGAAGGCAGCCGTGGCCGATCTCGTCGTCGTGCGCGAGCCGGCTCGGCCGGAGCGAATCGTTGGCACGTTCGGCCTGCTCGACAGGGCCGCCGTGGTGGCGCGCATTGCCGCCGCCCAAGAAGCAGGCCCGGGCTGGGCCGCCGACGCGGCGGTCCGCGCGACCGCACTCCACGGCTGGGCCGAGGCGATCGCCCGGCGCGCGCCGCAGCTGGTTGGGTTGCTCATTCGCGAGGTGGGCAAGCCGCCGCGCGAGAGCCGCGCCGAGGTTGGCCGGGCGGTCGCCATCGTGCGCTACTACGCGCAGGCCCCTTTCGACCCGATCGGCGAGATCTTCCCGAGCGCCGGCCGCGATGTCGAGCTGCGCGTACACCGCCGGCCGCTTGGCGTGGTCGCCGCCATCTGCCCGTGGAACTTCCCCGTGGCCATCCCGGCTTGGAAGATTGCGCCCGCGTTGGCCTACGGCAACACGGTTCTGTTCAAGCCCTCGTCGAGCGCGCTGGCGATCGGCCATCTGCTGGCCGAGGCCGCCGGCGAGGTGCTGCCGCCGGGCGTGCTCGAGCTGGTGCCGGCTGCGCCCGACGCGCTCGATCCGATTCTGGACGACCCGCGCATCGCGGCGGTCACGTTCACGGGCTCGGTGCCGGTTGGCAGCGCGATAGTCAGTCGCGTGGCCTCACGCGGCGCGCCGGTGCAGGCGGAGATGGGCGGCCAGAACCCCTCGATCGTGCTGGACGACGCCGACCAGCTGCACGCCGCGACGACTATCGCCAAGGCTGCGATGGAGTTCGCCGGCCAGAAATGCACCGCCACGCGGCGGGTGATCGTCTCGTCGGCCATCGCGCCGGCGTTCGTACCGCTGCTCGTCGACGCCGTCCGGGCGGTGCGCGTGGGGATGCCTGACGACGAGACGGCGGACCTCGGGCCGCTGATCAACGAGGGCGCTCGCACGATGGTTGAAGAGGCGATCGCCGACGCGCGCTCGCGCGGCGCGCGGCTGCTCAGCGGCGGCAACCGCCCCGACGGCGAGGGCTGGTTCATCGAGCCGGCCATCCTCGAGGTCGATGACCCCTCCGACCGGTTCACCCAGGAGGAGACCTTCGGACCGGCAGTCGCGGTACTGGTCGCCGACTCGGACGAGCAGGCGCTTGCTGCGGCCAACTCGACCCGCTTCGGCCTTGCGGGGAGTGTCTTCTCGACCGACATTGAGCGTGCCCGCCAGCTCGCCGAGCGGCTTGACGCCGGTATCCAGCGGGTCAACGCGCCAACCACCGGCGTTGAGCACTACACGCCATTCGGTGGCGACAAGGCGTCGGGCTACGGGCCACGTGAGCAGGGCCGCGCGGCGCGCGAGTTCTACACCAGGACTCGGACGATGCTCATCCACGGACGAGGGTGAGCGACAGCCGATCGCTGCTCAGGCTCCTACCGGCTGTCTTCGCAATCCAGGCCGGGTTCCACGGCTTCACCGGCGCGCTGCCGGTGGCGCTGGCCGCGGCGGCGTACAGCAACGGCCAGATCGGCTTAATCGTGGGGACCGCCTTCACGGTCCAAATGTTTGCCGCGCCGGTGATTGGCGCACTGATCGACCGTGCAGGGCCCTACCGACTGCTCCTCGTCGGTGTCGCGGCTTACCTGCTTGCGACACTCCTGCTGGGCATCTCGGAGCTCGACCCGAGCGAGCCGATCTTGGGCCTGTTCACTGCGCGAGTGCTCCAAGGCATCGGCTTCGCGGTCGTCGTTCCGGCCGTTCTGACGTTGGTGCCTTTGGTCGTCGACGCGGCGCAGCGCGGCTTCTGGTTGTCGGTCGTGCTTCTCGCCCAGAACCTGACCTTGGCCGTTCTCCCGGCGGCCTCGTTGTTCATCCTCGAGGTGAGCTCCTTCCGCGGAGTGGCCGTCTCGGCTGCGCTCGTGATCCTATTGGGTGCGCTACTCGCCAACCGGCTACCGCGGCCGACTCTCGCCTCCGGGCGCGCCGGCTCCTCGTCGATGGTGATCGCGTCGCCCGCCCGCCGTCAGTGGGGTCTGGCCTTCCGGCGCGCGTGGGCCGTGCCGCTGGCGATCACCCTCTTTGCCGTTGCGTACTGGGGTGTCGTGCTGACCTATCTGCCGCCAAGAGCGGAGCTTGCTGGCACAAGCTCGGCTTTCTTCTTCATTGGCTACGGCGCCTCGGTGCTCATCTCCCGCATCCCGACCGGCTGGCTGGCCGATCGCCACGAGGCGCGGCTGCTAGTCGGCGCCGGGCTCCTCGTCAGCGTCGGCTCGATCGCATTGCTGCTGCTCACACCGACAGTCGCTACTTTGGTAGGTGGTGGGCTTTTGGCCGGTCTGTCGGCGGGACTGATCCTGTCACCGATGCTGCTCGAGCTAACCGTGCGCAGCTCGACCGCCGACCGGGGCAGCGCCTTCGCGCTTTTCTCGGTGATAAGCGGCGGCGCGAACGCACTGGGTGCGATTGGTGGCGCGCCCATCGTAGAAAGGTTCGGCTTTGAGGCAGCGCTCATCGTGGGCCTGGGCGGCGTGGCGATCGCCGGCATGCTGACCCTGGCCGATCCGTCACTCCGCCGCTCACACCTTCGCGTACCGCCTACTGTGCCGCTGTGATTGCCGTGCCGGTCATGGCGTACCTTGTTGCGCAGGTTCGGGGAAGAAGCAAGGGCTCGGCCGGGCTGATCGGTCGCCGGCTAGGATGGGCGGCCGTCGAGCGGCTGATTGACGCCTTCCTGCCACTCATTGACTTCCAGCCGGTCGAGGAAACGCTGCACCAGGCTGCGCTCATTTCTTTCCGGGCCCCTGGCACCGATCGTGTGAGCCTTGTTGACTCATGCCGGTGGACACCATTGCGTCAGGTGAGCGACCCGCGCGCCCGGCGTCCGTAGAATGGCTCCGTGGACACTCGAACTGCTGCGCGGCGCTGGGCGGACACGTGGCAACGGTCGTGGGAGGCCGGCGAGGCCGAGCCGGTCGCGGCGCTGTATGCACCCTCGGCCGTCTACTCCACCGAGCCCTTCAGGGACCCCTACCTGGGGCCGGCGGGAGCCCTCGCCTACCTTACGCCGGTCTTCGCCGAGGAGGCCGACGTGAAAGCTCGCTTCGGCCAGCCGATCGTCGACGGTGACCGAGCGGCCGTCCAGTGGCGGGCGTCGTTCCGCGAGGACGGCGCGCAGATGACCTACGCCGGCGTGAGCGTCCTGCGCTTCGATGGCGACGGCCTGGTCGTCGACGAGTGGGACGCCTGGAATCGGATAGCGGGCAGGCGCGAGCCGCCGCCGAGCTGGGGAGCAGATATGGGTGAGAATACGTAGATGCACGCGTCGACGCGGATCCTGCTTTTCATGGTGGCCGTCGTCGCCATCGTCGGCGGTTGGTGGGTGCTGGTGGTCAACAATCCGTTCCCCGCGGCGGTGGTCTATGCCAGCCTGTGGACGGCCGCGGTCCTACTTGTGACGTTCCTGTTGATCAAGGTCGGCTTTGGCTACAACCGTTACTCGGCTCGGCGAAAGCCGGGCGGCGCCGCCCAGGCAGCGTCGGCCGAGTCGGCGCTGGCCGAGCTGAAGAGGCTGCGCGACAACGGCCTCATCTCGCCCGAGGAGTACGAAGCCAAACGGACGCAGATCATCGATCGCCTGTGAGCGTCGGGACGGCGCTTCACGAGCGCACCGCGGCCCACAATCGCAAGCAGAACTGGCGCGAGTGGTCGGGCTACCTGGCCGCCAGCGCCTACGACGATCACCAGCTGGCCGAGTACACGGCGATCCGCCACGCCGCCGCGCTGATCGACGTCTCGCCGCTCTACAAGTACATCGTGCGCGGCCGCGACGCCGTTCGCCTCATCGACCGGATCATTACCCGCGACGCCACGAAGATCAGGCCCGGCCAGGTGATCTACACGCCCTGGTGCGACGAGCACGGCAAGGTCGTCGACGACGGCACGATCGCCCGACTCGACGACGACAGCTTCCGCTGGACGTCGGCCGAGCCCCACCTGCGCTGGTTCGAGCTGAACGCGCGCGGACTGGCGGTGCAGATCGAGGATGTCAGCGAGGGCACGGCCGCCATCGCGCTCCAGGGCCCGAGCTCGCGCGCGGTGCTGGAGGCGCTGACCGGCGAGGACTGGACAGACCTGGGCTACTACCGCCGCCGGAAAGCGACGGCGGGTCGGGCGCGCATCGACGTCAGCCGGACCGGCTACACGGGCGACCTGGGTTACGAGCTGTGGGTCGGTGCCGGCCAGGCCGTTGGGCTGTGGGATGGGCTGCTGGAGCTCGGTCGGTCCTTCGGTGTCCGGCCGGCCGGCATGCTGGCCCTCGACATGGTCCGCATCGAGGCCGGGCTGATCCTGATCGAGGTCGATTACACGAGCTCGAAGCACGCACTCATCCCGGAGCAGAACTACTCACCCTACGAGCTCAACCTGGGCCGGCTGGTCAACCTCGACAAGGAGGCCGAGTTCGTGGGCCGGCGGGCACTGCTCGAGGAGGTCGACCGGGGCGGGCCGGCTCGCCGGCTGGTGGGTCTGCAGCTGGCCTGGGAGGACGTCGAGCGGCTGCACGATGCGCAACACCTGCCCTCCCGCGCCGAGCCCACAGCCTGGCGCACGCACGTGCCGGTGTATGCCGGCGGGCGGCAGGTGGGCCGGGCGACGAGCGGGACCTGGAGCCCAACGCTCAAGCAGCACATCTGTCTGGCCTCGGTGGACGCCGCCTACGACTGGCCGGGCAGCCCGGTGCACGTTGAGTGGACGGTCGAGGCGCGCCGCGGCCGGGTGGGCGCGGTGGTCGCACCGCTGCCTTTCTTCGACCCGCCGCGCAAGCGCGAATAGTCGCACACTGCCCGCCCCGGACCAGGAAGTCGCTCGCCAGCAGCGCCTCGATGGCGTGGTGGCGGGCCAGGTTCCAAGAGGGCCAGCCCAGCTCGCGTGCCTCCCCGGCGAGCGCCGCTGCCTGGCGGCGGAGCAGCTCCTCGGCGTCCAGGCGGTGCTGTTCGGGGAGCTGTGGCAGCGCCGCCACGACAGCCGGCACTGCGTCGTCGCCCAGGCGGTCCAAGTAGTCAAAGTCAATGCCGCTCCGGCCGCCTGCGGGCACCAGCGACGGATCGATCGCGCGCTGGAGGTTCTGGGTCGCCACGAACGACTGCGGACCGACCAGGTTGACCAGCGCGGCAACGGCCAATGCGAGCCCGACGAGGGCCTTGGGAACTGCCGCTGCCCGGTCTGTCAGCAGGGCGACGGCCGTCGCCACGATGCCCAGCCCCAGCCAGCCGATGGCCGCCAGCGCAAAAAGGCGCAGCTCGGTCCAGCCGTAGGCTTGCTGGTATAGGCCGAGTCGCACGACTGCCGATACCAGCACGACGCCGGTCAGGACGGCGAGGGCGACCGACGCCGCGCGGTAGGCCCAACCGCGCGCAGCGATTAGCCGATCGATGACCAGCAGCACGGCGCCGGCCAGGAAGCCGACGGCGAGCAGCTCGAAGAACCCGCGCCGGGCGTAGTCGGCGTAGGTCAACCCGCTGACCTGGAGCGTGTCGTGGCCGCCGAAGAGGTACGCCGCCTGTATCACGACGAAGAGAGCGAACAGCAGATCGAGCGCGAGCAGCACGACGATGCCCTCGAGACCCGCCAGCGGTCGCCGCTCGGTGGCCGGCGCGGCCCTGTCCGCGGCGGAGCGGGAGGCTAGGCGCTCGGCGCGGGCCCAGCCGATCACCACCGTCCCGGCGAACAGCCAGGCGGCAGCTGCCGAGAAAGTCAGGCGACGTAGCAGGTCGCCGAGGTCGAGGTCCAGGCGAAACGCCGAGCGTAGGTGAGCCGAGAACACTGCATCCGCCGCCGAGAAAAGCGCCACGAACACGACCAGCAGCGGCAGGGCCACGAGAAGGCCGCGCAGCACCCGCACGGCGGTGGAGTCTGTGGCCAGGCGCGGGCTGATATGGCGGATGCCTAAAGCCAGGGTCGACGCTCCGGCGAAGAACAGCGCCAGCGCCCTGCCGGCCGGCAGTGCCAGCGCCGCCAAACTGAGACGGGTGACCGCAACGCCGCTCAGCGCCAGCGCGGAGGCAAGCGTCAGGGCCCCCGCCGCTGGGATGTCGAAGGCGTGCAGGGGGCCTCGTTGCGCAGCGCCACGAAGCCGGCGAAGAGCAGCGCGCCGGCCGGCAGCCAGACATCGGCCCGCTCGATCCGCGCGCCGGGCCGGCGCAGCAGCCAAGTGGCGCCGAGCACCAGGGCGATCCACAGCAGGACGTTTAGTCCCGGTCGCTGGCCGACGAAGAGGTACTGCGCGGCGAGCCCGGCGACCAGCGCGACGAGCAGCACGCGCGCCGCCGCGACAGCCGGCAGCGGCTGGACCAGCGGTGGTGACGCTGCCGGCGACGACACCCAGGCGAGCGGAGCGGCTGGCGGCGCCGGTGGACCGGGCGACCAGTCGGCCGTCGGCTGCTGTCCTGTCACGGCCGGTTGACGATTGGCCGCCGCTCCCGTGTGACGCAGTGGCGGCCGGCCACGCGAACCTGGCCTAACTCAACTCTCCGTAGCAGTAAGCAGACGCGGACGTCCGTACGGCCGATGGGATCGGTCTAATCCTGTACTAACTCGAGCCAAACGGACAATCAGGGCAGTTGTGCGGCCGGGTTGACCGGTCCAAGCGGCCCGGGCACGCCTGGTGGGTCCGTCGGTCTTCGCTAGCGCTACGGGGATTTGGCTTAGGCCAAGAGGCCCGTCAGTCCGGACTCCTTGCAGGCAGTGGCAGCGGCACGATGCTGGGGTCCACGCCGTAGACCTGCCGGATGCGCTCGGGCGTCAGCACCTCGGCGGGCGCGCCGTCGGCCACCAGCCGGCCCTCGTGCAGCAACACGATGCGCGGGAAGAAGTGGGCGGCCAGCGCGACGTCGTGCATGACGGCCAGCACGGCCACGCCGTCCTCCTCGGCCAGGCGGCGCAGCAGGCGCATCACCGCCACCTGGTGGCGCAGGTCGAGATGCGCCGTAGGCTCGTCGAGCAGCAGCAGGCCGGCACCCTGCGCCACGCTCATGGCCAGCACGGCCAGCTGGCGCTCGCCCAGCGAGAGCTGGCGCACGTCACGCCCAACGAGACGCTCCACGCCCACGCGCCGAATGGCCGCCGCCACTGCCTCCCGATCCTCTTCGCGCGGCCCCAGCAGCGGATGCTCGTGCGGGATCCGCCCCAGCGCCACCAACTCCTCCACGCGCAGTGGGAAGGCAACGTCCGTCTGGCCGGGCACGACGGCCACGCGTCGGGCAAGCGCCTCCCGGCCGTGCTGCCGCCCCGTCCTCCCGTCGATGAGCACTTCGCCACTGGCATTGCCCGCCAGGCCGGTGATGCAGCGCAGCAGGCTCGACTTGCCGGCGCCGTTCTCGCCCAGCAGCGCCACCCGCTCGCCCGGCGCCAGGCACAGGTCGATGCCGCGCAGCACCTCGCGCAGCCCGTAGGCCAGCCTGACGTCGCGCAACTCCAGCGCCGGCTCGACCGGCGCCGCCAGGGCCGTGCTCACAGCGCGTACCCGGCCCTGTAGCGGCGCAGCAGGTAGAGGAAGAACGGCGCCCCGATGACCGCCGTCACGATGCCCACGGGTAGCTCGCCCGGCATCCGCGCAACGAGGTCGGCGAAGGCGAGGAACGAGGCGCCGAAGAGGGCCGACAGCGGCAGCAGCAGCCTGGCATTCGGCCCCACGACGAGCCTTACCAGGTGGGGTACGACCAGTCCCACGAAGCCGATGAGCCCGCTCATGGCCACTGCCGCGCCGGTGATCAACGTCGCCGCCCCCAGCAGCACCAGGCGCTCGCGCCGCACGTTCAGCCCCAGGTGAGCGGCCGTTTCCTCGCCCAGCAGGAGGGCGTTGAGCGAGCGCGCCCGGCCGAGGATGACCAGGCAGCCGAGCAGGATGACGGGCAGCCCGACCAGCAGCTGCTGCCAGGAGGACAGCGAGAAGCTGCCCAGCAGGTAGAAGAAGATCTGGCGCAGGTGGCTGCCCGAGAGGTACATGGTCATGGCCAGCCCAGCGGCCAGCAGTGAGCCCACGGCGTAGCCCGTCAGCAGTACGGAGGTCAGCGAGTTCAACTCGCCCAGGCGGGACAGGCGGTAGACGACGGCCACCGCCAGCAGCGCGCCACCGAAGGCCAGCAGGTGCATCAACCCGAAGCCCAGCAACGCCACTTGGATGGGCAGCAGCATCGCCAGCGCCGCGCCCAGCGCGGCCCCACTTGCCGTGCCCAGCACGTAGGGATCGGCCAGCGGGTTGCGCAGCAGGCCCTGGAATGTGGCGCCGGCCAGTGCCAGGGCCACGCCGACGGCCATCGCCGTCAGCACGCGCGGCAGGCGCAACTCCACGATGATTGTCTCGGCGGAGGCCGGCCAGGTCACGCTGACCGGCCAGCCCAGCAGACGATGGGCAAGCAGGGCCAGCGTGTCGGCCACGGGGACGGCCACGTTGCCCAACGCGACTCCCAGGACCAGCGCGGTGGCGAGCGCCAGCAGGCCGGTCAGGGCGAGGGCGACCGGCCGGCGCGAGGCCGGCAGCAGGGCGACGGTCGGCCGGGCGGCGTCAACTCGGCCGGCCACGCGCGTGCTCACCGAACCGCGCGACCCTCGGCGCAGAGGGCGAGCAGGTCGGCCGGCGGCTCGATGTCTGCCTCGGGGTGGATGGCCAGTGCCAGCGCGGCCAGACCCTCGGCCAGCCGGGGTCCGGGGCGCGTCACGATGATGTCGGAGACGGGGCGGATGGCGCCGTCGCGCACGGCCGTCATGCCGCTCCAGCCGGGCCGCGCCGCGACCTCGGCCGGGCAGACGCCGTAGGCCGCGTCGCCCAGCACGATCACCTCCGGGTCCTGCGCCACCAGCTGCTCGACCGAGATGCTGAAGGCCGTCGGGCTGCCGGTCGTGATCGGCTCGCCGCCGGCGAGGCCGACCATGTCGGCCAGGAAGGAGTCATCGGCCGGGGCGTAGATCTCCGGCACGGAGCCGATCTGGTACAAGACCCGCGGTCGCTCACCGATGGCGGCTGTGGCAGCCTCTACCGCCCCGATTCGGCCCTCCATCTCGCTCACCATCTCGGCGGCAGCCTCGTCCTCCCCCAACGCATGGCCGATCAGCTCGATGTCGGCCAGCACCTCGTCGACGGTCTCGGCGTAGACCACCAGGACGGTGATGCCGAAATCGCGCATGTACTCGATGTCGTCGGCCGGCGTGAAGTTGTTGCCGGCGGCCAGGACGAGGTCCGGCTCGAGGCCCGCAACCGCCTCGTGCAGCACGCCCGTGAAGGTGGCCACGTCCGGTAGCGCGGCGGCCTCTGGCGGGTAGTCGTCGAAGTCCGTGCCGCCCACCAGGCGATCGCCGGCGCCCAGCGCGAAGACGATCTCCGTGTTGGCCGGGGATAAGCTGATCACGCGCTGCGGTGGCTCGGCCAGCTCGATGGTGGTGCCCTCGTCGTCGACCAGCGTGCGGGGCCAGGCGGCCTCCGGGATGAGGGTGGGGCTGGCCGGGGCGGCCGTCTCGGTCGGTGGGACGGTGGCGGTCGGAGCCGGGCTGGCAGTGGGGGTCGGCGGCACGGTGGCTGCAGGCGTGGGAGCCGCGGGCGACGCCGGCTGGCAGCCGAACAGGCCGGCCAGTGCCAGCAGCAGCCCGAGCCGGGCAAACGAAAGACCCCTGCCGGCAAGGGGACGAGGGGCCTGAGAGAGCGAGTCCATGGTGCCTTTCCCTTTCTCGCGAAGGAAATCGAGCACGACCATGGGCCCGGCGACCGGACTTCCAGCCTGAGCGGCTGGTCACCGTAGCGGGACTGTGCCGGATTCACACCGGCTTCGCGGATCCCCTGGTCCTGTTCTTCAGTTGACCGGCGAAGTGTAGCGCTCCGGCCGCCGGCCGACACTGCCCACCGGCCGCATAAGCCGCGGATAAGTGGCACTTGCCACGATGTGGGCCTTCGCCGCCCCCGCCGGGCTTGACCCCGCCGGAGGAGGTTGGAGATCAATGAGGGCCACGGGATGGCGCGGCCTGTTCGGGCCGCCGTCGCTGGTCATTAGCACAGCCCTGGTGATAGCCGCCGTAGTACCCGCCGCACTCGCCGCCGAACCGCTCCGCCCGCCGCCCGTCCTGGCCCAGCCGTGCCCGGCAGCCGGGCTGGTGGCGGGCGGCCTGGCCGCCGCACGCCTGAGCAACTCGGACGCGCGCGTCAGGTCTGAGGCGGTCCTGAATTCGCGCGGCGAGCAAACAGGCCGGCGGCTGACCCTGGCGCTGTCGGCGGCGACGTCAGCCGCGATCTCGTTACCGGCGGAATCGTTCGCGGCCGGCCCCTTTGGGGACCTGCTGGTCTACGGCTGGCACGGCCCGCGTGCAGGCTCGGAAGTGCGAGTGGTGGACCTGGCCAGCGGCTGTGACGAGCGCCTTGCCAAGCCGGCAGGGGTCGTCCGGAGCGCCGTGCTCGATCCGTCCGGTGCAGCCATGTACGTGCACGCCGTGACGGAAGGCGAGCGGCGCGATGCTGGCGTCGTCCGCTACGACCTAACCAGCGGCGAGCATAGCCGCGCGGTCGACCCGTTGCCCGTGTCGGAGCGCTTCGGGCCCACCTTCGCCACCTCACTCGTGTGGAGCACCGACGGCCGGGAGCTGGCCGTCCAGTCGTGCGGCTTCAGCCTGTGCCGCACGCGCGTGCTGGACACCCTGAGCGGGGCGCTCCAGACGTTCGACGACGAGCCGCACGGCGCCCTGCTCGGACTCGACGGCGCCTCGCTCTACGCGCGCGACACGTGTCACTGGGAACCCTGCGACGTGCTGGCCATCGAGCGCCTCACGGGCAAGTCTCGCGTCCTGGTCGAGGAGGCCTACGAGGCGCAGCTGACGACCGACTCCCACGGCTTTCGGCTGACCTACCAGACATCCGCCGGCAGCACGGAGCTGAGGCCATGAACCGACGACGCACGATCCTCGCAGCGATCCTGCTCGTAACAGCCGCGCTGGGAGGGCAGGCCAGCGCCGACACGCCCACGCCCGCCGGCGGCGCCACCTGGGCACCGAACCAGCAGGTGAACTACCGCTGGAAGGCCGGCGCTGAGCCGCCCAACTGGCTGAGGCCGGCAATCAACGCCGCTGCGGCCGGCTCCAACGCCAGCAAGGCGTCGCAGGCGGCGATATTCGCTTACGAGGCAGGCGCTCAGAGCTGGATCGGCTACACGGCGGACATTCCGACGAACTACGCCGTGGGCTATGCCGTCCGGCACGTGCCGGATTCCTACAACATCCGGCTGCGGCCTCACGGCCACGTCCTGGACTGGGGCACGCTGCGCTGGTGCCAGTTCTACGACAACCCGCCCAATGGCTGTTACGACGCGGAGCTCATCACGCTGCACGAGTTCGGGCACGTGCAGACGCTGGGCCACGTCGACGAGTCGCTGGGCGAGCCCTGGCTCGACTCGATCATGCACGCTGGGCCGCGCACAAAGGCCAAGATCGGCTGGAACGAGGACGAGTTCGGGCGCTGTGACGTGGCCCGCCTCCAGATCCGCTACCGGGCACTGACGCCCAGCACGCCCTACAGCACCTGCCTGGCGCTGCCCACCACGCTGACCCTCGCGGCCACCAGCACGTCGGTCGCGGCCGGGCAGTCGGTCACGATCAGCGCGACGCTGAAGGTCACGGGCAGCACGACCTACGCCAAGCTGGCCGACGAGCCCATCAGCGACCGCCAGGTGACCCTCCAGCGGCGACTGCCCGGCGCCAGCTCGTGGACGACGCACGCCCACATGCCGGCGACAAGCATCGAGGGCCGCTACGCCAGCGTGATCAGCCCCACCACGACGTACGACTGGCGGGCGCTCTTCAGCAAGCCGGCCAACGAGGGCCTGAACGGCTCGACCTCGGCCGTCATACGGGTGAACGTCAGCAGCTGCGTGGACGGGGTTTGCTGCACTGGACCCATCTGCGTTACGGCCGCCGAGGCCGGGATCTCCGACCAAACGGGCACGAAGACAGACGAAAGCGAGGGACCATGGCAGGCCGACTACTAGCCATCGCACTGCTGGCGGCCGTGGCTGCCTGCGTGCCGGTCGGGAACCCGCCCACCGACGCGCCCGCGCAGAGCCCTGCCGTGACGTCGCTCGGCTCTCCCAGCCAGGCGGTCCCGAGCCCCCAGCCCACGCCGCCGCTGGTCACGCCTCGGACGACGGCCACCGCCCCGCCGCCGCCGACCGACGCGCCGGCCACCGATGCGCCTGCCTCCAGCGAGCCCATGCCGCGCGACGCACTCATGACGCTGCCCGACGGCACGCAACATGCCGGGGCGTTGGGGAGCTACTTCTACGGCGGTGCGGCTGCCGACAGCCCGTGGCTGCCGGCGCGTGTCCTGCCCGCACTGGAGGCGCCGGCGGGCAGCAGCCTCGTGCTGTCCGTGCCGCCACTCGAGTTCGTCTCGTGGGGTGCCCGCTACGCCGACGCCGCCGACGAAGAGGCCGACGTGATCAGCCCGCTGGCCTCGGGTGGCGACGGCGCCACGCCCCTGGAGAGCGCCACGCTACCGGCACCGCCCAGCGGCTCGTGGGTCGTGGCCGTCCAGCTCTACTTCGCGCAGGAAGAGGGCGACGCAACCTATTACTGGCACGTGACCGTTCCCTGAGGCAGTTTCCGCCCTCACCCCGATAGACCAAGAGGCCGGCCCCTGTTCGGGGCCGGCCTCCTCTTGTCTGGTGTACCCCCGCTCAGGCGGGGGAGGGCTCCGCGGTGGCTGCCTGGGGCGCGCCGAAGAAGCTGGTCTGCGCCTCCTCGGGCAGCATCTGACCCATGATCTTCTGGAGCGCCAGGACGTGGGCACACGCGTTCCACGACTCGAAGTAGTGGCAGGTGCACTGCCAGCGGTCGGCATCGAGGGCCACGCGATGGGTGTCGTTGTCTCCCCGAAAGGTGAGCGACAGCCGGTCGATCGTGATGCGGTCCGTCTCGCGCGCGTAGCGATTGGCCTTCTCGATCTTGCCGATCACGCTGGAATGCATGGGGCAACTTCCTCCCGACGCGGGACGCACAGCGTCCCCTGCCTGCGCCCGGGACCGGCGACCGCTCGAGCCGTCGGAGCCGGAGCGACTATGGGGCTAGCGTACATCAGCCGGGGTGCCATCGCCAGCCTCCGAAAGGGTCATGGAAGGGCAGGCCAGATGGCACGTCGAAGTCCTAGCTTCCCCGTCAGTCGTCGTCCTCTTCGTCGGCCGCCTGCATGCCCGCCTTGACGTGGCCGATTGCCTCGACCGGCGTCGGATCGATGCCGTACAGCAGGGCCAGGTAGGCGCTTACGTAGTCGCCCAGGCTGATCGCCCAGCAGGCCTGCTCGAAGCGGCTGTCGCCACCCAGCGGCACGACCTGGTAGGCGATGCCGGCCGCGGCCAGCAGCTCGGTCGAGAGCGACAGCCGGCGGCTGTTGCGCGGATGATCGAATGAGCCGGTCAGGAAGACGACGTAGAGGTGGTCGCGCAGGGTGTCGGGCTGCTTGTAACCCACCACCGTGTTGTGTGTCGCCTCGGGCAACTCCTCGGCCACGGCGGCCGACTTGCTGTTCTCGTTGAACTGCGCCTTCCAGCGCCGCGCGACCGGCGCCAGGAAACCGCCCGCTTCGACCACCGGCAGCCGGTCAACCAGCGTCCAGGCCAGCTGCTTGGCAAGGTTGCCTTCCGTCGCCACCTCGGGCCCGCACGCGCGCGCCACGGTGGCCGAGGCAACCGCCGCCGCGCGCAGCTCGGCCTCGCTCAGCTCGAGCATTCCGGCACGCTCGAGGAGGCCGGCCAGCAGGACCAGCGTGTAGCCCAGGGCCGCCCGCGGCGCGCCGTCGTCCGGGTAGATCAGGCGGGGCAGGTCCACGCGCGCGGCCACGTCGCCCAGCGGGCCGCCGGTAGTGATGACCGCCACTGGACAGCGCCGCTCGAGCGCGGCGCTCAGCGCGTTGATCGTCTCCTCGGTCGAGCCGCTGTGCGAGACGGCCACCACCAGCGTGTCGCGGCCCACCCAGGCGGGCAGCTCGTAGTCGCGCACGGACACGACGGGCCGGCGCAGCCGCTCGGAGAAGATGCCCCGCACCAGGTCCCCTGCCGCCGCGGACCCGCCCATGCCCAGCACGGCCACGGCCGACGCCGAGCGGTGCTCGTCGGCCAGTTGGAGCCCGCGGCTGAGCTGCCAGGCCGTGCTCATCTGCTCGGGCAGCCGGCCGATCAGGCGCAGCATGCCTCCCGGGTCGCGCCTGTCGAGCGCGGCGAACTCATCCAGTACGCTGCCCACGCCGTAGCTCATGCCACCGCCCCGCCCACCGTCTCGCCCACGGGTGCGCTCGCCTTCTCGCCGGCCACCAGCGAGCCGCCCTCGACGAGGATGGCGTCACGCAGCTCCGCGCTGGTGGCCTCGGCGTAGACGCGTACCAGCGGCTCGGTCCCACTGAAGCGGACGAGCAGCCACGAGCCGTCGTCGAGCCAGAACTTGAAGCCGTCGTTCGTCGTCAGG